>NZ_NDHW01000117.1 GCF_002251945.1 Pseudanabaena sp. SR411
ATGTAGATATTCCCACCCATGTTTGAGCAGGATGGCGATGACTTCTCGCTCACGCGCTTGGGGATTAATTGTCACTTTCGCTTTTATTGGCTGTCTCCTATTTTCTGAGCTAGCTACATTATAGGGAGAAAGCATTTGTCAGTGCGATCGCCTACCCATCAAGCAAATTTACGCAACATTTTGAAAAAGTAGGGGATATGATATTTCGCCGCCGCTTCGTCGTCAATTTGTTTTGCATAGAACTCTCTAGCAATTTCTAATGAGAGTTGATCTCTATACACAGAAACATCTCTACTCCATTCATCATTTGGTTGCACTTGATGCCAATATTCTTTAGCTTTTCGGGTAGTTAACAAACTGAAAACCAGTTCGTGTTTTCTATTCTTATCTATAGCATTTTGAAATTCATTTATCCAGCTATCTTTGAGTTTATCTATTCCACTAAAATTTAATCCAACACAATGATTAATACGAGAACAAGCGATCGCAAAGTTAGCTTTTAAATCAGCATCCAAACATAGATCTTGAGACATTTCGAGATAAATATTTTCAAGTAGTAATTCGCTGTCTTTGTAAAATGGCTGGATAGAATATCCATCAAATATTGATTGTAGTGCTGGAACTAAAAAGTAAGCTTCTTTATGAATCAATCCTGTCACTAATATTTCATGAGTCTCTTGATCATTATTAGCATTAGTCTCATTGATTTTGATCTTGTCATAAAGATTGCAAAATATTTCCTGAGTATTTATAAATCGATAACTATAAATAGGTCTTATTTGAATATCTAGATCTACTATCGCGAATATTTTTTTAGGATGAAAGTATTGATTGTCTGTATCTTCCTCAAGCATTTCTAAAAGGGTGAAATATGTATTTGCAACATTGTTACAGTCACCGCAGTTGAAAAACTCTGGTCGAGAATTTCTCCAATCACTAGGAATGCAAGCTTTATAAAAATTGGAATCTGGCAATGTATCCATCCTTCCATAGGATTGTGGAGATGGTCTACCTTGTTCTTTAGGAATAATTCCTTCGCATAAAACAATAATCTTGTTACGGATTTTACGTTGCTTTAAAATTATTTCGCAATGCTGTTTTAATTCTTTCTCACTAAAACTCATAACTAATCACTACGTCTTTCTGTGAGTTTTGGTTCTAATACTTTTACATGAGAAGGTGTTAATGCTTGACATAATTCATAAGAGTGAGTTGCTAATATATATTGATTACTTGGTTCCCATTCTACCAAGTCTGTTGCAATTCTATATTGCCAGTCTGGATGCAATGCAAGATCAATTTCATCCATTAATACAATTGCATCTTCTATGTTGTTGTGTTTCAACCAAATATAAATACTTAATCTTTTTAGTTCACCATGACTTAAATCTTCTGGTTCTAGTTCTAGTTCATCCGTTACACCAGATATATTTCTCGTAAATGTTAATCCTGAAAAATCCGATCTCAAATTAACTTTTTTATCTTGAAGTAAAAACTCTAAATCTTTTAAAAGACTTTGGTAACTATTACCATATTTACCTGTTTCTAAAGCTTGTCTAAAATCTCGATCTCTTGCAGTTTTAAAATATTCAATAAGTAAGTCAACTGCCAAAAAATCATATGTAAAAAGTCCAGACAATTTAGAATTGGATTTGCTAAGCAATGAATAATACTCATTTCTATCTGAAAAAAGAGATTTCCTTGATTTTTTTGATAAAAACAAAAAAACTTGAGTTGATGGAGCTGCTAGGAATACTTTATTTGATAATTGCTTCAAGAATTTTTCAACTAGATCTATTCTCAAATTCTTCGCTTTACAAAGTAAAGCTATATCATCAAATTCTTCATTTTTAGCAGTGTAAGTAGATATATATATAATATTAGCTTGCCTCAATTTAGAATTTAAAACTTCAATTTCTGAGTTAAAATAATTTATCTTGGAGTTAACTATATTTTGCCTGTCTACTAAGGTTGATTTTGCTTGCTCAAGTTTTTGGGGTAAATCTAGATCATCAGTATTCTCTGTTTCTAAAATAATATCTAGTTCTAATAGCTGTATTCGTAGATTTTCAAGAATAAATAACTTAGATGAGTCATCAGAATCAACATCTAAAGGATATGCAGAATTTGGGTTTAATAGTTCAGGATGTTTAGAGCCTATTTTTTTTATGCTTTCCTGTAATCTCTTTAACTTATTAGATAAATTATTTGATTCTTTCTGTGCAATCTTTAATTCTGTAAATGTAGAAAAGCTTATTCGCTTTTCTTTTATTGTTCTATTTGAAGTATTTGATGCCTGTTCAACGATAAAATTCTTACAGACAAAAAATTCTAGTTCTACTGTGTTTTGACCATCCCAAATATCAATGATTGCTAATACTCTTCTATCTTTGTTTCTATGCAAATCAAATCCATTAAGTAGATTTTTTAAAGCGAGAAAACTATCGGAATTACCTGAGCAATGTAGCAATATAAAGATTAATTGTAATAAAGTACTTTTCCCACCACCATTCTGGCTGCCCAGTGGAAAAACTCTAGGATTAAAATCTTTCTCAAAAGTGATATCTACATCCTTTAGGACTCGAAAATCAGGAACTTGGACTCTTTGTAAATGCATATAAACTCCTGTTGTTGCCTTGTAAACACTTAATTAACTGATTCCTGTTCAATTAATTTTAATGCATCTGCCAAAATCTCATCGTGATCGCACATTGCCGCTAACTCATCCGCCTCATAGCGCCCTTCAAAAGCCTCGATCGCAGCACTAGCCAGTGCAATGTTATAAGCTTCTGCTAAAGTTTCACTAAGTTCTAATTTGCTAAGATAAGTTCCCTTAGCCTTACGACGCTGATTTGCACGTCGAATTTGAGTTGTCGAGTTATAAATTGAAAGATCCCACGATCGCGTAGTACGTTTTTCTGCCTTTTGCTTGATGAGATGAACTAATAAAATAATACTGTAGCTAAAAATTTTGCTGATTTTATCATCCTTACTCATCTCCGTCATTTCCTCAACCAAAACCATCGCCGCAGGAATATCCCCACAAACTAGCAATTCCTTCAGAGTCAATAATTCTTCCATAAAGACATCGCCTCGTTATTGAGTAAATAGATGGGGTGGCGAAAAACACCACCCACAAACTTAGACAACTACAAAATTCACCAACTTTCCGGGAACTGCAATCACTTTCTTAATCTCTTTACCTTCGAGATACTTCTGTGCGGCACTTGAGCTGCGAGCATATTCCTCCAATGCTTGCTTGTCATTGCTGGCGCTAGATGGCACTTGGAGACTGCCGCGCACTTTGCCATTGATTTGAATGACGAGGGTAATCTCATCAACGGTGAGTGCATCAGGATCGTGGGTGAGCCAAGGCTGCAAATGAATTGAGTCTGTATGCCCAATCAATGACCAAAGTTCCTCAGCAATGTGTGGTGCAAAGGGAGCAAGCAATGTTAAGAGGGTTTCGACACCTTCACGATAAACCTGAGAAGTTTTGACTCGTGAACTAGATATAGCATTACTCAACTTCATCATTTCTGATATAGCTGTATTAAGCTGGTATTCACCATCTAGATCTTCTGTAACATCTTTAATTGCAGTATGGATTGCTCGACGCAACTCTTTTTCCGCCTTTTCAAAAGCTTCAATCGATTTAGGAATACCTAACCTCAAACCGTCTATTCCTTGTTTATTCTCACCAAAGTCAACATAAACTTTAATATTTTCGTGCTTGTTATCTTTTTTGCTAATTTTCTCAAAGTGAATTTGAAAACCTTGCTGATCCCACTCTTTTTTTGAGACAGATGGAAGAAATAAAACAAAAGTTAGAGAAAATGAAGGATGTTCTTTCAAGACTTCCTTGTCTGATCCAGTCAACTTGTAATACTGACCTTCAATCTTGTAATATTTTTCTTCGATTGAAGAATACCAAGTTTCTATAAGCTCTTCACTTATATTATCAATAGTGAGATCTTTCTCAATAAAGTTAATTGCAGAAATACCAGACTCAGAAATTGTCTGCCATGGCTCTAAAACTCTGTTTTCATAGTCAACATTGCTAATAGATCGCCACAAAATTGATTCTGTTACCAACCGCCACAACCGATTTAAGAAGCGTTGCTGACCTTCGACATCGGCATCTTCCCATTCTAAATCTTTTTCAGGAGGAGCTTTAAAGAGCGTGAACATCCTCAAAGTGTCGGCTCCATACTTAGCGATCGCATCTACAGGTGACACCCCATTGCCCTTAGATTTAGACATCGTGGCAAATAGCGCTTGCAAAGGTTCACCAGTTTTCGGATCTTTCGGATCTTTCGGATCGACTAAAGCTGAAGGAACCCATTTATCCTTGCCACCCTTGTTAGGGTTCATGTAGGTCAAGCCCTGCACCATGCCCTGCGTGAGCAATCTCGTAAAGGGTTCATCAAAATTGAGTAAGCCGCGATCGCGCAAAACTTTAGTCACAAAACGGGAATAGAGTAAATGCAAAATCGCATGTTCTACGCCGCCGACATATTGATCGACAGGTAGCCAGTTATTGATGGAATTGCGATCGCCGATTTTCTGATCATTCTTTGCATCAGCAAACCTTAGGAAATACCAAGAGGAATCAATGAAAGTATCCATCGTGTCGGTTTCACGCTTAGCAGCCGTGCTGCATTTAGGACAGGGGACATTTATCCAAGATTCCTTTTGGGCGAGAGGCGATGCACCTCGTCCTGTGAGTTCCACATCTTCAGGCAAGATCACGGGTAAATCGTTAATGGGAACAGGAACGATGCCACACTTGGGACAATGGATCACGGGAATTGGACAGCCCCAATATCTTTGGCGAGAAATTAACCAGTCACGCAAGCGATAGGTGATTTTGGCAGTTCCCCATTGATTTTTTTCGGCAAGTTCCACAATCTTAGTTTTTGCGGTTACAGAATCCAAGCCATCAAAATCTCCCGAATTGACCATGATGCCTGCTTCGGTGTAAGCAGCCTTGAGTGCTTCACCCGTTGCATTAGGGGCATTAATTACGGTCTGAATGGGAAGGTTGTACTGCTTCGCAAAGGCAAAATCGCGGACATCATGGGCAGGAACTCCCATCACTGCGCCCGTTCCATATTCAAAGAGAACATAATCGGCAATCCAGATGGGAACTTCTTTGCCTGTGAAGGGATTAATTACACTTGCGCCGATCGCTACGCCACGTTTGGGGCGATCGTCAGAAGTGCGATCGATTTCACTAAGATTTTTGACTTCTTCAATAAATTTGCTAACGGCTTCTTTTTGATCAGCAGTAGTCAAAGTCTCGACTAAGGGATGCTCTGGGGCAAGCACGACATAGCTTACACCATAAACGGTGTCGGGACGGGTAGTGAAAACTGTGATTTTTTCGTCACTGCCAACGATCGCAAAACTTAGCTCTGCACCTGTGGACTTACCGATCCAGTTAGCTTGCATGATCTTGACATTAGAGGGCCAGTCGGTGAGCTTGTCTAAATCTTGCAAAAGCTGCTCAGCATAGTCGGTGATTTTAAAAAACCATTGACGTAATTTGCGCTTCTCCACCAACGCGCCCGATCGCCAAGATCGACCTTCACTATCCACCTGTTCATTGGCAATTACGGTCTGATCAATCGGGTCCCAGTTAACTTTTGCCTCTTTTTGATAAGCCAAACCCGCTTCTAAAAATTGTAAAAAGATCCATTGTGTCCATTTGTAATAGTCAGGCGAACAGGTGGCTAACTCGCGATCCCAGTCGTAGGACAAGCCCACTTGCTGAAGCTGCGATCGCATATTGTCGATATTCGCGTAAGTCCATTTGGCGGGATGCGTATTGCGATCGATCGCTGCATTTTCCGCAGGCAACCCGAAGGCATCCCAACCCATTGGGTGTAAGACTTGATAACCCTGCATTCTTTTGTAACGGGCAATCACATCGGTGATCGTGTAGTTACGGACATGACCCATATGCAGATCTCCCGATGGATAGGGAAACATTGACAGCGCATAGAATTTCTTTTTGTCTGCACCAATTGCGTCGTTATTTACCTTGTCAAGTTGTTTCTCGGCCCAAACTTTTTGCCACTTGGGTTCGATCTGCTGGGGATTATATCTGCTGTCCATTACTTATCAATCAATATGCGAATATGAATGTGAGTAGTACTTAGTACCACTCACATTCAGCAATAATACTAAATATTAAGACTCAACCACCCTAATCAAACTTAATTTATGTCACCCGATTATATAAAAGCTCAATTAATCTTGCTTATTTCCATCGTTGCGGCGATCGCCTTTGTTGGCTGCATTTACGAAATATCCTACGGCGCTCCAGATTTTGGATTTGCAACTACTTGGGCAATTTTGCTAATCAGCTTACCTGTAGGTGTTTATAGCTTTGTCAAAGCAGTCAGCCTTGCCCGAAAATCTATGCAATAAATTTTATGCAACAACCAAGAGGGTGCGCTTGGCGCACCTTTCGTCCAATAAAAATCCACCATGATCCTAGGTGAAACATGATGACAGCTCAATTAATTACGCCAAACTCTACGTCTAACGTTCATAAATTCACAGTTCAGCAATATGAGCTTATTGTCGAAGCGGGAATATTTGCTGAAAGCGATCGCCTCGAACTAATTAACGGAGAAATCAGAGTAATGTCCCCCATTGTTAGGAAACATGCAGTTTGTGTAGCGAAGGCAACTAAAAATTTTGAACGAAAGCTTGGCGATCGGACGATTATCTGGACACAGAATCCAATTCTCCTCAGTAATTATTTACAGCCACAGCCTGATCTTGCCATACTCAAATGGCGTGATGATTTTTATGCCGAGGCTTTGCCTACACCTGACGATATTTTGTTGATTATAGAGGTCGCGGATAGCACGATCGCCTATGACCGCGATGTTAAAAGCCCTCTTTACGCTGCGAATAGGATTCCTGAAATGTGGCTGTTTGATGTCAATAAAAAAGTAGTAGAAGGATATTCACAACCATCAGCATCAGGATATAAGCGAATGCAGCGCTATGAACAAAATGACACTTTGGCAATGATTGCTCTACCTAACATAGTTTTTAGCTGGGAAGAGATATTTTGAGATGCTTTGATTTGCAATAAAGCAGTCTCACCAGTTATGCAGATTCATGTTTCATAGGAGAAAACCTTGAAAATCTTACTGGTTGAAGACGATATACATTCTGCGGAAATACTTTCGCAGCTACTAGCAGAGTCGCATTACACAATTGATTCTGCTCTTAATGCTAAGACTGCATGGCAGCATATCGAAACCTATACCTATGATTTGGTCATTCTCGATATTATGTTGCCTGATAGCGATGGCATTGGGCTATGTACCAAGCTGCGTAATTCTGGCTACACTATCCCCGTGCTATTGCTGACTGCAAAAGATAGTACTAACGATCGCGTAATGGGGTTGGAGGCAGGAGCCGATGACTATGTGGTGAAGCCCTATAACTTTCAGGAATTAGTGGCGCGGATTCGGGCGCTGTTACGCCGCTATAGAGATCGCGATACGCTCATTCAAGAATTAACATGGGAGCAGATTCGGCTTGATCTCAAATCAAATAAGGTTACCTATAAGCACCAGCCTTTGCACTTAACTCAAAAGGAATATGGGTTGTTAGAATTATTCCTCAGGTATCCACAACAGGTATTTAGCCGTAGTGCCTTGCTTGATCAGGTGTGGTCAGCGGGAGAGTTTCCCAGTGAGGAAGTGGTGACGACACACATTAAAGGATTACGTCGAAAGCTAAAGGCAACGGGACTGCCTATAGACCCGATTGAAACATTATATGGATTGGGATATCGCCTGAAACCTGAGCCTGTTCAAGCTGAGGAGAGGCAAACTGTAAAGTCTTTAGTGACAAATACTTTGCCTGAGGAAAGCTTGTCGCAGATAGATAAATCGCGAGTGCTGGAGGTAATTGCGATTATGACCAAAAAATTAATTGCTATTTTGCCAGAATCGATTGCTCTTTTCCATCGAGTAGCGATCGCCTTAAATCAGGGCAACTTAGATCCAGATTTGCGCTATGACGGTTATATGGAGGCGCATCGGCTAATTGGATCGATGGGTTCATTAGGTTTTCCAGAAGGCTCGGCGATCGCATTTCAGATTGAGCAAATGTTAAAAAATGATTTTGCTCTAATGCAGACTGATACAACTATATTGCAGCAATTGATTAGCAATTTAGAAGCAAGCACTTGTGACCAACTCAAGCCTGTAAGTCCTATCCTTTTAAGATCTCAGCAGCAATCAGATCACCCACAACAACAGCAAAGCGATCGCCCTAAATCTATGCCACCATCTTCGCCGATCCCAACTTCCCAAATCAACAGAAACTCTGACCTCTCTCAATCTTCAGCAGCAATGTTGACTGTGCTGATCGTGGATGATGATCAAGTTGATCGTGCTACCTACATCAGCTATCTACAAACAGACAGATCACATCTCTATCATTTTCTAGAAGCTGACACACGAGAATCAGGATTAGAGTTATGGCGATCGCAAAATCCCGATATTGTCATTATTGATTGCGAACTTCCCAATGGTGAAGGATTAGAATTATTACAAACAATCGTAGAAGAAAATTTGGAAGTAGGTACGATCGCGCTAACTGGATCTGAGAATGAACAGATCTTACAAGTAATGGGTTTAGGAGCATCAGACTATCTAGTAAAAGGAGCGATCACCTCAGTTTCGATAATTAACCGTGTTGGTCAAGTTGGCGATTTCATTACCCTTGATCGGCAACTCAAGCGATCGCAGCAGCAGGAAATTTTAATTGCCAAAATTACGCTTCATATTCGGCAATATCTCAGTATAGAAGATATTGCTAACTCAATTGTCCAAGAAGTACGCGCATTTTTAAATGCTGATCGTTCCATTGTTTATCAGTTCAATCCTGACATGAGTGGAACAGTTGTTGCAGAGTCAGTTCTCTCACCATGGAAATCCTGTCTAGATCAACGCATTGACGAGTACTGTTTTCAAGACGATCTCGGTGGGGCATACCGAGAGGGAAGAGTTTTTTCAACTTTTGATGTATATACAGCTAACTTACATGAATGCCATCTGAAACTAATGGAACAGTTTCAGGTGAGAGCAAATTTAGTCTTGCCAATCCTGATCACAGATAACAAAACACCAACCCTTTGGGGGTTACTAATCGCTCATCAATGTGAGGCTCCACGTATTTGGGAAGAGTCAGATATTCGCTTACTTCAGCAGTTATCGGTGCAGTTAGCGATCGCCTTGCAACAAGCCGAACTCTATCAAAATCTCCAAAAAAGCAATACTGACTTAGAAAATCGTGTGACTGAGCGCACTGCTGAACTCTTTCAACGTCAGCAGGAATTTATTGCTCTTGCCGAGAATTCGCCTAGCGTGATTATGCGCCTCGATCTTCAACTGCGACACCTCTACGTTAATCTAGCCATAGAAAGAGCTACAGGTATTCCCGTTAAAGAATTTCTGGGTAAAACCCTTCGAGAAATGGGATTCCCTGAGAAAAATGTAACCATGCTCGAATCCGCTGCTCACAGATTGCTCGAAACAGGGCAAGATCAGCGATATGAAATTGAGTATCCATTCCCAGAAGATCAGGGAATGGGATATTATCGCGCTCATCTCATTCCTGAATATGCTCCAGATGGCAAAATTGCCACGATACTATCGATCTTCTATGACATTACGCAGAACAAACTAAATGAAATAGCTCTCCAAGAATCAAACCGTCGTTGGCAATATTTGCTAGACAACGTTAACCTAATGGTGGTTGGGTTGAACTGTGCGGGGAAAGTGGAATATATCAATCCATTTTTGCTAAACATTACAGGCTATGCCATGGAGGAAGTAATCGGCAAAGACTGGTTCTCTCAATTTATATCCCAGATCGATCAATTAGAGATTAGAGAAGCTTTTTCTAGCCTACTAAATAATGACTTTCCGAAATATTGTCAAAATGCTATTGTCACTAAAGCAGGCGAAGAAAGAATGATCTCTTGGAATAATACAATCCTGCGCAATCAAGATAACGAAATTATTGGAACGCTAAGCATTGGTGAAGATATTACGGAGAAATTGAAAGTCGATCGCATTAAAAATGAATTTATTTCCATTGTTAGTCATGAACTCAGAACTCCTTTAGCTTCGATTAGGGGAGCTTTAGGCTTGCTATCTTCGGGCGTATTGGCTAATCGACCTGAAACTGCCCAAAACATGCTCAATATTGCGTCCTCAGACACAGAGAGGTTAGTGAGGCTAGTCAATGACATTCTGGACTTAGAGCGTTTAGAATCCAGCAAAGTCACACTCGATCGCAATTGGTGTGATGTGCTTGAGCTATGTCAACAGGCGATCGAAACGATGCAAGCGATCGCCACTGAAAACCAGATCGAAATATTATGCAATGTCCAGTCGCAGCAAATTGTTGTTGATCGCGATCGCCTTGTCCAGACTTTAGTTAATTTACTCAGTAATGCCATTAAGTTCTCGACTCCTCAAAGTCAAGTGCATCTGGAAGCCTCACAAATTGCCGATGAGATTGTGTTTCGAGTATGCGATCGCGGTCGCGGTATTCCAGCCAATCATCTAGAAAGTATTTTTGAACGCTTCCATCAAGTCGATGCTTCCGATTCTCGCCAAATGGGAGGTACAGGTTTAGGTTTGGCGATCTGTCGCAGCATAGTCCAACAACATGGTGGCAAGATTTGGGTAGAGAGTGTATTGTCAGAAGGCAGTACCTTTTCGTTTACCATTCCCCATCGCATATAGCAATTTTCATTTTGCCGTAGGCAAAACGAAAACTCAAAAACCTTACTGGGATAGATCTTTTGTTTTCAAATGAGTATGCACTCATTTGAAAACTGCTATAGGCTAAGAATAATTGTTGAGTCGAGCTTCGCTTGACTCAACAATTATTGGGTTCTAAATCGCGCAGATTATTTGATTTGCAATCCTCAGAGGAGATTCTAGATTTATGACTACCAAATCAATTTTACTTATTGATGATGAGCCAAATATTGCGGAAGTTATTGCTGTATGTTTAGAAAGCTTTAAAGGATGGAAAGTACAAATTGCTAATTCTGGCAAAACTGGGCTTAGCATTGTGGAAACCCTCAAGCCCGACGCAATTCTCCTTGATGTGATGATGCCCATAATGGACGGCATCACCGTTTATCAAAACTTGCAAAAGAACCCCGTTACTCAAAATATCCCCGTTATCTTTTTAACAGCGAAGGTACAGGTAAGCGATCGGGAAAAATTTGCTCAACTAGGTGTAGTCGGTACAATCGCCAAGCCCTTTGAGCCGCTCAAAATTTCCGATCAAATTGCTGAGCTTTTAAATTGGTAAATATAAAACCCAAAAGAGAGTGGCAGTGCTTTGCACTGCCACTCTCTTTTGGGTTTTATGTCCTGATAATTCGCGAAAGATATATATCCTCAGATTATCCTCATTTTTATTTTCTACACTATAAATTTTATTCAGAAGATAAATTGCGTCGATTCAAAGCCACAATGACAAATGCATCTTGCAAAACAGTTTTATTGATAGACGATGAAGAGTATATGCGCCAAATTGTGCAGACTTGCCTAGAACTTTTCAGCGACTGGCAAACAGCGATTGCGCGATCGGGCGAGGAAGGATTAGCGGCAGTTGCTAATCTCCAACCTGACGCAATTATGCTGGACGTGATCATGCCAAATATGGATGGTTTGACAGTTCTCAAAAAACTACAAGCCGATCAACAACTAGCGAATATCCCTGTGGTTTTGTTGACATCTCGCGTAGATCTGACCGAACCTCAAAAAATTGCTCAACTAGGAGTCAAAGGCGCGATCGCCAAACCATTTAATCCAATGAGGCTCGTTGATCAAATCTCCAAGATCTTAGACTGGTAAGTGACTTTATATTTAATTACGCCTAACTACTACAGCACTTTCCGATCCAACGAACCACAAGAATAAATTTGAAAGCGGTGCTTCGCAACGCTTTCAAATTTATTCTTGGTTCGGGTTTGAGCGCAAAGCGCGGTAAGTTGCGATCGCATGGTAATACGGTTGCCAAAAACATTAATTTTTATTTCATCACAAAGCATTTTCAGAAAATATTTTGTCAACTACAGAATTTCCTCATTTTTTAATTTTAATCTTTGAGGAGTGGTACGGTCAAAGCTGGAGACATCTTGGACTGACTGAGGATGCAAAAAGCCTTTTCAAACTATTTAAATAAATCACCAAAACCATGAATCAAATTCAGAACAGAGTAGTTCATGAATTGGGTTGGTGGATTGAAATATTAACCGCACAGCCTCTGTGCCTATATTATTTTGGCGCATTTACAAGTCATCAAGAAGTCCAGCAACTACAGGCAGGATTCATCGAAGATCTTCTTTTAGAAAGTGCCACAATCCTTTCAGCCAATATTCGATTTTGTCAACCTAGTCAATTAACTTTGACAAGAGACGATCTGCGATCGCTTTCTTTGCTCGAGAGAATTGCCGCTTTCCGACTTAAGGGCATCTCTAAAAACAGCTATATTCTCAATAAAACAAGGATAAACCCATTGATTTACCGCAGCTATTCTCAATAATTTTGAATTAATAGAGAGGCTATTAAATCAAGCTCTGTTGTTTGAAATGGCTGTCTAGATCAATTTTTTAGCTTTTATTCTTTCAAGAATTTTCACAATGAAAAACATCAACCTCTTTTATCAATGCCACGTTTCTGGTCAAGATTCTACAATTTGGCAACTGCAATGTCATTTACGCATTATCTACCACCAGTTTGGGCAGCAAATCGTTATCGTTTCGCCCCAAAACTGTGAAGTTGGTTGGTTTATTCCATCTCAGATTGAAAAACTTGCCACGCAAATTATTCGGGATTTTCAGCTTAATCCTAATCGTTTAACTTGGATTGAGCATGACCCTAACTATGCAAGTAGACAAATTTGTTCAGAGTACAGTGAGGTTACATTTCAATGGAAACAAGCGATCATCGCCACTAACCCACATTGGCAAGCGATCTCCAATGAGTTAGTTGATTCTTTAATCGCTGATACTGACTATAGCGACTCTTGGAGCAAGATTCATTTGTTTACAAATCCTTTGCAACTACTGCCACACAATTCCTATTTGCGAGAAACTAAAGATTACTTGCCAGCGCTCTCGGCATAATTACAAACCAAAAGAGAGTGGTGGTGCTTTGCACCACCACTCTCTTTTGGTTTTGAGCGGCAAGCGACCTAAATTCCTGCCTTCACAAAAAACTGCTCTGATGTCACAGCCAAGTTAGGAAATAACTCATCGGTTAATAGCTGATCGCCTCGATAAGTCTCAGGAGGGCGATCGGCAAAAAATACCGTTAGGCTTCGCATCGGTGGATAAACTACCCAAACGCGATCGACACCCGCACTCAAATAATCCATCGCTTTTTGGGCTAATTGATTAAAAGTTTGATCTGGCGATACAATCTCGATTCCTAATTCGGGCAGTACTGGGCAAGGTGCATCTTCACGCCAATCTGCGGCAAGACGCTCATGGGAAACATAGAGCAAATCAGGTACAGGAACCCAATCTTTTCCCCTTCGTTTTAAGACTACCGACCACTCTACTCTTACGCGCCCAAACCCATCACACCACGATGAAAGCTCAACCCAAAAAATAGTTGTTAAGGAAGAGTGAAAAAATTTAGGTGACATTTTTTTAATTGCTTCTCCTTCAACTAACTCATAACTTTCGTCTATATCTGGCAGTTTCAAAAATGCCTCTAAGGTTAATGCTTGCTTTACCTCTGGGGCAGTTTCATTTTTTGCAACAGCAATACTGGTCATGTTTTCGCTCCTAATCAAATTAGGCAAGTTAGGGCTTTACCGTAAAATAAGGAAGCACTTTCTGATGGCGCAACTTCTCCGCACCATCAAAAGTCGGCTTTCTTTATGTTCTAATCTAGCAAATTGGCGATCGCCTCAATCAAAAAAGGCACAGCACCCTCATCCCAAAAGCCTTCCGAGCGTCGCCCCGTTAATAACTGAAAATGTAAATTAAAAGCATGAGGAAAGCCATTCACTTCAAGGCAAATATCCTCGGTCTCCAACGTACAACAAATCTTTTCCCCATCTGATAGCTCAGTTGCCATCACCTGCATCGTCTCTGCGAGTCGCGATGCTAATTTACAAAAATCTTTAAACTCACTTTCAGTTAGCTCGATCGCCCAACTATCTGCCCCCACCAAACCTTTATACAAATCTACATCTGAGCGAAATCCGATCCGCCAACCTTCACCGTTTAACAGGCGCTTAGATGTATCTTGAGACGTGAAATTCAGCATAGTAATTAGTAAGAATTGGCGGCGCATAGCGCCGCCAATTCTAGGGCTTTCAGTCGCTTAGAATTTCAGGCTGGGAAATTTCGTCAGACATTTCCATAATGGCGCGGAGGATCGGCTTCATCATGCGATCGTCATAGTCATCATCTTCATAGCGTCTGAGCTTAGCCCGATTAGCCACTTGCACAGTAATACGATAACGATTGGAAGAAGCATCTATCAATTCTTCGACACGACGAATAATTTGCGATGAGTCAATAGTGTAGCGTTTTGCCATAAAACCGAAAGAAAATGGGTCTTTTAAGTCTAACGCGATCGCGCTCAAGTTGAACTGAACAGAAAATATTTTAACCAACCAAGTTTTGTGATGTAATATGATGGTTTCGCATAGCTATTTGGGGCGGATTCTTCAAATCCATGACTGCAAAGAAAGTACTGGTAATTGACGACAGCATCATGATCCGCAAAATGGTTAAAAGCATTTTGGCGGGCAAATATGATGTTTTAGAAGCAAGTGACGGTAAATCAGGTTTAGATGCCGCTCGTCGAGCCTTTCCCGACCTTATATTGCTTGATTTCGTGATGCCCAAATATAATGGCTATCAAACTTTACAGGCGATCCGTCGTGTCGAAGGGTTGCAAAAAGTTCCTGTAATCATGATTTCGGGACTCAAAGAACAAGTCACCGAGCATGTACCTGAGCCATTCACTGAGTTTGATTTCCTTGAAAAACCTTTTGAAGCGGATGTATTAGTTGCTCGCATTCAAAACTTTTTAACGCCCGAACCTGCTCAGCCCGTTTCAGCAGCTACTGCTCGATCTGCACCTGCTGCGGTTAGAGAGATGCCGCGTACCGAAGAACCTAGTCTGCAAATGATCGTCAATCGACTCACTGCGACTGAGACTTTGCTAGTACAAGGGATCGAAAACTTGATTCAACGGGAAGTTGTGGCGCGGTTTAATGAGTTAAATACTCGAATCGATCATCAAGATAAAGCGATCAACTCTTTGAATCAGCGCATGGACAAAATCTCAGAACAAATTGATCACCAAAATAAAGGTTTGATGGTGATTTTACGAGAGCTAAAAGCTTTACAAAACAAATAAAAGAGGGGAGGCGCAAAGTACCTCCCCTCTTTTATTTGTTTTAACGAGTAGCAATTGTTTCTACTTTAGGTGGATCTACTGCTATCACTGGGATATTTGTAGAAGAGTTAGCGATCGCTTTTTCATCTTCACCGTTAGGCGTAGACCAATAAAGCACCACAATTGGCAAGGCTCCAACGACAATACCTAACAAAGCTGGAACGTAAAAACCTGCATTAAAGCTCAATATCAACGCAAACATAAAGTTTCCTGCATACATGATTGTAGGAAAAATGATTTGTTGACGATTTAGAATTGGTTGATTGTCTTTCCCCCAAATTAGTGAGGCAACGGTCATAAATACACAGCCAGTTCCGAACCAGCCAAAAAAGTTTTGGTAAGGCATTCCGTAGAATTCACCTGCTTGATGCCATTCCCAGAAAGGATAGGGGGTTTGGCTCATGGCGGGATCAAGTACAAAGTCCCATGAGGTCAGCATTAAAGAGCCTAGAGCGATCGCCACAATTCTATAGCCCCAACCTGTACCAAAGCGCATCAGAGTCGCGGATACTAAGAACGCAGAAAATCCCATGTAAAACCATGACAGGGGAATTGTGAAGGGTACTAAATCTGCAATTTTGTAACCTAAACCACTGAGATAGGCATAAGCACCAAAAGGAAACCCAGTACTAGTTCCCAGTAGTTCACTACTTAGGGAAAGCCCGATCGCAGGGATGCAAAACGCCAGAGTACGCTTGAGACCAATAGTTTGCTTCCCATACAGGAAAGCGGCGATCGCGCCAAAAATCATGTAGGATGCACCGCCATTTTGCATTCCCCATGAAAAGACTTGCAAACCAGCTTCAGACAAGCTTTCAATAAACTCGGTATTTGGCAGTACAAAAATTAAGCCAAATAGACCAAACACCATTGAAACTAGGTGCATTCCTAAATTAATCCATTGTGCGGGGATCGCTCTCCTCATCACGCCATTTACTCCCAGAAATAGTTGAAATTTACTTGATTAAGTTTGAAGTTTGCTTTAATTAACTTAACAAAAGTATAAGCTAGCATACCATTCATTTTTGAGTTTGATGTTTACAGCACTTAAAGCTAAAGAATAGCGACACAAATTAGCAATATTGGCTTATTTTGTTGTCCAAAGTGCTAAAAGCAATAAAGAAACGGCGATCGCAAACCACAAAAAGTTATTGTTGCTCTCGGTCTTTGGCTTCTCTAGGGGAACTTCGCGAAATGGCTTTTGATTATTGGTTGTAATGTTACTTCTTGGCGCAGGCTTCGATTGATAACTATCAGGGGATTGTAAAATGGGTACTTCAGATACAACACCTTCAAGTTTGCTTAGTTGTGGCGCGGTCAAAATTCCCAACATGTAACGGGCTGATTTCCGCACACTATTAACTGGGTGCTTTTTAAGGCTACGGCATAGAGCGATCGCCTCCTCCGTTTTACCATCTGCATCATAGGCATTAGCTAACCAGATTAAAATTTCACCGCCTAAAGTAGTTTCTAAAATGGCTAAAGCACGGGCGCGATCTAGTAGGGCGATCGCCTGTTGATAGTTGCCACTCTCAAAGTTGCTAACTCCTTTTTGATATAGCTCCGATGCTAATTGTTCCGCACTGATTTCTTCCATCAGTAAATTGCATACCTCCATATCATTGAGATTTATACCAAAATATAAAATGGCGTAGCCGTTTTATATTTTGAAAACCCTTACTGGGTTTGGTTTTTAATTCACAAAAGTGTAACGACACTTTTATGAATTGGTATTACCATATCCTAAAAAAAGAAGCACTATCTAAACTTGAGAAAATCTCGATGTCTAATGCTTTAAAAAATCGTCTTGTAAAAATTGCTATTGGCATCTCGGTATCTTTAGTTACAGCCTACATCGGGATCTCTGTCACTGCTGCTCACTTTCTATCGACTCCCAAAAGAATTTTTGACCCAAAAGCCTCATCTGCTTTTAATACAATTCCACAAGATGTTCGTTTCTTATCTGCTGATGGGGTACAAGTTGCAGGTTGGTTTGTTCCTTCTAAGGTCAGTAATAAGACCATTATCTTAGTCCATGGTATGAATTCTAGTCGTACATTAGAATTTGACGGTCATTTCCCTGAGTTTGGTGCAGCCTTACAGAAAGAAGGGTTTTCGGTTTTAATGATTGATCTAAGATGTCATGGGCAAAGTGGTGATGCTCGATTTACATTTGGACTGACTGAAAGACGCGATGTTATTGGTGCTGTAAATTGGTTAAAAAGCAAAGGCTATAAGTCCAAGGATATTGGTGTACTGGGCGTTTCGATGGGTGCGGCAACAGCGATCGGAGCCGTCGCCGATGATCCTGATATAGGGGCATTAGTTGTGGATAGTGGTTACGCGCAAGTTTATCCAGTGATGCAACACAATTGGAGAAATGTTTCTGGACTTCCTGATATTTTTCTTCCATCAACGATGATGTTTGGAAGTTGGTTAACTGGATATGATCTCAATTCATCTAAGCCAGTCAATGAGATTGGACGTATTGCTCCTCGCTCAATCCTGATCATTCATGGTGTGTCTGATCCCTTTATCCCTGTAAATCAAGCTTATGTGCTAAAAACTGCTGCTGCTTCATCGGAATATTGGGAAACATCTGCAGCTAAACATCCCGAAAGTTACAACACAAACCCTGAAGCTTATATAAGAAAAGTTTCTAGCTTTTTTCGTCAGAGGTTAAAGTAAAGTTTATTACTAGTGAATTAGATAGTAAATACGCTTCTACTTTAGATTGCTATCTAGCATTTGTCGCACAGCGACCGTAAAAAGCACATCTCATAGAATCATTCATTGTTGGTTGAACCATAATGCACACGGCAAAAGCAAAAAATGCAATACCTACTATGACTGATATAACAATAGGCAATTTGTTTTTGAGTTTCACTGTCTGTTTTGGACAATAATTGTATAGCTAGCTTTTCACTTTTTCCCAAGAGAAAAAATATTAAGGTCAGCAATTCTAATTATAAAAATTGGTTTCATAATTAGAATTGCTGTATTGAGGTGAATTTCAATTTGTTTATGCCCTTAAAGCTTGGACTATTTGGTAATTAGCTGCTGGCAATTGATAGGTATCTAGCTCATCGACAGTTACCCAACGGATTTCTGAGCAAGCGATCGCCTGCGGTTCGCCTGAGATATGTGTACAGTGATGCACAATCAAACTTACTCTCAGTGTTTCATATTCAAAATCGACGGTGATCAAATGATCGCCAACTTCCACATCGATCGCTAGTTCCTCTTGTAACTCACGTTTGATACACTCTGCCGCAGTCTCTTGTTGCTCAATCTTCCCACCAGGGAATTCCCAATATCCCGCCAGTTCACCTTCAGGCAAACGGCGATCAATCAGGATACTTTGGCGATCGCGATCCCAGACCACACCAACACCGATACAGCGATACTTTTTTGTTGGCACATTAGTCATCAATAAACTCCAGCCCTTTAGCCACTGGAGTTAAACCTTTCTCTGCTAGCCAATCTGGGTTATACATTCGGCTCTGATATCGACCACCACCATCACAGAGAATTGTCGCGATCGTATGACCTTTGCCTAGTTTTCGCGCCAGTTTGACTGCACCAACTGCATTTAAAGCGGCTGAACTGCCTATAAACAAGCCATCATGCTTTAGTAAATACTGCGCCATCTCGATTACTTGCTGATCAGTACCTTGGAAAGCTCCATCTAGTCTTGCCCGATTAAAGTTTGCTGTGGCTCGATTGATGCCAATACCTTCAGTAATCGAATTGCCTTCAGCTTTAAATTCACCTGTAGTCACGTAACTATATAACCCCGAACCAGTGGGATCAATTAAATAAGTAGCAATTTGGGAATTTTGTTCTTTGAGGTAAGCAGTTACGCCGCCGATCGTACCACCAGTACCAGAAGACATAACAATTCCATCCAGTTCACCGCCTGTTTGATTCCAGATTTCAGGTGCAGTCGTATAGTAGTGCGCGTCAGAATTAGATAAGTTCTCAAACTGATTTGCCCAAAAAGAATTGGTAACTTCTTCCGACCGTTTTCGAGCAACGTGATAGTAATTATCAGGACTAGAAAAAGGAGCAGGAGTAGTTAGTTCTACTTCAGCACCCAAAGTCCTAAGCAAATCAATTTTCTCTTGCGATTGATTACTTGGCATCACAATTACACTGCGATAACCACGCGCATTAGCCACGAGAGCTAAGCCAATGCCAGTATTGCCAGCCGTTCCTTCAACAATTGTGCCACCAGCTTTGAGGGTTCCCGCTTTTTCAGCTTCTAACACCATAAATAGAGCCGCCCGATCCTTAACGCTACCACCTGGATTCAGAAATTCAGCTTTTCCTAAAATAGTGCAACCTGTCGCTTCTGAAAGAGACTCGATTTTAATTAGGGGGGTGTTACCCACAGAGTTAGCAAAACCAATACGAATATCGCGTGTCATGGAATATTACAAGAGATGAACTACAGCAAAGATTTACAACTTGTTGATTAACTTCAGTATATTTGGGTCTGTAATTAGTTATATAGATATTTGCAAATTTGAATTTTCGGGGTTTATTTCAGTTACACGTTAGTTATCGCAAATAAACGCGCTAAATTAACCAAATCTTGAAAATTAAAATTGGCGATCGCTATATGTGCAACGGATGCATTACTTACCAAGTATTACAGATGCATTAAAGACACTATAAGTTCTATATTACGGTAAACATATGAAATTCTTAGTTGCTATTGATGGCTCTCAAGCTAGCGAACATGCTCTTGCCAAAGCTTTGAGCTTTGCAGTTCCACTAGAAGCCGAAATTGTCTTGTTGACTGTAGTCGAACCACTTAGTAGCTATATCCCTGAGGTGATGCTGCCCACAGGTGATTGGGTTGGCTGGCGTGGACTGCCCGACGTGGAACTGGAGCGCAAAATCTTAAATGCGGGTCAAGCTTTGCTTCAAAAAGCCCAAGATACATGTCAGGCTTCACAGATGAAGAACCGTACAAGGCTGGAAACGGGTCAGCCTCGTGACGTAATTTGCTATGTGGCAAAGGAAGAAGCCCCAGATTTAGTGATTTTGGGATCGCGAGGATTGGGATCGATTGAAAGGATGATGCTAGGCAGTGTTAGTGATTATGTGATGCACCATTGTGTATCACCAGTTTTAGTCGTGCGCTAAAGTCTAAAAGTATTGTCCAATTACAACAAATTCCAATCAACCGAACCAAGAAATTTTTTACAATTTCTTGGTTTGAGTTTGAGTGTAAAGCTTTGTGGTACTTCTAGACTTTCTAGACTATTTTGGAAGAGGCGATCGCTACTACTTTGGATAGTTCTCCCACCCGTAAAGTTCTTGTTTGTCAACATCGTACCTGTACCAAGGATGGTGCGGCTAAGGTTTTGGCAACATTGCAACAGCAAAAAATTGTCAAGGTAAGTGTAGAAGCTTGTGGTTGTTTGGGACTATGTGGCTCTGGTCCAATAGTCGTTGTATTGCCAGATAATGTCTATTACTGGCATGTTACGCCTAAAAAAGCCCAGATAATTATTGAAACGCATTTACTTGGCAACGTAGAGATCCGCTCAATGATGCATCCTCGACTACATCCGAATAATTAGTGGTGCGTGGCAAAGCCGCGCACCACTAATTATTCGCTATTCTTTTGTAGCAATCTAAGTTTTGCTTGGGACATAAAACCCAAAAGATGAGTGGCGGCGCGAAGCGCCGCCACTCATCTTTTGGGTTTTGATTTGTCCTAGCTATCTCTTGCGTTGCGATAGTGTAAAGAGAGTTAAGTACAGAAAAGCCCACGTAGAAACATGGGCAAACTTGCAAATATTAAGTGACAGAAAAAATAAGTCCTGAAAAGAAATCTATATCTGTCACTTAATTCATAATTTTAATAAACAAAAAAAACTTAGTAAGCTCCAATTCCAGACAAGACCTTGGGAACAGTCATCAACAAAATTTTCAAGTCTGACCACAAATTCCAGTTGCGAAGATAACTTAAATCACACTCAGTCACTGCATCTAGATCAAGCATTGTTGATCGAGCGCTTACTTGCCACGCACCAGTCACGCCTGGCAATGAATTTAATCTTCTTTTGCGATCGCCACTAATCCGCAAAGCATCATATAAAGCCCAAGGACGAGGACCCACCAAACTCATTTCACCACGTAAAACATTAAAAAGTTGAGGAAGTTCATCAAGGCTATACTTACGCATCCAACGACCGACATTGGTAATCCTTGGATCATCTTCACACTTATGCAGCCCAGTTTGACCACTCATCACTAGATGATGTAGTTTGTCAGCATCAGTAATCATGGTACGAAATTTGATGATTCTAAATAACTTGCCGCTTTCACCAACACGCCATTGGTGAAAAAATATTGAACCACTTGAAGTAGTAGCAATAATCACAGCTAATGCAAACATAACTGGACTAAGAAGCAAGAGAATAAACAAAGCTGCCAACCTATCCAAAGTTCGTTTTACTAACCAAGTGATTGGCTTATTTCTTTGGGGTAATTCATTTGCAGAGGGTAGGTTCAACAATACGTCTTTTTCAGATCTATAACATACATCAGCTAAATTTTTGAGTTTAGCTTCGCCGATTTCAGGCTCGACTTTCACTACATTTAATTTAGACTGACGATAATTGTTAGATCCACTATTACTTAATATAGAAGACTTAAACATAGTCAATTGATTATGAACAAAGGAGGCTACAGCAATCGCAATTTGCTTGGTATTAAGCATTGAATTAGATATATATGAAGTCTCTTTTGAATGATCAATTTGAATTACCTGTGGTTTTCTGACAATAAGCCCAGTCATTTTTTCCTCTCTGTTATTCTTATATCTCTAATACTTCAGATTTTCTAGTCTAAATTTCAATAGTTTGATTTTGGGTAATATTGATGCAAATGCAGAAGTCTTATGGGTAGTGGAAATTCTAAAGCGCTTAAATAGTAAACATATTTACTGGTAAGGTCATTATTAGGTAGATTCAATGTATGCGTATATGTATCTATCTAGCAATGAATTCTATCTTTCACAGTAAATTTGAAGATTTATATTTATCTTCCATAGATATACTTATCTATCAATTCCATAGATATAGCAACTACTAGAAGTTAGTAAAAGGTCATACTAAAAGTTATATAAAAGTTATATTCTTATGTCATATTTTGCTAGAACACCAGACTTATACAGATATTTTTCACCTCAGAACAGAGAAAGCAGATGCAATGCATCTGCTTTCTCTGTTCTATTCAGTTTTCTATTTACAGCGCTTTGCTCTTTCTCAAAACCCAAGTTGCTACCTATTTGCTCAAAACATAATTTAAAATAAAATTTGCTAGATGTTTTTATGAAAAGAACCCTGTTTAGGGCTTGTCGAGGCTACTTCTAACGTGTTTTAAAGCAATTTTTGATAGGTAGCAACTTGGGTTATATATAAAGCCTAAACAGTCTATAGTTTTATTCAGTATCTTCGTCATCGCTGATGGCAACTGATTTGTAGCCATGCGGTAGCTCTTTCACTGCATTAGCAATTACCCCAATTAAATTCAACTTTTGGAGAACAGATATAGCTTGAGAGAATTCACCACGAGTAATTCGATCAATGCGAGCTACAGCAACTACTCCATCGCAGCATGAGGCTATTTGAATTGTATCAACCGTACCAAGAATAGGTGGCGAGTCAATAATTACAAGGTCATAATCCTCCTCAAAACTGGAGACTAACTTTTGCATCCACTCTGAACTTAGCAAAGTGACGGAATCACTAGGAATTGGCCCAGCCGTAAGAATATCAATAGCTGAGTTGGAAGATTGGATTACATCTTGACTATCCACAGCACCCTTACTTGCCAGTAAGGTTGATAATCCCCTTTCATTTGGTAAGTTAAGTTGCTTATGTAAAGCTGGCGATCGCATGTCTGCATCAATTAGCAGGACTCGTTTGTGCAATCGTGCGGCACTAGTAGCAAGTCCGAGCGCGATCGTGGATTTACCCTCACCAGGAAGAGCCGAGGTAATTACTAGCGATCGCACACTGATTTCTTGAGAAAAACTATTAAGCTGAATATTTTTATAAATTACATCTAACCCCTCTCGAAAAGGCAACCATTGGACAATCTCAACCGTAAGTGGTGAAACTGGCTGACCTTTAAGAAACTGTGGTAAGAAACTAGAGCTTGATTCTTCAGCCTGCAAATATTGTGGAGTCATACCCAACAATGATAGAGAAGCAATTTGCCGTTCTAACTCACTATAGGTATGCAACGTATCGTCTTGCATATCCCTAAGAAAAGCAGCCATACCACCAATAAATAATCCCGCGACTACACCCAGCAACAAATTTCTACGTAAACTATCCGCGGCATCGGTTGAACCAAGATTAGGCTCCTCAACAACTTGCCAATCAAAGCCGCCACGGGTAATCTCTAAACTTAGTTCCTGACGATTTTTGAGCAATGTTTGCAATGTATCTTGCTGAACCTTCAGCTTAGGTATTAAGGTTTCGTACTCACCAAGTAATTTTGGTAATCGATTAATCTCGGTTCTTAGATCTTGTTCTTGAGATGTTAAAGAATTAAGTCGAGATAGTAACAATGCAATTTGAGTTTGAGTTTCTACAATTTGATTTGCTAAAGTTAAGTCAATATTACTTAGCTGATCAGCATTCCATGTGGAATAACTAGATAAATTAGCATTACCTAAAATACTTCTTCTTTCTTCTTCGAGACTACTCTGCTGTTGTCTAAAACGTAACTCAAGAGCCTCAACAATAGGACTAGCAGATTGAAATCTAGCTTTTTCGCGATTTAGAGCAACTTCTATACTTTGCATTTCTAAAACGAGGGCTTGATAACGTGGCGACTGATTTAAACGAGTAAGTAATACTGCATCCTGCGAAGACAAGTTGAGGTTCTGTTGTAGAGAGTCTAGTCGAGTGATTGCTTGATCGTATTCTAATCTGGCAGTGCGTTTTTGTTGTTCAATCCCACTCAGGGCTGTTGTAATTTCTGTAACGCGCTGAGTAGCATCAAATATATTATTTTTGCGACGAAATACTTCGATCGCTTCAGAAACTTCAGAGATACTTTGACGAACACTAGAAACTTGCTCGTCTATACCTGCTAATCCTTTCTGTAAACGCTTTTCTTGTTGATCTCGGTTGTAATCAGTATATACTTTTTGAAAAGCCCGTAAAACCTCTCTCGTTTTTACAGGATCTAAGGCAGTATATTGGATTTCAATAATTTTAGTTGGCTCTTGTTTCTCTCCCAGCATACCAATTTTTAAGGTTTGAAGATCCGTACCAGTAATACCAGGATATTTATCGTTTAGTAAGGTAGCAGCCTTTTGAAATAATGAAGAACTTTTCAGTAACTCCAGTTGTGTTGCATAGTCAATCTGCACATTTGAGTCGATATTTAAGGATGAGGTTTCGGCTGTTTTGGAATTTGTCTTATAAGTTGATTCAACCAGCAAACGCATGGTGCTAGTGTATTTTGGCTTGGAGCTAATGTTTATAAAAACGGCAATTACCAGCCCTAAACCTAATCCGCCCAAAAGCCAAAAACGTCTACGAGAGAGAACTGCAAAGATTTTTCCATAGCCGGGATCTTGTTCAGTGAGCATCGGAGGCATTGAATTTGCAGTATTGATATTCATTAGGCTTGTCCTTTTTATATTTCCAGTAATAAAAACTTTTTAGTTAAGTTATTCTTTGATTACTCTGTCATTACAGATTTTATCTACGATCTGATCAACCTTTTTGAAGAATACCAATTCGGAAAAGTTAGAGATAGCATGATCTCGGATTTTAGCGTAGTCCCAATTTGTTTTTTGTGCCTTGATTATGGCATTTTTTAAGGATTCTGAAGTTTGTTGTTCAAAGAGAATCCCCGTTAGCCCTGAAATTTGTGTATCTAAAACGCCACCAGCACCATAGGCAATTACAGGTGTACCACTAGCATTAGCCTCAATGGGGACAAGTCCATAATCTTCTAAAGCAGCAACAATTACAAACTTTGCCTTTGACATAAGCTTGCACCGATCGAGATCGCTAACATGACCAAGAAATTGAATATTGGGACATGCTCTTGCTTGCAATCGTTTCGTTTCAGGACCTTCTCCTGTAATCAGCAGAGGCAGATTTAGGCTGTTAAAAGCATCAACAATTATATCAAGCCGTTTATAACTAAGATGTCGCGAGGAAACAAGACAGTAATCATCTTTTTGATCTGAAAAGGTAAATCGACAATCATCGATTGGATAATTTACAACTACAGCATCTTTTTGATAGGTTTCTTGAATACGTTTCGCGACTGTTGTGGAATTCGCGATGTAATAATCAGGAGATTGGGCATAGAAGATGTCTTGTTGACGCATTTTTTGAAAAACTAGCTCAATTAAGGGTTTAAAAAAGCTGTATGCGCCATATTCTCGTAGGTAAGTATTGGTGTCCCACAGGAAGCGGGTAATATTGTGGCAAAAGCAAATATGCACTGCATCATCACGTTTTTGAACTCCTTTAGCAAAACTAGCACTACTACTAAGAATTAAGTCATATTGTCGAAGATTTAAAGAGCTAAAAGCCGTATAATAAAATGGTGCAAATAAGCGAAAATACTTACGAGTTCCTATAATATTTTGTAAAAATGTTGTGTGAACTGGGCGATCGCCTAAGTCAATTGTATTTTGGCAATCGTATACAGATGTATATACATCTGCATCTGGGAAATGTTTGCATAAAAGTTCAAATACCCTTTCAGCACCGCCACGTTGCGTAAGATAGTCATGAACTAAAGCAATTTTCATTTAATTTTAATGGAACTGTCAAGGGTTACTAACTTTCAAAGAGCAATATTCTAACAACTCTCGTTATACAAATTGATTTTGATGACAGTCCGCCTACGGCAAGCTTTCATTAAAACCAATTCTGGGGTGTTCAAGACCTACGGCTTTGAACACCCCAGAATTGGTTTCATAATCAGAATTGCTATCAATATCCATAACAAATTACAACAAAGCATAAAACGTCTTAGAATGACAAGAGTGAAGTTATATAAAAGTTATATTTATATCTTTAAGGCGCATCTATGACGGCTGATGAGGCGGTGACATTTATAGAGTTGTCGTTAAAAGAGCGCAGTCTGTCTCGAGTTGAGCAGTCTGTCTTTCTTGGGGTATGGCAGGGTTTGTCTTATTCTGAGATTGCAAAGCAGACTGGCTATGACGCTGGCTACATCAAGTTAGTTAGCCATAAGCTTTGGCATTTATTGACCGAGACTTTTGGCGAAAAAGTAACTAAAAGTACGGTACAAAATCTAATTCGTCGTCAAATCCAAAAGAAGCTAGCTGATTCTCCCACAACTGTACCCAATTTACATTCTTCGGGAAACAGTCATCAAGATTGGGGCGAGGTAGTCGATGTCACTTTTTTCTATGGTCGGGGACATGAGCTAGATATTCTCGAAAAATGGATAGATCAGGATCGGTGTCGGTTAGTAGCCCTTTTGGGTATGGGAGGCTTGGGCAAAACGGCTCTATCAGTCAAGCTTGCTCAACAGCTACAAGGTAAATTTGATTTTGTGGTGTGGCGATCGCTAAATAATGCCAAAACCCCCAGTGAAATGTTGACGGCTGTGATCCATTTCCTATCACAGCAGAAAGAAACTCCTGATACTACGGATACCAATGCCTTAATTTCGAGGTTAATGGAATACTTACAGCGATATCGCTGTTTATTAGTATTAGACAATTTTGAATCAGTTCTGAAAGATGAAGCTCAAGCAGGAGCTTACCGTAAGGACTTTGAAGGCTATGGCTCACTGTTAAGAAGGGTTGGTGAAGTTTCCCATCGTAGTTGTGTCGTGATTACTAGCCGCGAAATGCCTGAAGAAGTCGCCACCTTGGAAGGAGACATTTTGCCTGTGCGGGCTTTGCAACTAAGTGGGTTAGATGAACCTGCCGCCGAGCGCGTCCTCGAAGCCAAGGGGATCAAAGCCATGACCAATGATTTACATCGTCTCGTAGATTGGTATCGTGGTAATCCTCTAGCACTGAAAATCGCCGCAACTTCGATTAAAGATCTCTATTCAGGTAGTATTAACCGATTTTTGGAACAAAAAACGATCATTTTTAGCGGCATTGGCAATCTGATCGAGCAGCAATACCAGAGGTTAACGGCTCATGAGAAACAAATCATGATTTGGTTAGCAATTAACCGTGAGCCAGTCCAGCCTGGTGAGCTACGCTCGGATATTGTGCCAACGATTGAGCAGAATCATCTGATGATGTCACTGCGATCGCTAAAACGGCGATCGCTAGTTGAGCATACCGCCGCAGGTTTTACGCAGCAACCTGTAGTTATGGAGTTTGTCACCAATTTATTGATTGAGCAAATTTATCAAGAAATTACCCAAGAGCATCCTCTCGGCGCTTTACCAAATATCCAATTAAAACTGAATCGTCAGCTTTTCTATTTGCGTCACTACACTCTAATCAAAGCAACCACCAAGGACTATATTCGCCAAAGTCAAATCCGCCTTATTTTAGAACCTCTGGTCACCAAACTTTTGGGTCGTTTGGGTAGTAAGCAAATGGTATCTAAAGCTCTATTTCAGACCCTTGAAGATTTACGCAAACGCGAACTACGTCCCGAAGGAGAACTGAAGTCAACCTTTGGCTATGGTGGCGGCAATATTATTAACTTGTTATGCCATCTTGGTATTGATTTGACAGGGACTGACTTCTCCTATCTCGCTATTCGCCAAGCTTATTTGTCTGAAGTCAAATTACATCGAGTTAACTTTGCTCAGACTGCGGTCATTAAATCGGTGTTTGCGGAGGTAATTGGCGGAGTCTTATCAGTAGCTTTTAGTGCTAATGGCAAATTATTAGCGATCGGTGACACTAAAGGCGATATTCATCTTTGGCAAGTCAGTGATGGTAAGCCAATACTCACTTATCGTGGGCATAAAGGATGGGTGGTTTCCGTAGCTTTCAATCCTGAAGGAACGGTTTTAGCGAGTAGTAGTGTTGACCAATCGATTAAGTTATGGGATGTCTCCACGGGAGATTGCCTAAATACACTGCAAGGATATATCGGTGCAGTGATGTCAGTTGCTTTCAGTCCTGACGGCACAACTTTGGCTAGTGGTCATGCCGATCGCACAGTGAGACTGTGGAAATCAGGGCAATGCATCAAAATCCTGCATGGTCATGAAGATATTGTTGAAGCTGTGGCGTTTAGCTCAAAGGGTAACTTAATGGCGAGTAGCAGTGACGATTGCACTGTAAGGCTATGGGATATTGATACTGGTGAATGTTTACAAATATTTGAAGGGCATGAAGATATCATCTGGTCGATCGCCTTTAGTCATAATGGCAATGTTTTAGCTAGTGGCAGTGAAGATAAAACCATAAGACTATGGAATACAGAAACAGGTAACTGCATCAAAACCTTGTCAGGACATACCCATACAGTCTTTGCCGTTAGCTTTAGCCATGATGGTTCAACCCTTGCGACAGGAAGCGGCGATCGCACAATCCGTCTTTGGGATCTCAAAACAGCCCAATGTTTTAAAACCTTAACTGGGCATAACCATTGGGTACGTTCAGTTGCCTTTCATCCTGAACGCTTAGTTTTGGCGAGCAGTAGTGGCGATGAAATGGTGAAACTCTGGGAAATTGATACAGGTTTCTGTATGCGAACTTTTCAAGGACATACGGGGCGATCGTGGACAGCCAAAAACGATAATCAGAACGATAGCCAAGTGTCAGGCAATATTTCCAATGAACATCTCCTTAACCTCTGGGAAGTCACATCAGGTCAACAGTTTCGGATTTTGCAAGGCTATACCAATGCTGTGCGCTCAGTTGTTTTTAACCTTGAGCAAACGATCTTGGCTAGCGGTGGTGATGACTCGATCATTCGTCTTTGGGATATTCAATCAGGTGAATGTATTCGGGCTTTGCATGGTCACGCAGGACATGTTTGGCAAGTTGCCTTTAGTCCGATTGGAACCCTACTTGCTAGTTGTGCTGAGGACTGCACAATCAAACTATGGGATGTCAGCAGTGGCAACTGTCTAACCACCATCACCGAACATCCTGATTTAGCTCGAACTCTCGTATTTAGTCATGATGGCAAATTGCTAGCGACTGGTGAAACCAGCCGAGTAATTAAGCTCAGAGATATTGTGACGGGTGAATGTTTGCGGATTCTTAAAGGACATACATCAGCAATCTTAGCGATCTCCTTTAGTGCTGATGATCGTTATATCATCAGCAGTAGTCGCGATAAAACTGTAAAAATTTGGGACACCAAAACAGGAGATTGTCTCCAAACTTTAGATACACTTACCTCGATTACTTCTAATATCAAATTTATGCCAATGCACCCCCATATAGCTTTTGGCTGTGGGGATAAGTTTATCTATCGATGGAATATCAAAAGCGGTGAATTGATCTCTGAGCGACTAGGTCATGATGGCAATGTCTTGACAATTGCCGCTGATCCCAAAGGCATCTTACTGGCAAGTGCTGGTGAAGATGCTCAAATTAATATTTGGAACTGGCAAACTGGTGAAGTGATCAATTCTTTAGTTGGACATGTTGGCACGATATATTCAGTGTCATTTTCTGCGGATGGCAATCTGATCGCTAGTAGTAGTCGTGATGAAACCGTCAAACTATGGGATGTACTGACAGGTGAATGCATCAAAACCTATCGCGAACCTCGCCCCTATGAAGGACTTAATATTAATGGAGCGACAGGTTTAACATCTGCTCAAAAAGCGAAGCTCATCGCTCTTGGCGCGATCGAAAGATAATCGATGGCTGGCAAAGCGAACCATCTATTGTCGGATAACTTGCGCATAAACAGATTTCATTTGAGTAGCAATTACCTGCCAGTCATAATTTTGCTTGACATAGGTTTGACATGCTCTAGCACTGGGAATGTGTCTTTGCCCAGATAAAGCTTCGATCATGCCTTGTGCTAGTTCCTCGGTCGTACTACCTTGCAAGACAAGCTCAGGAGAAAAAGGCAGTAAAATTTCAGGAATACCGCCAATTGGTGTCCCCAATACAGGTGTACCTGCGGCTAAAGACTCAATCACAATCAATCCAAATCCTTCCAGTGAGACTGTCGGCACAATTGATAGCTCTGCTGCTCGATAGGCGATCGCTAAGTCTTGATCTGGCACGAACCCCAATAACTTCACATGATTTTCCAGTTGTAATTCTTGAATTTGCGATCGCAAGGCTCCCGCGATCGCTCCTTTACCAGCTATCAGTAGCAATACATCAGGATGTTGTTTCCGAACCAAGGCGATCGAGGCAATCAAATTCTCTAAACCCATACGCTGAACTAGTCGCCGCACACAGAGAATAATGCGCCGATCCTTTTGCCATCCTAGTTTTTCTCTTGCTTTGGCAACCGTTAAGTCCAAATCAAATTCTGTTGTATCAATGCCCCCACCGACGATAAAAATCTTTTCTAACGGCACATTATAGGTTTTATGCAAAGTTTGTCGAAAAGCCTCAGACAAAACAATAAAGCCATTAGCTCTGCGATAAACCAATTTCTCGACCACCCATTTCCCCCAAGTCGATAAGCGTCCTGCTCCCTCTGCTTGACTCTCCAACGCCCAAGGTCCATGAAAATGCATCACTAACGGGACTTTCCCCAAGCGATCAAGTATAGGTAATGTATACAAGGCAAAATGTGAGGCTACCAAATCAAATTCTGAGTTCGCGATCGCCTGATTGAATGCTTTTCTCATGCCTAGCGATCGCTGCCATGTCGAACTATTTGCTGGAGCAAATGTTGTTACTTGTCCGCCAGAACTTTGAAAAACGCGATCGGAGCCAGCCACTAAACCATTTACCTCAACACCAACTTTGGGTAAATAATTGACACAACCGTAATAAACACGAGCCAATCCACCTGCTTCTTCTAAAAACCAGCTCGTACCTAGCTGTAATGTTTTCATAAAACTTTATTAAATATTGACATCTCTACATAGAAGCCGAAGATAGCATAATGCTAGCCTTGACTTCATAGCTATAGCCACTTGTTATTAAAAAAGCAGCGCGAAGCACTGCTTTTATCTTTTTTGTCAAATGGATGGCGGCGCTTTGCGCCACCTTTCTCTTTTTCCTAGCCCAAGAATTAAGCGATCGTCGCACCACTAATTCTTGGGCTAGGAAGGGAATAACTAATCTGAGCATTACTACATTAGGACTTACGTCCCTGTACTCAAGTACAATTCTCTAAGCTTAAAACTATTGAAATGGTTTGCTTAGAAGTGTTTTATAGGTCACTTCAATGGACTTAAGCTTTTAGCCAAGAACTTGAGTTCTTGGTTTATTTGCGTACAGTAATTCTCATTATGAAAACGATTTTGGTGTTTCCAACGCCGAAGGCGTTGGAAACACCAAAATCGTTTTTTTGAAAGCCTACCAATAGTGGGCTTTCAAAAAAACGATTTTTATAATGAGAATTGCTGATTTGCGTAAGTTCTAATATATAAAAAACAATTTAGTTTCACAATTAAAAATTGTCGTCATCATTGCTCCAATTTGGATATCACCCTACATGGCTTATACGATCGCCTCAAATATCTGTGAAGGCATAGCAGACTGTGTACCCGCTTGCCCTGTTGCCTGCATCGAACAGGGGGAGGGGGCAAATATTAAAGGGACAATTTGGTTTAAGATCGATGCTTCAATTTGTATTGACTGCGGTGTTTGCTTACAGGTATGCCCTGTGCAGGGGGCCATTTTGCCAGAAGAGAGACCAGAATTAGTAATCTAAAAACCAATTTTGATGATTGCAGTGGCGAAGCCACTGCAATCATCAAAATTGGTTTTTAGATGAAAGTCAGATTGATCTGTAATAGGCGTGATAGTATAAACTTCAGTACCAGCAGGCAAGTAGTCAAGAGTAAACACACTAAGATAGCTGTGTTTTTCCTGTAGTACACAAGCTCCGAAGAAATGTATCTGACTATTACTTGTTGTATGTTTTGCAAGTAGCAGCTAGATCTACAGCAGCAAAAGGATCGCATCTGTGATGTTTTTTGCTGTGATCGGTTAAAGATAAAAGCACTCAAAGAGTGGGCGATCGTCCCACTTTTTTGTTTTTAAAGTAGCTTTTTATGGCTTGAACCAAAAACTCTTACGTCAAAAAACAAAGAAACGCTCACACTGTAAGCTCAAATCGTAAATTCTATGAGTCATCCTCTAATTCCGCAAATTTTTCAAATTGCTGAAGAAGTTGCCTCGCCCCTTGGGTTAGAGGTTGTCGATGTGGTGTTGCATACCAATAAAAACCCTGTGGTGTTGCGGGTCGATATTCGCAACCCAGACCAAAACACAGGGCTAGAGGACTGCGAACGCATGAGTCGGGCGCTAGAGCCAACTCTTGATGCGATCGATTTGATTCCCCATGCCTATGTGTTAGAAATTTCTAGCCCAGGTGCCGAACGTCAGTTACAAGGCGATCGCGAGTTTGTGGCTTTTCGAGGCTTTATGGTTAATGTCAGTACAACCACACCTCATGATGGCAAACAAAGTTGGAGTGGACACCTCATATCACGCAACGAGACGCAGGTGACGATTAGCATCAAGGGGCGGATTGTCAATATTCCCCGTGAACTTGTTGAGCGCGTCGAGTTAAGCAAAATGGAATAAAGAGAACTTACGAATAGCTAAGTATCCCTAATACCAAAACATAAAATAGCGTAGCTATTTTATGTTTTTAAAACCCTTACTGGGTTTAGTTTTCGATTCACAAAAGTGTCGCCATACTTTTGTGAATTGGTTTAAAGCATTACAGTTATTGATTTTTATAAACGCGAGAAAACCTTATGTCGTTATTGAATTTACCTGGATTAGGACAAATGGTGGAGGTGATTAGTAAAGAGCGTAATCTCCCCAAACATGCTGTCCAAAATGCTTTGCGAGAAGCTTTACTCAAGGGATATGAGCGCTTTCGCAAAACCTATCGCTCCGATGGCATTAACTTTGAAGAAGAGCATTTTAATAATTTTGATGTAGAACTAGATCTCGAAGGTGAAGGATTTCGGGTTCTCGCGACAAAAACGATTGTTGATGAAGTTGGTGATGCTGATCATGAAATTGGCTTGTTTGAGGTGCGCGAAGTTGCTCCTGAGGCTCAAGCTGGTGGAACTGTAGTTGTTGATGTGACTCCCGAGCAGGGTGACTTTGGCCGCATGGCAGCAATCCAAACAAAACAAGTACTAGCTCAAAAGTTGAGAGATCAGCAGCGCAAGATTATTCAAGAAGAGTTTCAAGACATTGAAGGGACAGTTCTGCAAGGTCGAGTGTTACGTTTTGAAACAACCTCTGTAATCGTGGCAGTTAGCAGTGGATTTGGACAGCCTGAAGTTGAAGCTGAACTTCCCAAACGTGAACAACTGGCAGGGGAAAGACCCTATCGCCCCAATATGACTTTAAAGGTCTATCTAAAGAAAGTATTTGAAGGTTCACGTCGGGGTCCTCAGTTATTAGTATCACGCGCCGATGCTGGTTTAGTTGTGTATTTATTTGCCAATGAAGTACCTGAAATTGAGGAAGAAATCGTCCGTATTGTGGCTGTGGCAAGAGAAGCTAATCCGCCATCCCCTGCGGTTGGTCCCCGTACTAAAATTGCTGTAGATACCCTTGAGCGCGATGTTGATCCTGTGGGCGCTTGTATTGGTGCTAGAGGGGCGCGGATTCAGGCAGTGGTCGCTGAGCTACGTGGCGAAAAGATTGATGTGATCCGTTGGTCGCCCGATCCTTCGACCTATATTGCCAACTCCTTAAGCCCTGCAAGGATTCATGAAGTGCGTTTGATTAATGCCAATGAAAGAATTGCCCATGTGATTGTCCCAGAGGATCAGCTTAGTCTGGCGATCGGTAAAGAAGGTCAAAATGTCCGTTTGGCGGCGAGACTAACAGGCTGGAAAATCGATATCAAAAATTTGTCAAAGTACGACTATGAAGATGAAGACCGCAAAGCTCAAGAAAGCATTGCCAGAACCTCGACAATCCTTGAACAATCTCATGAAGATGATGAAAATGACTATGACAACAGTGAAGATTAAAAATCTACAGTTTAATTAAACTGTTTAATTAAGTAGATGGACGTAATTAATTACAAACCCAAAGTTGCAAAGTTGCGCCCCATAGGGACGCAGCTTTGCAACTTTGAATTAGCTACTTAGGAGTAAATTAGTTTGGCTCTGAAGCTACACCGTCGTTGTGTTAGTTGCCAATGTGTCGCTATGCGCGATACTTTTTGGAGAGTAGTACGTGTGCCGATCGCCGATCAGCATCACAACGAAGATAAGCCTAAGCATGATCAAGTTCAACATCAAATTCAGCTTGATCAGGGCATGGGGCGATCGGCATATGTTTGCCAAAAGCTGGAGTGTTTACAAATAGCTCAAAAGAAAAATCGTTTAGGGCGATCGCTCCGCACCCATATTCCACCTGAAATTTTTGATATTCTCAAATCCCGTCTTCAGAATCCATAAATCGTGAGGTCGCTTTGCGACCTCACGATTTATGGATTCTAGAGTGGAGTACAAAAAGCGTTATAAATTAGTGCAAAAAATGATGAAACGTTATGAATAAACAAACAATTTTGGTTACAGGTGGTGCAGGCTATATTGGCTCTCATGCAGTCAAAGCATTGCAACAGGTTGGTTATAAGGTGGTGATTTTAGACAATCTCGTCTATGGTCACCAAGATATCGCTGAAACCCTAGGTGCAGAATTGATTATTGGTGACACAAATGATCGCGCCTTGCTCGATCGCCTATTTAGTGAGCGTCAAATTAGTGCGGTCATGCATTTTGCAGCTTATGCCTATGTGGGCGAGTCGGTGACACAGCCTGACAAATACTATCGCAATAACGTTGTTGGCACTTTGTCTTTGCTAGAAGCGATGGTTGCCGCGAATATAAAAGCCTTTGTGTTTTCTTCCACCTGTGCTAGTTACGGTGTCCCCCAGCAAATACCAATTACCGAAGATCATCCCCAATCACCCATTAATCCCTATGGGGCAACCAAGTTAATGGTTGAGCGGATTTTGCAAGATTTTGATGTTGCCTATGGGCTAAAGTCAGTGATTTTTCGATATTTCAATGCCGCAGGAGCCGATCCTGATGGAGCGATCGGCGAAGATCATGATCCTGAGACACATTTGATACCGTTAGTTTTGCAGACGGCTCTGGGTATCCGCGAAGCAATTACAGTTTATGGGTCTGATTACCCAACCGCAGACGGAACTTGTATCCGTGACTATATCCATGTAACCGATCTAGCTGAAGCGCATGTATTGGGCTTGGAATATTTACTCAAGGGCAACAAGAGTGAAATTTTTAATCTTGGTAATGGTAATGGGTTTTCGGTCAAAGAGGTAATTGATGCTGCCAAGCAGATTACGGGTAAGCCGATTAATGTAGTGATGGGCGATCGCCGTGCAGGAGATCCACCTGCTTTAGTAGGTAGCAGTGAGAAAGCCAGAACTATCTTGAATTGGCTACCTAAATATGCTGATTTAAACCTGATTTTGCAACATGCATGGCAATGGCATCAAAAACGACATGCTTAATAAAAAAGGGACACGAAGCGTCCCTTTTTGTTAATTCCAAAGGCTAAATGCTATGAAGTACAAAGGTTTGTTTCCCCGCCGAAGGCGGGGAAACAAACCTTTGTACTTCGCTTGCTTGAAAAGTGCTATAGCAGCTTGTCAATTTTTTGAGCTAGCTCAAAGTCAAGGGCGCTAATACCATCAGCATCATGGGTAGTGAGGTCGATCTTGACTTTGTTGTAGACATTAAAAAGTTCGGGATGATGCCCCATCTTATCGGCAACGATCGCCACTTTACTGATAAAGCCAAAAGCTTCGACAAAATCCCGAAACTTAAAGTTCTTTTGCAACTTGTGATCAACAACTGCCCAACCAGCTAATTGGGCGAGTGCCGAAGAAATTTCTACTTCAGATAATTTTTTAACAGTCATAACTCTCACAAAACATAGGATTAACCCTATATTTACACAAAACTAAAAAAAGAAGGCGGCACAAAGTGCCGCCTTCTTTTTTTAGTTTTTGATGGGTTGATCGCGATACCACCAAGATAGGATTTGTACCCAATTCCAGCCATTTTGAGCCATTTGTTGGGTCATTTCTTGATCGAGGTGTTGACCATCGGAAACGGGCATATATCCGCCACCCCAGCTAATCCAGTTGCGAGGCAAACGGGCGCGATAATATCCTTTAAAACCAGGTCTGAGCATATAGCCTGCGGTTGAGGCAACAGCCTGATCGCTACGACTATGGATGAGGGCGATCGCTTGTCCCGTCTGAGGATCAAAGCGATAGAAGCCTTTATATACTTGATCGCGAGTATCACTCACAAGATCATAGGGAGCTTCACCCCATTTACGTTGACGTTGGGTATTGACAGCATAGCTACGAGCCGCTACTGCTTGCGCCATTAATGCGTCCATGTGCCAACTAGCAGGCATTTCACTAGGTACAACGCTACGAAGATATTCCTCAAGGGATAACACGTTAACCGCGATCGCCTTGTTATTCCAAGCTCGCAATTCGATCTCGCCTGGGTAAAGATTGCTGCCGACTTGCACCAATCCATTATTGCTAGGGGTAATTCGATATGCAGAAGTAAGTGGCAAGGTGTACCACTTACCAGGATCGAGACGGCGGCTTGCTTGACCTGAAGCTTGGAGAGTTGATGGTTGAGTCACAGCTACAGACATTTTGGAGCCATTTTCCTCTCTAACCAAAACCCTCAATAAACTAGCAGCCGCAGCTTGGGATACTCCTGCAACTATGACCAACAGCAAGGACAAAATTAGCGTGTACATCCCTTTGGAGAAGTGTTTCATCATTTAGTTAGGCACTCACACCTGTAAGCAAAGAATGTAATAAATTTTCAGTAAGATTTGAGGCATTTTAGTTTAGCCTCGGATAACCAGATAGTTTAGCAAAACAATCTGGTTTTGATAAACATTATTTCTGCATACTTATAGCAGCTTTTGCCTGAATTTTACCAAGGTAAACCACTAAATAATTTTTGATGTCAGTCAAATTCTTACCAGATCACTGCCATAAGTCGCTTTGTGTATCAAGTGAATATCTGAAATCACAAGGATTAAGCGACTTCAATCGCAGACTATAGAACATAAAACCCCAAAATAAGAGTGGCGGCGCTTAGCGCCGCCACTCTTATTTTGGGTTTGGATTTGTTTTATAGATATCTCTTGTATTATTGATACGTTACATTGCACTAACGCATCCTACTGGAAACACCAAAATCAGTTTCAGAATGAGAATTGCCAACAAAACATCTTAGTGAATTAAAAATCAAACCCCGTAAGGATTTTAAAAGCTAAAAATGGCAACGCCATCTTTAGCTTTTGTATTAGTACATAATGGTAGTAAGGAAGAGTAAGCGTGCGGTTGCGAAATTTGTCTCAAAATTAACGAAAGGCTATGGCGAGTGCAAGTTTTGAGGAAAGTCCGGGCTTCCATGAAGATCAGGCTGCTGGATAACGCCCAGTGCGAGCGATCGTGAGGATAGTGCCACAGAAAAATACCGCCTATAGAGATATAGCGCGAAGCGCTATATCTCTATAGGTAAGGGTGCAAAGGTGCGTTAAGAGCGCACCAGCAGAGTCGTGAGGCTCTGGCTCGGTAAACCCCAGCTGGAAGCAAGGCGAGAGGATACAAGTGTTGCGATCTTCAATTGATCTTGTGTCCGTTGCTTAATGGGGTTGCATAGTGAAAGCTAGGCGATCGCAGATAAGTGTGTGCCGCATGAGGTATTTGGTAACAAATATCCCAGATAGATAACCGCTAGGGTAGTTGCTAAAACTCCTAAAACAGAACCCGGCTTATGTCTTACTCTTCCTACTAAAAATTAGTAGTCCAAAGTGATTTGTAGAGCATTTGAGTTGCAGATGCAGAGAGCCTACAACTCAAATGCATTGTAGGATTTACAATATTAAAGTTGTATAATTCCTAGCTTTTAGATTTACAGCAATTATCGATCAAACGAACCACAAGAAATTTCTAAAAAATATTGCTGAGCAAGACTTTCAGGAAATTCCTTGGCTTGGATTTGAGCGCAAAGCGTTATAGATTATTTTTTCGATTTTGTACTACAGGTTTTCAAAAAACAAAAGGCAGATTTATAAGTTTTTTGATTGATATTCACCTTAGAGATCTGGTACATCTAGAATCTAAATGAGATCTCTTGAATTGCAACTTTAAAACTGCATTTGTTCTTACGAAACATTAACTAGAGTAATTAAACTATGGGAATTGCTCCCACCCACTCATCTTTGCTCCCAGCAACAACCCACCACATATCTCGCAAGTGGTCTGGTAGAGCAGTTATCGGAATTACCTTTGTCTGCCTCATCTCAACCCTCAGCATTAGGTTTTATTCTGAGCCACGCTTAGGAATCGGTACGTTTGTCGATCAAGACTTAAGATCGCCTAGAACGATAGTGGCTACAGACATTGAGGCAACTAAACAAGCCAAAGAACTAGCTAAACAACAAGTAATACCAATTTATCGTAGTAATCCTGAGAGTGATGCTAATGCAATCAAGCATTTAGAAGAACTCCTTCAAGTAGGTGATAACCTGCGGATATCGTCTGGCAATTTACCTTATGTCGATCGCCAAATTTTGAGTGATGACGTGCAACGATATTTTCGGCGAATCTCGGATTTCGAGTGGTCGCAGTTACAGGAAAGGGCTAATCGACTTGCCGCTAATGCCAATAATCAAACGGCTATATCAGGGCTTATCAATAGAGATAAAGAAGCCCCATCCGTAGCATTGGCTGAGCTAACTCTATACAAAATTAATGCTCTTCCCCAAGATTATCAAAAGCTGATCAATACGGTGACCGAGATTCGCAAAGCCTATTCCATGACTCAGGAAAAAGCGGCAAAAGGTCCTGATATGTTTCGCGATCGCCTCTTGGAAATGACCAATGAAGAATGGGAAACCTGCAAGCAGTTGACGCGGCAAGCATTGATCGATATCCAGTCCACAGGGATTGTGGCGGGATTGCCCAATGACATGCTGCAAAAACGGCTAGCAAACCTGAGCAATTTGCCAACCAATGAAGAACATCGAGCTATGGCGATTGCTTTGCTCAGGGCTACAGTCAAGCCAAATATGACCATTGACTATGTAGGTACAACCGAAAGAGCGATCAAAGCATCTGAATCGGTTCAGACTCAAAGGATTTCACTGAAGGCAGGTGACTTAATCGTTAAAGGTGGGGAGAAAATTACTGAGCGGCAATTCGTTATTTTAGATGAACTAAAAATGACCCAAAGACAAGTAAATCTTAAGGGATTGGTCTTGATGGTCGCAACTACAGCGCTCTGCTTTGCCGTATTTGGCTATGCCAATCGACGATGGCAATATTTACTCAAAGTCAAATTACATATCAAAGATCTTTTGGTGCTGGGCATTATCTGCACAGGTAGTGCTTTAGCAACGGTGATGATGGCTCCAAACATGCTCGTATTTCTGCCATTGGCAAGTATGAGTCTAATCATTGGTAGTTTTTACAGTTCTCGCCTTGCAATTCTCGTCACATGTCTCACTTCAGTCTTACTGGCGATCGCGATTAGCTCTGACTTACTAGTACTTGCACCGATCATCATTGGCTCAATTGTCGCGGCGGTGATTACTAATCGCCCCCTGACGCGATCGCATCTAGCGGCTACAGGATTATTAGTCGGTTTTCTGCAAGCGGCTGTATATATTGCGATCGCCATTATTGCTGGCTCCACACCACCAGTATTGATCGCCATCACAGCACTTCAGTATGCATCGGGAGGACTGATTTCCGCGATCGTTGCTCTTGGTGCGATTCCTTATTTAGAGCATATTTCCTATGCATTAACCCCTTTTCGTCTAGCGGAGCTAGCGAACCTTGATCGTCCTTTACTGCGTCGCCTAGTCACAGAAACCCCTGGAACTTTTCAGCACACTTTGTTTGTAGCAAACCTTGCTGAAGCTGCTGCCCGTGAACTGGGAGCCGATACAGCCTTAGTGCGAACAGGTACGCTCTACCACGATATTGGTAAAACTCTCCGCCCTGAATATTTCATCGAAAATCAAATGGGGCAGCCTAATCCTCACGATATCCTTAATGATCCTTGGGAAAGCGCTCAAATTGTCAAAGAGCATGTTTCAGGTGGGCTTAAGCTAGCTCAAAAATATCATCTTCCTGAAATGCTGCAAGCATTCATTCCAGAGCATCAAGGTACGATTACAATCACCTATTTTTATTGCCAAGCCCAAAAGCGATCGCAGCATATTGTTGAGTCAGATTTTCGCTATGTTGGACCGATACCTCAATCTCGTGAAACAGGAATTGTGATGTTAGCTGATGCCTGTGAAGCCGCCCTGCGATCGCTTGGCACAGATACAACCCTTGAAGCCGCTAAGAGCTTACTTATGCGGATTTTTCAAGCTCGATGGGATGATGGTCAACTCAAAGATTGCTCCTTGACTTGGGAAGATTTAGATCGAATAGCGCCTGTATTTATCAAGGTTTGGCAAGAGCGTAACCACGGTCGGATTAAATATCCAAACCTAGCCGACAAGCTTGATCCATCAGGCTCCGCATTACCTGATCATCTTTGTAAACCCAAAGATGCACTAATACCTAAAAAGATTGCCTTGAAATAAGCAAGTCAAACCCCAAAAGATAAGTGGCAGCCGCTTCGCGCTGCCACTTATCTTTTGGGGTTTATGTCCTAAGCAAAAACCTACATTGCTATAAAAATAGACATTAAGACCCAAGAATTAGTAATGCGGCGCTTTGCGCCGCATTACTAATTCTTGGGTGGGACAGGAGTAAGTTCGCTTTAAGTATAAACACTTATATTAAATACAAGTAAAAAATATCTATATATTTTCTTAACTATTACAACAATCAATTTATATATAAGAAATGCCCAAAAAGATTGTCATCAAAGCATTACAGGAATCAGTTAAGACATTGTTAAATTTATGCTTTATTCGGGATCGCTGAACCTAACTCTAAGTAAAGGTTAGAGCCTGATTTATCCACAATTCTTACCCTACATAATTAAGTTAATTAATAAAAATTTTTTTAGTAAATTTGGCAAAGCCAAATTTAAGATATATGAACTCTTCAGGTAACTCAGTTACAGCTTGCCGATTGTGTCAGCACTACAATCCTGAAGGAAGAAGGGGTGGGTTTTGTGGAAAGTTAGATGTTCCTGTCAGTCCTGCATGGAATGCTTGTAGTCTAGCAGCCCATCCTTTTGAGACATCGTGGCAACCTGCTGATGATTTTACTTCCTTATTACACGAATCCTTTCATGACTCAATCCCCTTAGTGCATGAGAAAAGCCCAGAGCTACAAGAGATCAATATGCGATCGCTTAGTTTCTCCGAATACTCAATTGCAAGTTAAATTTTTAATAATATTTTTAAGCTAATCAGATCTTTTGACTTCTACTTTTCAGGTTTGTAACTAACAAAGCAAATCTAAGAGGTGGTAACAATAGGTAAGTTATAGTAAATTTACATATGATAATCTTGATTAATTGAGATTTTGTTGATTCTTACTGTGATAGGTAAAAAGTGCTAGCAAGGGTTTGGAGTGCAGCAATTTTAGGCATCGATGCCATCCAAGTGGGGGTAGAAGTCGATGTATCGGGAGGACTACCAGGCATTACTTTAGTGGGATTACCTGACACCGCAGTGCAAGAAAGCCGAGAACGGGTTAAGGCTGCAATCAAAAATGCAGGCTACGCTTTCCCTATGCGAAAGATTGTGATTAATCTCACCCCTGCCGATCTGCGTAAAGAAGGACCTATTTTTGATTTACCAATTAGCATTGGCATTTTAGCTGCCTCGGAACAGGTTGATCCGCAGTTATTAGGTGATCACTTATTCTTAGGTGAAGTTTCCCTTGACGGTTCATTGCGACCTGTTTCAGGTGTGTTGCCGATCGCGGCGGCAGCACAGCGTTTAGGCATGATCGGGATTATTGTCCCCAAGGAAAATGCTCAAGAAGCAGCTCTAGTTAGAGGATTAGCGGTATATGGCTTACAAAGTATTACCGAGGTAGGCGATTTCCTAGCGCACCCCGAAAAATATCCGCCAGTAGTTGCTAATCCTGATCTGAAATGGCATGAAAGCGAATTCAAGCTAGATCTTAAGGATGTCAAAGGGCAGCAACATGCTCGTCGCGCTCTAGAAATTGCCGCCGCAGGTGGACATAATCTGATTTTTGTTGGTCCTCCTGGATCAGGAAAAACCCTATTAGCAAGGCGCTTACCGAGCATTTTGCCCAACATGAACTTTGATGAAGCCCTAGAAGTAACGAGAATTCACTCAGTGGCTGGATTGTTAAAAGGTAAAGGACTTGTCAGCGATCGCCCATTTCGCAGTCCCCATCATTCCGCGTCTGGTCCCTCATTGGTTGGAGGTGGTAGTTTTCCCCGTCCTGGAGAGATCACATTGGCGACAAATGGGATCTTGTTTTTAGACGAATTAACAGAATTTAAGCGGGACGTATTGGAATTTTTGCGCCAACCCTTAGAAGATGGCTTTGTGAGCATTTCCCGCACGCGCCAATCGGTGACATTTCCCGCCCAATTTACACTCGTCGCGAGTACCAACCCTTGTCAGTGTGGATATTACGGTGATTCGGTCCAGCCTTGTACCTGTACACCACGTCAGCGTGAACAATATTGGGCAAAGCTATCAGGTCCCTTAATGGATCGCATTGATTTGCAGGTGACCGTGGCAAGGTTAAAGCCTGAAGAGATGACGCGATCGCCAGAGGGGGAAAACTCCAGTGCCGTGAAAGAAAGAGTCCAAGCCTCACGCAAAATTCAACAAACCCGTTTTCAGAAAGAAGCAAAGGTAAATTGTAATGCCCAGATGCAATCCCGACATTTGCGTCAATGGTGCGAACTCGATCATCCTTCCCGTGACTTACTAGAAGCTGCCATTAAACGCTTAGGTTTATCGGCTCGCGCAACAGATCGCATTCTCAAAGTATCCCGCACGATCGCCGATCTCGCTGATGCTGAAAATATTCAAGTAGTTCATGTCGCTGAAGCGGTTCAATATCGCACCCTTGATCGTGTTACTTAAATCAAAAGAACCAAAAAAGTGAGAAAACGGTGCTTCGCACCGTTTTCTCACTTTTTTGGTTTTGGCTTGAACCTAAAGCGCTGTAATTAAGTTACACACAGGAATGCTTATTAAGAGATTTAAAAAATTATTTTGGCTTTAATGCAAGAGCAAAGCCCTATACATGCTATTTTGTGTCTTGACTTTCGGCTCCACTCTTAACCTCTATATCGGAGAAGACTAAAATATGAACAGTTTAATAAATAATTAAGCGCTAACTTAAAATTAAGATGGGCAAAGCACAATGCCAATCATATTAACCCTAATATATTTGTTTGGTGAGTTGCTAGTGGAAGAATCCTATCGGGGCATTCATGTATGAGTACAGTTCTGGTGGTTGAAGACAGCGTGACACAAAGAGAAATGATTGAGGACTTACTCAAGGGTAGTGGCTTAACCGTTAAGACAGCAGGTGATGGTGTGGAAGCACTAGAGCAAATGCAAGGCAATTGCCCAGACATAGTAGTCATGGACATTGTCATGCCCCGCATGAATGGCTACGAGCTATGTCGTCGTATTAAAACTGATCCTAAAACTGAGCGCGTTCCCGTCGTAATGTGTTCATCTAAAGGTGAAGAATTTGATCGCTACTGGGGAATGAAGCAAGGTGCTGATGCCTATATAGCTAAGCCATTTCAGCCTCAAGAACTTGTAGGCACTGTCAAGCAGTTACTTAGAAAAGCTTAAGAATTTCACGAAGAATGCTAAAAGTGTAGACAATTCTTGATTATTTAATGACTGTTAGTTAACATCAATACTTTAATATTTTCTCAATGTTCTAAATATTTATTTTTCAGCTTATTTTTTAGTTTATTTTTCAAAACTTGAAGACACGTAAAATTTGCTATTTTGCAAGGTAGAGATCCTCAAATTATGGTAGGAAACCAAGAATTCTTCCCTGGCATCGGACAAGATCAGGCGACAGACTTTGATCAAGGCATTGAAGCTCCAGAAGGCGAGCTGCACTTAAGATTTTTTGTGGCTTCTGGAATTGAGTTTGCTTTACCTGCAATTGGAGTCAGTCAAGTTTTGGAATATGCTCCAGATCGGATCAATCCCATGCCCAATGTCTCCCCGCTACTGCTAGGTACAGTGAATATTCGGGGTAGAGTAGTTTGGGTAGGTGATCTCGGTCAGTTTTTGGGAGAGGCTCCTCCAGTCAATACTGATCGTGCAGAAATTTCAATTATTGCGATCGAGGATCAGGGCATGATGTTAGGTTTAGCGGTAGAACAAATTGGCGTAATGGCTTGGCTTGATTCTTCACAACTAAATGTCTCTAGAAATAGCTCTGACAGTATGGCTCCGTTTATTAAAGGTGAGTGGATAATGGAAGATAGCGATCCCCTGAAGTTGCTAGATCAAGTTAACATTTTACGATCAGCACGGTGGGCATCCTAGATAAAGTAATTTCAAGATGATTTCGCGCAAATGGTAGAGACTTTAGGGATTTTAGGAGAAAGCACATGGCCTCAAGTACACAATATCAAAAAGAATATGAAAAGGCTTCCTTAGCCTATATGCAAGGAGACTACAGTCAAGCTGGTAAATTGACACAGGAACTGGTTAAAGTCTGCCCTAGCGATCCTATGTATCGTCTACTTCATGCCCATATCAATCTCGCCCTAGAGCGCTATCAAGATTCAATTGGTGAATATGAAACGGTCTTACATCTGACTGACGACAACTCAATTTTGGAATATGCCCATAGTGGTATTGCGGCTGCCAAAGAAAGACTAGATCTCAATGATGATAGCTACGGTTTAGGCTCTATAGACAACTCAGCAGGTGAATTTAGTAATCAGCAATACGCTTACGAAGATAATACTTATAACCAATCAGCTTATATGCAGGGAGCTTGGTCTACCGATGATAGCGGTGGTCAAAGCATTGGCTCAAATCGTGTTGATGATTTTGATTTTGAAGATTTTAGTTCTGATAATTCAATGAACGGGTCTAGCCAGTATAGCTATAGTGCAGAAACTCAACTTACAGGAGAGTCAAGTTTTAACTCTGGTTATAAACCCAGTAGTTCTTCAGGTAACTTAAATGCCGATACTGATGTTGTCTTTATGGATGAATTTGATGATTTTGATGACATCAGTGAATCATCCTTTTCGGGGTCATTTGGTGATTCAGAAGCAACACAGATGGTTTCCGAAAGATCTATGACAGATTTTGGAAATCAAGACTTTACAACTTCGGGGCGCTCAAATACAACATCATTAGCCAATCAGGATATTTCCACTGCACGATTTAGCCAAACGGGAAATGAGGCGGAGCTATTTGGCTTGGGAGCCATTAATACACCAGTAGGTGCAAAGAGAGTAGGTGCAGATATTGTTACCGAATCATCTGAACAAGGTGGTTTGTTTTCTCCTTTTGATAACATGCCGCTTAAGACCAAGAATGTGATCACAGCGATCGCCGCAGGGGTGGTTGCCATGGTTGCCGCAGGGGTAGTTACAAACTTTGCCACAGGTTCAATCGCCGATAAAGGCTCACGCGAACAAGTACGGAATACGGGTTGGATGATGGGTGGTGCAGCAGCATTGGCAAGTGGTGCGATCGCTTGGGGACTAGGCAAACGCTCTTCGAGACTGATTGATCAATCAACCGCAAACTTACAATCTCAGTTTGAAGCTGTTATTCGTGGCGATATGAGTCCTCGTGCAACCGTTTATAGCGAAGATGAGTTTGGTAGACTTGCGGCAAGCTTTAACCAAATGATTCAGTCAATTGTCTCTAATACCACTGAAGCCCAACGCAAAGCCGCCGAGCAAGAACAAGCTAAAGAAGATTTACAACGTCAGGTAATCCGCTTACTTGATGACGTAGAAGGCGCGGCGCGAGGTGACTTGACCGTACAAGCGGAGGTAACTGCCGACGTACTCGGCGCGGTTGCTGACTCCTTTAACCTCACGATTCAAAATCTGCGTGAAATTGTTAACCAAGTAAAAATTGCGGCGCGTCAGGTAAATGAAAGCTCTCGTGAAAATGAAGCATTTGCCCGTAGTTTGTCATCGGATGCATTACGTCAAGCTGAAGAGTTAAGCGTTACCTTAAACTCAGTGCAAATGATGACTGAATCGATTCAACGTGTAGCTGAAAGTGCGCGTGAAGCGGATCAGGTTGCTAAACTTGCATCCGAAACCGCGATCAAGGGTGGTGATGCCGTAGAACGCACGGTAGCAGGTATTTTGGATATTCGCGAAACAGTTGCTGAAACTACCCGTAAGGTTAAGCGCCTTGGAGAGTCTTCGCAGGAAATTTCTAAGATCGTTGGTTTGATTTCGCAGATTGCTTCGCGGACGAACTTACTCGCACTTAACGCTAGTATTGAAGCAGCAAGAGCGGGTGATGCAGGTCGTGGTTTTGCGATCGTTGCAGACGAAGTTCGACAGCTTGCTGATCGCGCTGCGAAAGCATCTAAAGAAATCGAACAAATTGTATTGCAAATTCAGAGTGAAACCAGTAACGTGCAACAAGCGATGGAAGTCGGTACACAACAGGTTATCGATGGGACAAAACGTGCTGAACAGGCGCGTCAATCACTCACAGACATTATCCAAGTTTCCCATCGCATTGAAACTTTGGTACTATCCATTACTGAAGATACAGTCAAGCAAACCGAGACTTCAAGAACGGTATCACAGGTTATGCAATCAGTTGAGTTGACCGCTCAAGAAACTTCGCAAGAGTCTCAAAGGGTGTCAGCTTCACTACAAAATCTCGTAGGTGTTGCCCGCAGTTTACAAGATTCTGTGGAACGATTCCGCGTTGATTCGGGTGATAAAACAACGGGAGTTCGTTAGGATTATTACCTTCTAGCTATGCTACTCACACCCTAATCTTTGAGAGGATTCTGTCATGAACTCGGAACAACAACAGCAGCGAATCATGGGTTACTTCATTGAAGAAGCCCGTGAGCATCTTCAGACTATTGAGCAAGGCGTATTAAACTTGCAAGATGTTTTAAATGATTCTGAATCTATTAATGAGCTTTTTCGGGCGGCTCATTCCATTAAGGGCGGCGCTGCAATGCTAGGTGTGGGGAGTATTCAGCATGTTGCTCACCGATTAGAAGACTTTTTTAAAATCCTCAAAGAAAATTCGCAAATAGTTGTCGATGAGCGCTTAAAAAGCTTGTTGTTGGCAGGATTTGATCCCTTGTCAGAACTTCTAGATGAGTTGCAAGGTGGTTACAAAATATCTGATGAGTTAACAATTGAAACTAATAATCGCGTTAAGCCTGTATTTGCTGAGTTAGAATCCTATCTAAATCAGTTAGTCTCCGATACTGATGGGGAGATCTCTACGGATACATTTAGTCAGGAACAAGAAAGTATTCCTCAGCCACAGCAAGTAGTTGCTTCTCAGCAGTCGATATTTCAGCAAGAAATCACGACTAAAATGCGAGATATGTTGCAATTGTTTCGGGCGACAGATAATGCAGAGAGTCGATCGCAGTTACAAGCAGTTTGCAATTACTTCCAAGAGATTGGCAACAAATTTGATTTGCGAAATTGGACTAATTTAGTCACTCAAATTAAAAATGCGATCGCTCAGTCTAGTAACTCATACCGTACCCTTGCGCCGATCTTGATTCGAGAGCTAAAAGAAGCCCAAGATCTAGTACTCTCAAATCGAGAATCAGAAATTGCGGTGTCATTACAACTTCAAAATCTATTACCTTACCGATTTTCAGAGCCAGAGGATGATGAAGTTAGTACAATTTTTACTACTGCATCTGGGGATATTAGCGAAGACTCAATGGTAGATGATTTTGATGTTGCTGCTGATATATCCACTACTGGAGATCTAGATATAGACATGAATCCAGATGTGGATATCGATCTATTTGCAGATCAGGTCAATGAAGAAGAATTTGATTTGACAGAAGAAATCCAAGAAAACCAAATGGATTGGATGGATGGTGAATATGAAATCACCGAAAATCAACATATTGATGGACCAAAAGTTGGTGCTTCAGAGTTGAAATCTCTAGCAATTTTGTTTGAAAATGATGACATCGATTTTGATGCCGCTTGGGAAGATATCGAATCCAACGAAACGAATATAGCAAACCTTGGAGCCACGACTTCAGACAGTCAGGATGAATTTGCTGATTTACTCGACCATAATTCTGAAAATAATGATTTAACGGTTCCCAACTTAAATAGTGAAGAATCTAGCATTGATCAGCTATTTGGAGATTTTCCTACCCAAGACTCTGTGGCTGAAGAGAGCAGTAACTCTTTATTCCCCGATGATCTTGATGATTCATGGCAACAAACGAGTGACATGGTTTCGGAAATCAGTTCTGAGATTACTCCAGACAGTGAACAGTCCAGCCTAGACGCTCTATTCCCAGACGAATTTGCTCCTGAAGAGTCCCTAGACAATCAATTTGATGTGGATTTAGGTGATGCTGATTTAGGTATAGATATTGTTGAACAAATCAGTGATTCTCAAATTGATGATGCGATCGCGATCAATGATCAGTTTGACGATATGGATATCAATGATGTTGATGTTAGTGAATTCAATATCGATGATATTGATTTTTCTGAATTACCATCCCAGTCAGCATATAATGACCAGTCTGAACAGTTTGTGGATGGTGGACTTAGTGATACAGACGAGTCTCAACCCCTGTCTAGTGAAGAATATTTTGCCGCGCTTGCAATGAATGAAAATGCGGCTAGTGATGATAACGATAATCCTAGCGAACCCTTCGCCTTAACTTTCTCGGAAGAGGGCATGGATTTGCTTGATGATCCCTTTGCGATCGATGAAAATCTTGATGAAATCCTTTTGGATGCATCTCCGAACATAGGTAATGATGAAAGCGTTAATTCTAATATTGATAATTTCTTTGAAGATTCTGAAACAATTGAATCTAGTGATTATGCAGAGTCAGTATCAGCAAGTAATGACTTTGAGGGCATTGATACTACTGGATTGAATTTATTCGATGAACTGGGCTTTGATAATGATGAATTTGATGAAGCCGTGAACTCTCAAGGGCTAGAAGAATCAACAAGTGCACCAGATATTACACTTGAAGAAAATCCTGATGACTTTCTAATAGCAGCAACTGAGACTTCAGATATTAGCGATAATCTTAACTTTCTAAATGAAAGTAGTGAGTTTGAAGAAAAGCCAATCTCTGCTATCAATAATGATGAATTAGATGATAGTTTAGGTGCTTTGTCAGAAGATAGCTCTACCTTGGATTTTGTAGATTTCACTGAAGACAACGACATTAATGAAGCAATTCATGATGCCAATGATCTCACTAATTTCTTTTCAGAATCTGAAGACGAAGAAGACATTTCTGAAGCGATCGCTACTGATGAATTTAGCGATGAGTTTACTAACGCTGACGATTTGGGTGATTTCTTCACAGAAGTTGAAGAACCTGCAATTTCTACAGATATCTATGATGTTGACAATGATATTGATGCAATCACCAAAACTGATGATTTAGGTGATTTCTTTTCCTCTGGGGAATCTGAAGAACCCGAACTAACTAATAACATCGATAGTGAACCAGTCGATGAATCATTCAGGTTTGCTGAACAAGATAACCCATTAGATGATTTCTTTATCGATGGAACTTCTGAAGAGCCTGAAATTATAACTGACGATATCAGTGATCGTGTTGATGATTTTAATGATTTTGATCAAGAATTAACGAACACTGATGATCTAGGTGATTTCTTTACAGATTCTGAAGAACTTGAAGTTTCTGGTGAAGTGAATAATGAGTTAGATGTTTTCGCTGAACAGGTTGACCACTCTGATGAATTAAATGATTTCTTTGCCACGGCTGATGAGCCAGCAATTATTTCTAACGATATTAGTAGTATTGATAATTTTAATGATTTTGATCAAGAACTGACTAACACTGATGATCTAGGTGATTTCTTTTCAGATTCTTCAGAATCTGCAATTGTCTCTAGTGATATTGATAATGAACTAGATGAATACTCTGGTATTAATGATGCTGATGATTTAACTAACTTCTTTAGTGAATCAGGAATTGACAATGCACTAGATGCATCTGATGATTTAACTAACTTCTTTAGTGAAACAGAAAATGAGCATCAGAGTTTAGGAGAAGATATTCCAAACAATGAATTTAGCATTGCGCTCACTGATAGTAATGAGCTTGATGCTATTAACGTAGTTGATACGGTCGATGGATACGAAGAGCAAACAGAAGATTTCATGGATTTTGACTCTCCTCAAGATGTCAATTCTGAGTTCTTTTCAAGATTGGATGTAGATGAAAGCATTTCTGAAGCAAGTTCCAACGATTCAGTAGGAGAACTATTCGAGCAAATGGATGCTTCAGATGACTCTGATTTGGCTAATTTATTTGCTGATGCTGGCGAAGAAGATTTAACTGTGCTAGAAAACGATCTTAACTTTGATCAGGATAGATCTCTAACTCAAAGTGATGATATCAATGATTTTGGAAGTACATCAGACCAAGATTTTGAATACGAACCTTTACAGGGATTGGGAACGGAGTTGGCAGATACTCAAGAAGATCTCATTCTTGACGATAATGACATTACAGCAAAAACAACTATTGATAATTTGGTGGACTTCTTCCAAGGTGATGATGATTCAGAGGTAAGTTTGTTGCAGATGCCAGAAGAATTTGCAAGTGAAAACTTAGCCGTTGATGAACCTCTCAGTTTTGGTGAATTCAATGAATTTGAAACCTTAGATGAAGATCACTCTGAAGTATTGGATTATTCTCTTACTCAAGAACCAGCAACGAACACGCTACAACCTGAGCCTCAATTGCAAGCTGAAGAACTAAATGGGATTGATGATAACTTCGACTTCGATGATTTGGAAGCGATGATTGGTAGTTCTAGTAACATGCCAAATGATATTAATGATGGGAGTAATACAACCTTCGATAACCAAATTACCGAAACTGTCATTAATGCTCAAGGCTCTGTGAATTCTGATGATATGGATTTTGATGAATTGGAAGCTCTTTTAGGTGACTCTAGTAGCTTTGATGACTCTGGCGCAACAAAGACCGCAATATATGCCAATAACTCAGGAAATGCTGCTCCTATCAGCACACCAGTAAGTTCTAATGATGACTTTGATGAGTTAGAGAACATGCTTCAGACTGCTTTTGCGAAAGATGTTGGACCAATCAAAACCAAAGCGCCTACACGTCAACCCACAACTGCTCGTAAGCAAAGACTAACCGACTCGACTATGCGTGTTGATGTTAAGTACCTCGACAGTCTGAATAATCTTGTTGGGGAACTAGTTGTCAATCGTAACTTGTTAGAGCAGGATCAAGAAAGACTACAGCAGTTTATTACCAATCTATTACATCAAGTGCAACTGTTGAGCGATGTATCGCAAAGGATGCGTGATCAATACGATCGTTCTTTGCTTGAGGCATCTTTAACCGCAGGACGTGGACGTTCATTCAGTAGTTTTGAAACATCCTCATATTCAGGTGATGGATCTAGCTCGAATAGTTCGGTGAGTAACGACTTTGAGGGCATTGAGTTCGATCGCTACAATACTTTCCACGTTTTATCGCAAGAGATCATTGAGTTGATTGTCCGAGTTCGGGAGTCGGCTTCGGACATTGAGTTCGTGGTTGGTGAGACAGATCAGGTAACTCGTCAGTTGGGCACGATTACTACCCAAGTTCAAGACGATTTGAAACAATCACGCATGGTTCCCTTCGCGCAAATTGCCGATCGCTTGCCTAGAGGTATTCGCGATCGCGCCCTCAAGACTGGCAAACAGGCGGAGCTAGAAATTTTTGGGCGGGAGACTCTGATCGACAAAGCAATTCTGGAATCTCTGACCGATCCACTTACACACCTTGTAAATAATGCGATCGACCATGGTTTAGAAGATCCTGCCACTCGTCAAGCGGCTGGTAAATCTGCAACGGGTAGACTGACCGTAAGAGCCTATCACCAAGGTAATCAAACCGTAATTTCGATCAGTGATGATGGCGCTGGTATTAGCACCGACAAAGTAAAGAAAAGCGCTGTTTCTAAGGGAGTGCGATCGCAATCTGAAGTGGATCGCCTCAATGACACTGAAGTTTATGGGTTGCTATTTGAAGCTGGCTTTAGTACCGCGGCTCAAGCCGATGAATTTAAGGGGCGCGGGGTTGGTCTAGATGTGGTCAAAACCTGTCTTGATGATATTCGTGGCGTAATTATTGTGGAATCAGTAGTTGGCAAGGGTACAACCTTTACAATTCGCTTACCGCTTACCTTGAGTATTTCTAAGGCGATGTTTTGTATTAGCGATCGCGCTCGGATTGCTTTCCCCGTTGATGGCTTTGAGGATATGGTGGAAGTTCCCCAAAGTCAGATTGTTCTCAACGAGAAAGGTCAACCCTGTTTACCTTGGCGCGATACAGTTTTGCCATTCCAACATCTTTCCAATTTGCTTTCCTATAGTCGCCACCTCAGTCGCAGCAGTATCTATGGTAAGCAGGAAAATGATGAACTTTGCATTATTATTCTCCGCAATGACACGAGTTATCTCGCTTTGCAGGTCGATCAGTTCTTGGGTGAATACGAAATCGTAATCAAACAACTAGAGGGTCCAATTCCCCAACCTGCGGGAATTGCAGGTGCAACCGTGTTAGGGGATGGTCGAGTCATGGCGATCGCAAACGTGTTGGAATTATTTGACATCGCTAGCGGCAGATTGCGTCCTTCGACATCAGGGCTGACTATTCAGCCAACAGTTGAAGAAGATGTGGCGGTCGATCCAACGGTACTAATTGTTGATGACTCGATTACAGTACGCGAGTTGCTATCTCTGACCTTTGCGAAAGTTGGCTATCGTGTGGAACAGGCTAAGGATGGTCAGGATGCATGGGAAAAACTCCGCGCTGGGCTGCCCTGTGACATGATCTTCTGCGATATTGAAATGCCACGGATGGATGGATTAGATCTACTATCAAGACTACAAAAGGATTCTCGACTCAAAGATATTCCTGTAGCGATGTTAACTTCACGAGGAGCCGATCGCCATCGTCAGTCTGCTATTCAGCTTGGGGCAAAGGGTTACTTCACTAAGCCCTACCTCGAAGAAGAATTACTGAGTGCCTCGAAGCGTCTCTTAGCTGGAGAAACTCTGCCTATCTAAAATATTTAAGAATGTGCTTTGCACATTTTTAAATCAAGAGAAAACCTATGCTGCTGAGTCTTAAAATTGAAAATTTTGCCCTGATCGATCGCTTAGAGCTTGAGTTATATGCGGGACTAAATATTCTCACAGGGGAAACAGGAGCAGGTAAATCAATTGTCCTTGATGCTCTAGATGCTGCTCTTGGAGGCAAAGTATCAGCGCGAATGCTACGAACTGGATCAGATCGCGCCAATATCGAAGCTACTTTTTCGACTAATCAGGCGATCTCCCAGTGGCTAGAGATGCAAGAAATTGATGCCATTGATGCCGAAACGCTGATTTGTAGTCGCGAAATCACGGCAAAGAGCAATCGCACCCGCATTAATGGCGTGGTTGTAAACAAGCAACAGATTCAAGAATTGCGTGATCGCCTTGTCGAGATTACAGCCCAAGGTCAGACGATCTTACTGAGTCAAGCTGCTCAACAGAGGGAATGGCTAGATAGTTTTGGCGATCAAGTTTTTAATCAGGCTTTGTCATTACAAAGGCTAAAAGTCGCGAAACTATTTGAAGCAAAGGAGCGATCGCGCAAAGCTTTATTTGATCGTCAGCAGAATGAACGCAATCGGTTACAGCATTTGGACATGTTGCGCTATCAGCTCAAGGAATTAGAAGCGGCGAATTTAGATGATCCCGATGAATTAGATAATCTCGAAAGCGATCGCAATCGGCTAGCCCATAGTGTGGAATTACAGAAGCAGGGCTATACCGTATATGAAGCGCTTTATCAGAATGATGATGGTAAGGCATGTGCGGATTTATTAGGACAAGCGGAGTCGATTCTTACGGAAATGGTTGCCCTCGATCGCGAAGCTGAAGGTCTTCTCGAACTAGTTTCTAGCGCTCTTGCTCAGGTCGAAGAAGCGGGGAGGCAGATCAACAATTATGCCAATCGTCTGGAATCTGATCCTGAACAATTGGAAGCGATCGAACAACGAATTAATCAAATCAAGCAAATCTGCCGTAAATATGGCACGCTTCCCGAAGCGATCGCCTATACTGAAAAGCTCCAACTTGAACTTGCTGAACTTACCGATCAAAGCATTTCCATTGAAGATTTAGAACGCAAAGCTGCGGCTGATTTACAGGCTTTGCTGAAGGCTTGTAAAAAGCTGACGGAATTACGTCGGCAAACGGCGATCGCTCTCGAACAAGTTCAAATCGATGCTTTGAAAATGCTGGCGATGGAAAAAGTTCGTTTTCAGGTCGGGATTTATCCGAGTGAACCCAATGCATTAGGCGGCGATCGCATAGTCTTTGAGTTCAGCCCTAATCTTGGCGAGCCTTTACAACCTCTTGCGGAAACTGCTTCAGGTGGTGAGATGAGCCGATTTTTATTAGCGCTGAAAACTTGTTTTATAAAGCAGAAAACCCAAGATTCTCAACCAGCATCTACAGAATTTAATCATGCGAATGTCGGCACAATGGTATTTGATGAAATTGATGCAGGCGTATCAGGTCGTGTTGCCCAAGCGATCGCGACGCAACTCTGGCAACTGAGCCGTAGTTCTCAAGTCCTTTGCGTGACTCACCAGCCATTAATTGCGGCGATCGCTGATCGACATTTCCATGTTAGTAAGCAGGTAATCGGCGATCGGACTCAAGTACAAATTCGTCTCTTAGAATTGGAAGAACGGAAACAGGAGCTAGCTCAGATTGCTTCAGGAATGAATGTTGAGGAGGGGAAAGAAGGAAAAAGGAAAAAGGAAAAAGGAAAAAACATTGATAAGGAGAGTGTTAGTAGTACGGTGTCTCAGGCGATCGCTTTTGCTGAGTCTTTGCTAGAGCAGGCTGCTACGATCAAAGCTAGTAGTTAAAATATTAAGGTAGCCCTGCACTCAAGTGCGGGCTAAAAGCTCAAGTCTGCTGAAGCAGACTAAATCAACGGGTTTAGGCTTTTAGCCCACACTTGAGTGCAAGGCTGTTGCGGATAACGATGCTCTTTATCACTAATTTTAAAGCTATGACAACTCAGCCTCAAACTGATAAACAACCTTGTACTGAGCCTACATTCCGCTCGTAATGGAAGGGTAAAATAATTACCGAAAATCAAAATCATCGAAAATCAAAAAAGAGGAGGTAAATATTAATACAGAGATGAAAGTATCGAATCTAGACCATCTAGGGA
>NZ_NDHW01000118.1 GCF_002251945.1 Pseudanabaena sp. SR411
CTAGATTTGTCCATCAAGCAATCAGTGGTATTGAACTATCCTTGTGAATGCAGGTTTACCCGTTGGGCGACCTCTGATACTGTCCAGTCTTTACTTTTCACTGTTTAAGCAGAGACGACTCTATCTACAGTATGGGCTTGGTGTCCCTAGGGGCAGAACGAGTTTATCTCTGCTTTTGCTTTTTCGGATTGTAGTAAAGATTTTATCCTTTACTTTTCTTCCTAGATACAAGGGGTTTAGCATTTGCGCGAATGTTTATGATTTTACACGTCACCTTAAATTGGGAATGCTTTGCCCCAAAATCTCACGCCGCATGGACAATTTATCGGTGAGAGCGAAGAGGGTTTAGCATTTGCAAATAGAGATTTTGGTGGAGAGTGGAGAAGTATTGCCGCAAATGTTAAACCCCTACGATATCTACATTACAAATTTTTTCTTTTTCCTTATCTTGTTGTTCTGCGAGTAGCAAGAATAAAAACCTTGTTGATGCCAATATGCCAGACAAAGAGAGAGAGATGATAGAAAGTGATCAGTGATATAAGATGATGATTTACTCCATTTGATTGCTGTATTTTCCGAAAAGCCATCATACATTCAATTTCAGGCTGCCAATCATCCCACTCTTTAGGGAAAACTTCAGTTAATTCTTGGGTTAATATGATTATTAAACTAATATCCCAAGTTTTTTTATTAATCTTAGAGGTGGCAATACTTTTATCAACTGAATTTTCAAATAGTAGATAAGTAAATCTATTTAGTAAAGAAAATATCCAAACTATATGTCCATCAATTATCAATTCAGGATTAGTGTTTTGACGTTTTGCTATTATTGATAACAATCGACTAAGACCCCAACCAAAAACTAAACATGAACAGATAGGATTTATAACTTTAGTTAAGTTATAAAATTCATATACATTCAAAAGACTAACGATACTTAAGAAAGCTGAAACACCTGATAGATAAGTTAAAAATCTACGCAGAATTTCGCCAATATTGTTGATTAGATTACCTTCTATTGAATATGTTATAGCTAATAGTCCTCCAACCGAACCAAATACGAAAAAAACGAAAAATTTGTTTAGAGGTAAACTCTGTAGTGAAGGAAATAAAATTGGACATATTACGAAACCCAATAAACCTCCATAAATTAAGCTAATTATAATTAGAGAAATTTCTTTATTATTCTCTTTCATCGCTAAATCCCCCCGATCGCCATGACAGATCTCAACTCACCCAAAAACACTTCCTTAGCATTAAGAGCGCGACTACCCTCACCCGCAATCACATAATAACGCCGCCTTGCGCCAGTTAACTCCTCTGGAGTTTCATCACCCCAACGCGAAGTCACAAACCCCTTTTCCTCAAGCTTTTTCAGCGTCGGATATAGCGAACTAAAACCGATCTTGCGCTTACCATTACTCGCCTTCGCGATCGCATCGATAATTTCTAAACCATAACGCTCGCGATCGCGCACCGCATACAGAACCATCTCCTCAGTGGGCGTAAGGTCTAAAGGATCATCAGACTTTTTGCGTGCCATAACCTAATATACATACAATCTATGATTGATTATACATTAATTAGATATATAGTCTATACAATTAGAGCAACTTCACATCAGCTAAAATATAGTCACTGCGAAGCAAGTATAAAAACATGACACTAATCGCTGTTTCCCCATCTTTGTATGAATATGACTATGCTTTGTGGACTGACGACATTGCCGCAAAGCTTAGAGCTAAAGATTTTGAGAACTTAGATTTAGATAACTTAATAGAGGAGATAGAGGCTTTGGGGCGATCAGAACGACATGAATTAAAAAGTCGCTTAGATGTTTTGCTCAGTCATGTTCTCAAGCGTTTATATGTCAATTTGCCCAATGACTACAACGGATGGGAACGCACAATACGGGAACAGCGCAAGCAAATTAAACGACGGCTAGCTGATTCTCCAAGCCTCAACTCGTACTTAGATCAAATTTTTGAGGAAGTTTGGTTAGATGCACTTACAGAAGTTCAAGAAGATTATCCGCAAGTGCAATTTCCTAAAGTTTGGCAATTTAATAGAAACCTTGAAGTTTTGCTTAATCAAAGGTTTTGGGAATAAAAAAGCACCCCATCGGGATGCTTTTTTAATTAAATATGTGCTGCGCGTTTGTAAGCTTCATCCAAAACTTCGCTAAGCGTTGGGTGAGCGTGAACCACCGTCGCTAACTTCTGCACCGTTTGGCGATCGCGTATTGCCGCCGATGCTTCATGAATCAAGTCCGAAGCATGGATACCGATGATATGCACGCCCAAAAGTTCGCCCGTATCTTCACGGTAAACGATCTTGGCTAGCCCTTCAGTTTCTCCCTCAGCGATCGCCTTGGAATTGCCCTTAAAGTAAGATTTGGCTGTGGCAACCTTAAAGCCTTCCGCTGCTCCTTTTTCCTTCGCCTGTGGTTCAGTCAAACCGACAAAGCTGACTTCAGGGTGGGTGAACGCCGCCGCAGGAATGCTTTGATAATCAACCGTAGTCGCACGACCACACATATTTTCTACAGCAACAATGCCCTGAGCCGAGGCAGCGTGAGCCAACATCATCTTACCCGTCGCATCACCGATCGCCCAAAGATGCGGAACGGAAGTCGCCATCGTGTCATCCACATCAATGAATCCACGCTGATTCGGCGCAATACCAACGCTTTCTAAACCAAGATCCTTAGTAAGCGGAATTCGACCTGTCGCCACCAAACAAGCATCCACTTCCAGAACTTCCACTACCTTCTTAGTCTTCGCATCGGTCAGTTCAATCTTGACAGGAGAACCTGCGGTAATCTTGGTGGCGAATACACCAGTTCTCGTTTCAATATCGCGAGGTTTGAGAAGTACCCGCTCCGCAATTTTGGCAATATCGGGATCGAATCCTGGCATTAATATATCGAGAGCTTCGATCATCGTTACTTCCGAACCCAGCGCTGTGTAAACATCGGCAAATTCTAGACCGATGTAACCACTACCGATAATCGCGACCCATTGGGGCAAGGTTTCCAGACGCACAGCCTGATCGCTAGTAAATACAGTTTTGCCATCGAGTTGAATCCCGCGAGGGACGAATGGCTCGGAACCAGTGGCGAGAATAATATCTTTAGCAGTGTAAGTCTTATCGCCAACGCTGACTTTTTGTGCGCCAGCCACACGACCACGACCTTCCAAAATATCTACGCCTAATCGTTTGAGGCTATTGGTCAAGTCGCCGCGCAATTTCAGTACTAAGTTATCGGCATGGTTTGCGATCGCCCCGCGATCAAAATTCACTTCACCCACATCAATCCCTAATGCCTTAAGGTGAGACTTTGCCCGCATTTCACGCACTCGTCCAGAAGCGGCGAGTAATGCCTTGGAGGGTATACAGCCACGATTGACACAGGTTCCGCCCATTACGCCATCTTCAACGATCGCTGTTTTTAAGCCACATGCAACGGCATGGAGGGCTGCGCCATGTCCACCAACGCCAGCGCCAATAATGATCAAATCGTAATCAAATTTGTCCGACACCTAATCTTTCTCCAGTAGAATCGATCTACTATTTTGACACCGTTTGTGCCTCCTGTTAGGTAGTTAGCGTTAGTTACCCTAGCAATGCAAATCTTAACTTAGGGCATGGAAACCAAATAAAGGTCGGCAGAGCAAAGCGCCGCCGACCTTTATTTGGTTTTGCGATAAAGTATTAGCTATAGCTAAAATTTGGTAAGCTGAAAATACTAATTGGGGCTAGATGAGCTATGACCCTTACGATCGCACAAGTACAGCATCAACCTCTAAGCCTAGATGAGTTTATTGCCCGTTATGGTGGTGATAATCGCTATGAATTGATCGATGGAGAGGTTTTCAATTTAGAACCAACGGAGCAGCATGAGGAAGTTGCGGCTTTGATCACGGCAAAAATCTGTGTGCAGATTGATCAATTAGGTTTGCCTTGGTTTGTGTTGCAAAGAGGCTTGTTTCGTCCCTCTAGTGCCAGTATGACGGCTTTTCGTCCTGATGTGATGGTTGTAGATCGGACGGAAGTTGCGAAAGAATCTGTCTGGCAAGAACAATCGATCATCACAAGGGTTAGCTCCATCAAGTTTGTAGCGGAAGTTGTGAGTGGTAATTGGCAAAATGATTATGCACGTAAGGTTGAGGATTATGCAGCATTAGGTATTCCTGAATATTGGATTGCCGATTATTTAGGTTTGGGCGGGATTCGACATATCGGCAAGCCTAAGCAAGCTACTCTTTCGATCTGTACGCTGGTAGATGGAGAGTATGAAATTAATTTGTTTCGCGGTAATGATGCGTTCGCTTCGCCCACATTTCCAAATTTGAACTTAACGGCTGAACAAGTTTTAACTTTGGGTATGTATAAGAATATCTAGGTAATCGCATTCAGGGGTATTCGGCACAGTATCAAATAATAATTCAATTAACTCACCAATATCCCAATAAAGCGCCATTAACTCTCGATTAACCGCCTTTAAAGCCTCATACTGAGCAGCACGAATCCAATGCTTCACCGCCACTAACAAACTTCGATAATCTTCCATAACTTCAATTGCCATATCTTTTGATGGCTAGAGTGTTTGCATATATTTAAATCTAGCCTGTTTGGGTTGCTTTCTTTTCTTACTCATTACTGCAAACTTCCATAATATTCTGCGATAGATCCCCGACTTTTTCTAAGCAACCAAATACAATTAGCAAACTCACAAAAAAAGTCAGGGATCTTAACCTGTGCTTTTTAAGTTATCTTGCGCCTAGGTACTTAATTTTTTCTGGTTTATCTTGCTATATGATCGATGATGTCAGTCATATAGCAAATATGGCGATCGCATCTCACCATTTCACAGCAAGCATGAAGTATCAAGCCCGTATATTTGTTACCCTACGTCCCTCAGTTCTCGATCCCGCAGGTACTGCTGTCCAGTCTGCACTTAAACAAATGGACTATCACGTTGACTCAGTCCGCATTGGCAAGTATGTCGAAATCATCCTAGATGCAGCAAATGAAGCGGAAGCATCACAAAAGTTAGACGAAACCTGCGATAAGCTTTTGGCAAACCCAGTAATTGAAAATTATCGCTTTGAGCTAACTGTCATTGAGGAGTCAAAAGCATGAAATTTGGCATTCTTGTCTTCCCTGGTTCCAACTGCGATCGCGATGTTGCTAGTGTTACCAGTGGTATTTTGAAACAGCCCACAAGGCTAATTTGGCATACAGATACCGATATTAATGATTGTGACGTGATCGTTGTTCCGGGGGGATTTAGCTATGGTGATTATTTGCGCTGTGGGGCGATCGCGAGATTTGCACCTGTGATGCGATCGCTACAGGAACATGCTGCGAAGGGCAAATATATACTCGGTATCTGTAATGGGTTTCAGATTTTAACCGAATCTGGATTATTGCAAGGAGCTTTAGTTCGCAATCGAGATTTGCATTTTATTTGCGATCGCGCCCCTCTAAGAGTTGAACGCAACGATTTAGCCTTCACTCAGAAATATCAAAAACAGCAAGTTATTACCTTACCAATTGCTCATGGAGAAGGTTGTTATTTTGCGGATGCTGATATCCTCAAAGAGCTTGAAGATAACAATCAAGTCGTGTTCCGTTATTGTGATGCGATCGGCAATATTACTAACGATGCAAATCCCAATGGTTCACTGGACAATATTGCTGGGATTTGCAACAAACAAGGTAATGTAATTGGGATGATGCCCCATCCAGAACGCGCTGCCGAAAGCATTCTGGGCGGCACTGATGGCAAGGCTCTATTTGAAGGATTAGTTGAGAGTTTATTAGTCAATGCCTAGCCTGTATCTAATTCGGCATGGCATTGCCGAAGAGCGCGGAAATTACGAAGATGATCGGCAACGTCCTCTCACTGAAGAGGGGCGCAAAAAAACTAAGCAGGTTGCCAAACGTCTTTATGACTTAGGTTTGCGTTTTGACCTGTTGCAAACTAGTCCTCTAGTTCGCGCTCAACAGACCTCTGATATCTTTGCTAATGTTTTTGAAGGATGTCCTGTACAGCAATTATCGGAACTTGCTCCTGAGGGAAGTTTTGAAGATTGGCTCAAACGGGTAATAGCTTGGCTTGCCCAACATCCACAACCTGCCAGATCTTCATTGGGAATTATTGGGCATGAGCCTGATCTCACTACTTGGGCAGAAATGTTGATCTGGGGAGAATCTAAGGGTGTATTAGTTTTAAAAAAAGCTGGGATTATTGGGTTAGTGCTACCTGAAACGCAACCTTGGACTAGTAATGGAGTTCTATTTCTATCCATTCCACCCAAGTTGCTAATTTAACAAGACCATTTGCGTCGTGCGAAGCACGATGCAAATGGCTATATCGAAAAGACGTTAATTTACTGATGTTCCATGGAACTCAGATGATGAATCTCTTGCTGCGAGCATGACAGGGCAACCACGGGGGGATTGCCCCTACCCCAATAATTTGATTTTGTAGGGGCAATCCCCCGCGCCAGCCCTAAACTTAGATGATTGCAGGAATTCTATCCACGTAACATCAGTAATTTAATAGATTGGGTAGAGAAAGAGTTATCATTTTGCCCAAGGCAAAATGATAACCTATACACTCAGGAAATAATTCCTTTTTGGTAGATCTCAGTCAGTTCCCGTAAAAAGTTAAGACTCTGTTTGCCAGTCATTGAGATGGGTGAAAATGTGTCTGTACTTGAATATTTTAAGATAATATCGCGGACTTCTGCTTGAGTGCCTAGTTGGACAACTTTCATTGACCAAAGTGAGAAATCTCGATGTTCAATTTCGGAAAAATCAATCAATTCAGCATTGACATGACGCTTATCTAGGAGAATGCGATTATAGGTTTGGCTAATTACGCGCCGACTGCCCTCTAACACCTGCAAAAACATTGAATCACCAAAACTCAACATTCCCGTAATCCCAACTTTTTTATTGTTGCGCTCAGACTTCTCCAAAATCTCAACTAGGTCGGGATATTCAAGTCCTGCAACAGCCTGACTAACATAGATTAAGCGATAGAGAGCCATAGATTTGATTGCCAAGTAGTGTATATAAGACTACCAAAAATCATCAATCATTTATTAAAGATAAATTTAAGAAAATGCCTTAAGTACAGGCTAAAAAACGGATCACAGGCAAAACATGAGCTTCGACTAGATTTGTGAAAGATAGATGAAAAAAAGTTGTTGGGACGCTGGATTAGGTGCTAAGAAAATAGCTGTGCATTTTTAGTAATGTAGTGACGACCACGTAGCCAAGCTTGCATTGTCTCTAATGGAATACGCAAACATCGAGACGCATTGACCATTAGCATCAGCTAATCCCATTGGTTGCCAAGTTTGCTTGTGATTAAAGTATTTCTTTTAATGTTAACAAACAAATATATTACAATTCTTGACGAAGCAGAAGCACTCACAGCCGCCTTGGATAGCGCCCCTCAAAGTAGTTTAGTTGTAGTATTTCCTGACAAAGTGGATTCAGCTATTGCTATCATTGAATCGCGAAAGTCCAAAATGTCCTTGTAAAGTCCGCCTATGCCGCGTGTAATTTGCCTTGGCGAAGTTTTAATCGATCAAATAGCTGAAGATATAGGCGTTCCCTATGACCAAGTTAGTTCTTGGAAACCTTATTTTGGCGGTGCGCCTGCTAACGTAGCCTGTGGCTTAGCCAAACTAGGAACTCCTGTCAGTTTGATTAGTTGTGTTGGTCAAGATGCCGCAGGAACTTATTTACTCAAACAGTTGGGGACAGCAGGGGTAGAAACTTCAGGGGTGCAAGTGCATCCTGAATCCGTTACCCGTGAGGTTTATGTCACCCGTGACGCTCATGGCGATCGCAGTTTTGATCGTTTTAATGGTGATGCGAATACTGTATTTGCGGACACCTTGATGTCTGCGGAGCATTTGCCTGAGCATTTATTTGCCGATGCTAAATTTTTAGTATTAGGGACATTGGGTTTAGCAAATCCACAAACCTCAAGGGCGATCGGTCGAGCGCTAAAGCTTGCCGAGGAAAATTTTGTAAAGGTAGTAGTTGATGTTAATTGGCGAGCGATGTTCTGGAAAGATCCTGAGCAGGTGGTTAAGCTATTGCCAGTTTTGCTGAAGTATACTGATTTCCTGAAAATGACTGAGGATGAGGCAAAGCTGCTATTTCGGTTAACAAGCCCTGCGGCGATCGCCCAAGCCTATAGCCATCTCGAAGGAATTCTGATCACCAATGGCGATAAAGATTGTCGCTATTATTTGGGTGAGCGGCAGGGTAAACATGCCGTTTATCCTGTACATTCAATCGATACAACTGGTGCAGGCGATTCTTTTTTAGCTGCTTTCATTCATAAAATCTATCACCGTCCTCTGACCAATTTGCTCGATCCTAAATTTGCCGATGAAGTGATTGCCTATGCCTGTGCCGCAGGTGCGTTGACCACCTTAGATATGGGGGCGATCGCTGCTCAACCAAGCGATCGGCAAATTCGCGAATTTATAACCATGCGCGAAGCAAAACATTAAAACCATCTACATTGGTGGCGCTTTGCGTCACAACTATTTGCCATGCACTCTTTATCCTTGCCCACATGGGTAATTCATATTTCTAGCGTGATCGAATGGACTTTAGCCATTTGGCTCATTTGGCAATATGACAAGCAAAATCCTGATCGCGGATGGCGCAACTTAGCATGGGCGATGTTTCCTGCCTTAGTTAGTGCGATGTGTGCGGTGACTTGGCACTTTTTTGATAATGCTGACTCGTTGGAATGGCTAGTGACGGTGCAAGCAGCCTTGACCTTGATCGGCAATAGTACTTTAGCGATCGCTGCTTATTTCATCTGGAAAATTGCCAGCACAAAAACACAACTTTAGTTTTTTAATGTCGTGCAAAGTACGACATTAAAAAACAGGATGACATTATGCCCAAAGAAGCCTTATTCGGATTATCTCTTTTTCCTTACCTCGCGTTCCTATGGTTCGCGACTAAATCTCAGCAATTTCCGAAGCTAGGACTTTGGGGATTTTATGGCACATTAGTTTTTGTGGCGATTACGATTCCCGCAGGGATTTATGCTCAGACCCAATATAACGAAGCCTTAGCCAATGTCGATTGGTTGCATGGGAGTGCGGAGTCGTTTTTAACAATGACCAATATTTTGTTGGTTTTAGGATTTAAAAATGCGCTTAAACCTAAAGATTAGATCTGGTAAATTAAGCGTATCTAATCTTTGTGAATATAATGAGTAATTATTGTAGTTAAAGTCTCTGACTGCTAATGCGAGGAATTTATGAACAGACATTATCAACGCATTTCTCAATTTTCGGCGATCACTATTTTAGCGATTTCCAGCACTGCAATGAGTCCAGTTTCGGCACAATCAACTCAGCCTCAGCAAGGTGATGCCGATCGCTTACGTCCTGCCCAAGGTCAACCGATTTCGCCCACCAATACCGATCAGTTTTCGATAGAAAGAGATTTACCAAACTCTAATCTCAAGATTCAAAATATTAATTTTGACGTTGAAGAGATCCAACCCGTTATCCCCGGTAATTACAACGCTTCTCCCCAGAAAGTTAATCGCTCTGGCACTTTTAGCAGCGATCCTCTCAATGCTATTCAGATTTTCCAAGAGTCTGGCACATCTCGAAGTGAGAAATAATACCAATTCCCAAAAGTGTTGCCACACTTTTGGGAATTCAAAACCAAACTCAGCAAGGATTTTAAAAGCACAAAATGGCGTAGCCATTTTGTGCTTTGGTATAGAATAGAGAGTTAGCGCAAGGCGCTAACTCTCTATGAGCAAATGTCCTGTAGCTAAACCGCAAGCTCGCTTGATTGGTAAAGCGGCGGCTAAGTCAAAGGCAGCTTGTCGGGCGATCGCCCCGTCGATGGTGGTGGTTACTACTACATCTAAGCCAGCTTGAAAAGCGATCGCTGCTGCACGATTTGCCGTGATAATTCCGCCTAGCGCCATTGGTTTAAGAATAATAATATCCGCAGCCTGAGCCTTAATCACTTGCTGCAATTGGGCAAGATTATTGACAGATTCATCAGCAGCGATGGGAATTGATTGCGATCGCCTGACGACCGCCATACCTAACAAATTAGAAGCAGCAACAGGCTGCTCAACATATTCGATTTGTAAAGATTCAATCTTTTTTAAATTAGCGATCGCATCCTCTACAGACCATCCCTGATTCGCATCAATCCGAATTTGGATACCATTTCCCGCCTGCGATCGCACTGCTTCTACTCTTCGTAAATCCATTTCAAAATCCTGCGTTCCCACCTTGATTTTGAGACAGCGATAACCTTTTTCTATATATTCCCTTGCTTTTGTGGCAGCTAATTCAGGAGAGATCGCTCCAATCACCGCATTAACAGTCACTTGATCTCGCACTATTCCCGAAAAAGAATTTGCTAACAATTGAGAAATGGCAATACTTTGCACTTGTGATAATAAGTTGAGTAGTGCTAATTCAATTCCATGTTTTGCCGCAGGAGTGCGGTCATATTTTGCAAGTAAATTCTCAATATCTTTGAGGTTTTGGATTTCTGCATCAATCAGCGATCGCTGCGCTTCTTTTAAAGCTTGTTCTGTCTCGCGCAAAGATTCCATCCCAAAACCATAAAGTGGCGCAGACTCACCTAAGCCAATATGCTGAACTTGATGATCAGATCGGCGATCGCGAATCTCAATCACAAAACCTTCACGATTTAGAAGTATACCCGTCGCAGTTTGAAAGGGTTCGCGGAAAGCCAATTGATAAGGCTGATATTGGATTGATTGAACTATAAAATTCACAGCTATTTCCTTCCTAGTCTAAAAATAGACATTAAAATCCCAGAATTAGTAGTGCGGTGCGAAGCGCCGCACCACTAATTCTGGGGTGGGAAGGGAGTAAACCACATTAAAAGTTATAAGAAAGTTATAAGCATCTCAATGTATGTTGCAAATCAGATTTTATAGTTTATATTCTTACTAAGAGCTTCTTTAGAGAGTTTAAGACAGTGGTTAAACAAAGTTTTTTGATTTCTGCGAGCATACTTGCCTTGAGTCTAGTGGCAAATGTTGCTTCCGCTTCTGCTGAGCAATGGTATTTCTACGTTAAGAACAACAGCAATTCGACAATTAAAAAGTTGTTGGTGGGTGAGCCAGAAAAGACTTGGGGACAGTTTGATATTGGCTCAGGCATTGGTTCAGGGGAGAATGCCAAGATGGTTTGGGACAGTTCCACTGACAATCAATTGTGCAAACAATGGATTAAGGCTGAATTTGCTGATGGTAGCGAAAGTACGCCTTCATTTATCGACTTCTGTCAAAACCTCGATGATCCGATTGTATTCCAATAGAAAAAATAATTACTACATTCTGCCTTAACAAAAAAGATGTAATGATGCTACGCATCATTACATCTTTTTTGTTGTCATCAAACTGATTGTGGTGAATCAAGAACGCGATCAATTAATCCGTAAGCAAGAGCTTCTTCTGAAGACATGTAATAGTCTCGATTCATATCGCGCTCAATCTTTTCTAGGGGCTGTCCAGTCCGTTTGGCGTATTCTTCATTCAGCTTATGGCGAATCCGAATGATTTCCCGCGCCTCAATCTCAATGTCAGACGCTTGACCACGAGTCCCACCCGATGGCTGGTGAATCATAATTCGGGCATTGGGCAGAGCATAGCGCTTACCCTTGGCTCCAGCCATCAATAGGTATGAACCCATCGAGGCTGCCAGTCCAACACAAATTGTCGTTACATCAGCCTTAATATGCTGCATCGTGTCGAAAATTGCCAATCCTGCGGAAACTGAGCCACCAGGAGAGTTGATATACATGTAGATATCTTTGGATTGGTCTTCAGAATCAAAGTAGAGCAATCGGGCAATGATCGAATTTGCCATCCCATCCGAAACTTCTCCACTTAGGAAAATAATTCGCTCCATTGACAGGCGCTCGTAGATGCTAATCCACTGCGTATATGAGTCACCAGGATAGCGATAGGGAACTCTAGGAACACCGATAGGCATAGGTTTAATTTAAGAATTAGGAATTACAAATTAGGAATTACAAATTACGAATTATCAATTCGTAATTTGTAATTAAACAAGTGCGGGAACTGCTTTGGGCAAATCCTTGGTACTTTCGAGTACACGATCGATTAATCCGTATTCTTTAGCTTGCTCAGGAGTCATATAAAACATCCGATCCATATCTTTGGTAAGTACCTCAGGTGACTTGCCTGTAGTCCGCGACAGGATTCTGAGCATTGCTTCGCGATTGGTCAATACTTCCTTAGCTTGAATCTGCAAGTCAGAGGCTTGTCCCCTAGTTTGGCGACGGGCTTGGTGGAGGACAATCGTGGCATTGGGCAAGCTCGCTCGGAAACCTTTGGTTCCACAGGCGAGGATCATTGCGGCTGTCCCCATGGCTTGTCCAAGGCAGATGGTATGGACGGGAGGCTTGATATAGTTGAGTGTGTCACAGATGGCAAAGGCTTCGGTCTCAAAACCGATCGCATCACCTGTGTACCAAGAAGTTCCTGTGGAGTTGATATACAGAAAAATCGGTTTTTCGGGATCTTCGTATTGTAAATATAAAAGTTGGGCGATGAGCAATTCTGTGACATCGACACCAAGCTGCTGTTTGTATTCGTCGGGAGATACAAGAGGCAACCCAAAGTAAATAATCCGCTCTTTTAGCAGTAGCGAAGGTAAGTCAGGCGGCGGTGTGCGTCCGTATGACGAATCCCCTGAATAGGCGGCTTGTGCGGCTTGGGGAACAGAGCGAGAAGGTCGATCCATGTTTATTCGTGTTAATGACACTAACATTGTTAGCTTATCACAGCGATCCCACTGCAATTGTTGATCCTAGGGAAGATTGAGGTAGGGTTAGCCGTCTAGAGACAGTGCGCTATAGCAATAAACTCAAAAGAAAATGGCGGCGCTTCGCGCCACCATTTTCTTTTGGCGCTTTGTTTGACGGGCTGTCTTTTGACTGCTCGAGCAAGTACCGTCATGATATATCCAGACTAAAATTCAACTCGACTTTGCGGCTAAGCCGCGTAGGGCATCAGCTATAGCTTTGCCCTTATTTTTCGTGAATATCTAAGGAATAAATAACTATGAAACGCATTTTTTCTATTCTTGCGATCGCCTTAACAATCTTGGTGAGTCTTGCTTTCGGGCAACCAGCTTTTGCTGAAGTGTCCGCAGGCGCAAAAATCTTTAACAATAACTGCGCTCAATGTCATGCAGGTGGCAAAAATAATGTAGTCGCGGCTAAAACCTTGAAAGCGGATGCCTTGGAAAAGTATGGCAAGAACACAGTTGAAGCAATTTCTCTGCAAGTTTCTAAGGGTAAAGGCGCAATGCCTGCCTTTGGGAAAAAACTTAGCGCTGATGAAATTACCCTAGTTGCGAACTATGTACTTGACCAAGCTGAGAAAGGTTGGCCAAAATCATAAAGAGGCAAGTTAAGCCGCGCAATGCGCGGCTTAACTTGGAGAGAGTCACAATTTTCAGATGTAGGGGCAAAAGAACACATGATTAATTCTAATAAATACCAATTTCAGGCTAAATTTGCATCTAGGCTCGCAGTTTTGCTGCCTTTAATCACGATGGCAACTCTGACTGATATTAACGCAGCTATTTCTAAAACGTTAAAATCCAGCGCTAGCTCACAGATTTTTAATGCTAAGGGTGAACTGGTGGGAACTGCAACTTTCACCCAATCTACTTCAGGTGTCAAAGTAACTCTGCAAGTTCAAAAACTAGCTCAGGGAGAGCATATGGTGCATTTACATGAAAATGGTAAATGTGAAGCGCCAGACTTTAAGTCAGCAGGAAATCATTTTGATCCCAAGCGATCGCCTATGGATGCTACTCACGATCATATGCATCACAAACATGAGGAGATGAAGCATGGCGTTGACCAACATCAGCCTGCGGGTGATTTACCAAATATCATGGTTCAGCAGGATGGGACAGGAACTTTAACAGCCACCTTGTCAGAGTTAACTCTAGGTACAGGTCACAACTCTTTACTAAAGAAAGGCGGCACTGCGATCGTCATTCATGCAGGCGCAAATGGAAAATCAACAATTCCCAATGTTGACTATAAAACTCGGATAGCTTGTGGCGTTGTCAAATCCCAATAATTAAGAATTATCATTAATCAATGTTTGAAGTAGCTTCTATCCTATTGAATTTGCATTTATCCACTGCTTCTAATATCAACAGTTCACACTTAGAAAAACTTCCATTACCTGTTCGCATTGCCCATGAAGTAAAAACTTC
>NZ_NDHW01000119.1 GCF_002251945.1 Pseudanabaena sp. SR411
CTTTCTAAGGGGGGTAGGGGGGGATCTTTAGTCGCCTTGCAAGCTTGAATAAGTTTTTTGGCTACGTTTGGAGGGTTGATCCCCCCTACCCCCCTTGCAAAGGGGGGCTTTTTGCTAGTTGTTGAATTTGTTCTAACAAACTCTGAACTGTGGCTGCGTCGGGAGATTTGAGGTGTAGCAGGATGGCGCTCGCTTCTTGGAGATTGGAAATCGCCGTTTTAAATTCACCATTCATGGCTAATGATTGCCCCAACATAGTAAGTGTCGTAGCCATTTCTTCTACATTACCAATGTGTTGTTTGATTTCCAAAGACTGCTTGTAGAGAACTATCGCTTGCTTAAATTCTTGCTTTTGAGCATAAATCCCAGCTATTTGATGCAAGATAATGGATTCATATTGAATATTTCCAATTTGTTGTGTGATTTCTAGAGCTTCTTGATATTGTCTTAGAGCTTGATCAACTAATCCTTGAGATGCATAAATGGTTGCCATTTGCGTCAAAGTCGGGACTTTACCTTCCATGCATCCAATACGATCTGAGATTTCTTTTGACTTTTGATAGAAAGTAAGAGCTTTCTTTTCTTGCCCTTGTTGGTCATAGATATCTGCCATTTGATGTAAGTTTGCGGCTTTTGTCCGCATATCACCAATGTAATCGGCTATTTTCGATGACTCGTCAAAAAGGGATATGGCGTTCGTTACATCTCCCTTTTTGGCATAAATGGTCGCCATTTGGTGCAAAGTTGCAGCCTTCTGTAATTGATTGTCGTCTGGGCAAATTTTTAGAATCTTTTGGCAATTAGCGAGTGCTTGATCGATATTTCCTAAGCTCAGTTCAGCTTCTCCCCATCCATGCAGTAATTCCACTTTTTCCGTGATTTTTGAAGTTTGCTTGCACAAAGAAACTACTTCACGATAGCGATTATGTTTAATCAAAATATTTGAAAGTCTTGTTGCGATTTCTGCCGTAATATCTATTGATTCTGCCCTAAAAGCCAACCGATGAATTTCTAGAAACCTTTCATCAGTAGAAAATTCAGCTTCTTTATACCAAACTCGATAGAGTTCCCTTGCTGCTGTTGCATAAATCTCCTGCGTAAACTCAGGACTTAACAACTCCACCAAAATCTTCGGCACACGATAAAGATCGCCATTCACTTCCAACAAACCGATCGCCTTGGCTCGATCTTGATGCACCTTGAGATTCTCAACTCCCTCACATACCTTCGCAAACACCAACTCAGGCACAGGCAAATCAAACACCAAACCCAGCTTTAACATTTCCCGCAAATCTGGACTTTGCTGAGCCAGTAACGTCTCCGCGAGAATATGTTCACGAAACTCAGTTTGCTTCGCTATCATCCGATCCAAAACTTCCTGCTTTTGTACCTCCGTCAACAGATCGTTCGGCAAAATCGCCGCCAACCACTCCAACAACCTCGGATTCCCATCCGCCACCGCGATCGCCTGTTTTTGCAACGCCACCAAAGGCTCCGCATCCTCACGCGACAACATCGGCAACTTAAACCCCGCAAGGCGATCGCACTTCTTCTTGAGATCCACACCCTGCAACGAAAACAACGGTACGCGAAACAGCCTTGCATTTAGCGCCACGTCGGGCAAATTAAAATCATAGCGACAGGTCACAATCAACCGATGGCGCAAACCAGAACGGGCGATCGCACTCACCAAAGCCATCAAAGGCTCCACCACCTCATACTTCAGCACCCATGCCCCAAACGCATTCTCTTCCAGATTCACCTCAAAATCATCCAACACAAACATCAAACAGCGATCCTTATCGTTCATGCCCTCCTTGAGAAACTTCGTCAACTTCTGCATTAGCGGTAACTTGCCATTGAGAACCTCATGCCCCGCCTCAGAAGTGCAATTTCTCGCCAAATCCTGCAACAGCTTCCCTTCATCAAACTGCTTGTAATTAAAAATCGTGTCATAGTTCGAGTTTTGCGGATCGGCAATCCGTTCCAACAACCGCTTCGCCACCGTCGTCTTACCCAAACCACCCATCCCATGCAACAACACACCCAGATCACTCCCCTGCAACCGCCGCAAACAAGTCTGCAAGATCCGCCGCCGTCCCACAAAATCCTCGCGCCGCACCACCCTCGGCGTAGTCGCATCATCAGGATCGAGAAATAACTGCTCGATCTCTGAAGTCAAGGGCAACAGGCGATCGCCCAACGGCAACACCAACGCCGCCAAACTCACATCCAACTTGCCGCGCCCATACAACCGCAACAAATACCAATTAGAAATATTCTTCTCTCGCAATTTCTGATAGGTCGCCGCGATCGCCTCCACCAAACTATTCGCCGAAGCCAAAGACTCATACAAACAAGCCGCCGCCAAAGTCGCCACCTCATCCCCAATCGGACGACCCCAACCCAACACCGCCGTCAATCCCAAATTTAACAAAGCCTCCGCCATCGAAGGCGTTGCTCCCTGCTCTCCCGCCTGCCCCGTCCGACAGCCCGATAAAAATACCAAACGCGGCAACCGAAACCGCAACGCATCAACAATCTCAACCGCCTTAGCGTCATAGCGATCGCCCGTCTCTGTTTCCGTAATAAAAAACGGCTGACCATCATCCGCGATCGAAGCATGACCCGTCAAATGAAACACATCAAAATGATTGTCCCCATAGCGCCGCCAAGTCTTTTTTAACTCACTCACACAGCCACTCTCCTCCACCCGCAAAGTCAGCGCCGCCCCACGAGTCGCATCCAAAATCCGCCCCTCTTCCCCCTCAAAATTCAAGCGCGGCTCCACACCTTCAGGATCGGTCGCCATAAACATCACCCGCAAAGGGCGATCGGCTGACTCGCTTGTTACCACTTCTCCCTTAGTCCAGCGCACGGTTACAACCTTCGGAAAAGTGCGATCGATCAAAAATCCCTCGCGATCGTGCAGCACCTCCCAAGGCAAATGCGGCAGTTTCGCTAGATTAGCGATCGCCAAAACCAACAATTCCCCCTGACAGTCCGCCACAGCACGACTCAACCAGCGCCCATCCCCATCCAACCAGCCAAATAATTTCTTCCCGATTGCCTCAGGATCAGGCATAGACACATAAATATCCCGTTCTGCTAAAGCGATCGCATCCTCAATATCACTAATCCGCAAGATCTGCTTTTCATAGCCCTGACCCTTCAGCTTTTGATACCGCAACTCAACCGATGCCTTATTGTGCGGGTGCAACTCGATATAAAGAATTTGCACAAACTACTCCATAACTCTAAGTAGATATTCCCAACTCGTAGGATGTGTTAGCGCCAGCGTAACGCATCTAAACCTTGCTCATGGTGCGTTACGGATTCGCCTAACAGCACCCTACAACTACTCCCAAGTTGTTTGCAAAATTTTTCGCTGTTAAGCTAGAGCAAGCTATATTTCATTAAAGCATTTCTTTTATTTTTTGCATTTCACCTTCTTAACCAAATCCATAGGAGGTTAACCTCATGACCACGCTAACTGGACTAGATCGCATCACCTTTGACCCACAGATTATGGCTGGACAAGCTTGCATTCGTGGAATGCGGATACCTATTTCTCTAGTTATCAACCTAATTGCCAATGGTTTATCGATCGCGGAAATTATTGAGGACTATCCATATCTCGAACCAGAAGATATTCAACAATCCCTAAAATACGCCGCATGGCTAACTCAAGAACGGGTGATTTTCTTGCCACAAACCGCCCAAGCTGTATGAAGTTTTTAGGTGATATGGGCATCTCTCCCCGCACGATCGCACTTTTACGTGAGAGCGGTTATGATGCAATTCATCTGGTCGAGCAAAAACTAGAGCGGATGCCAGATCCAAATATTTTAGAAAAAGCTCGGCAAGAAGGGCGAATATTGCTTACAGTGGATTTAGATTTTACTCAATTGCTAGCAATTAGCGGTGAAAGCTTACCTAGCGTGATCTTATTTCGCTTGGGCAATGTCAGCCGAGAAGTAGTTAATACCTATTTACTATCTGTCTTAGAGAACTATGTGACAGAATTAGAAAGCGGGGCAATTATCTCAGTAAACGAGGCTTCCATTCGATTAAGGCGTTTACCTTTGTAAGTTTGATAGAGGTTCATTGGAACTTAGCCTTTTTTTCATCTCAGCCAAACTAATCGAAGACTCAGAGCGGCGCTCAGCCACGATCGCCAAATCATGAATATCTTCTAACATTTGCTCATATAGCTCAATACTTAAAATCACGGCTGTTTTATTACCGTTGACATCGACAATGTATTGCTCTTGAAGTAAGTCTGGCGCGATCGTAGTCATAAAGTTAACTCTCTAAAACCTTACGGATTTGCTCAATTGTCGCATTTTCTAGCAAGAGGCGATCGCCATTACGCCCAACGATCAACACCTTAGCGATCTTCTTCCCCGACTTGCCGTCCTTGTATGCTTGATACCATTTACGGATTTGTTCAGCAATAGCCAAAGCTCCAGACGCAATCCCGACGATCGTAGCGATTACCGCCATCACACCTTCGCGCTGAATCTCCTCATCCACATCATAGGAACCTTCAATTCCTTCCATAGCTAATAATTCTTCCGTCGCTGCGATCGCGCCATCACCTTTGATCGCGAATTTAATTTCTGAAATGATTTCTGTCATGATCGAGATAACCAATTGCTAATGTGATTAAAATTTTAGACCATGGTTAAGTTAGCTTAATCTCAATTCTCGCAAATAGAGCGATACTCGCGGTAAGTTTATGACAAAAGTGCTTGACAAAAACAGTTGCCTAACTTAAATTAGGTAGAGTGAGTACAAAAGCTAACCAAACTTCATCTAAAGAAGCCGTCCTAAATGCAGCCGAACATTTGTTTGCATCTCGAGGATATACGGCTGTGACCTTAAAACATGTTGCTGACAGCCTTGGCATTAAGCAAGCCTCACTTTACTATCACTTTCCTCTTGGGAAAGAAGATATGTATGTAGAAGTCATGTTGCGTCATTTAGAGAATAGGCATCTCTCTCTTAAACGTTTGATTGCTAACTCAGAGCCAATTTTAGAGAGTAGCTTGCTTGCTATAGGAGTATGGCTGATTCAGCAGCAACCCCTTAATGCTGGAAGAATGGTGATGAGCGATTTGCCAGAGCTATCTCCAGACAAGTCATCTCAACTCGAAGAAGCAATTTATCGTTGCGTATTTGCTCCAATTGAGGCGTTATTCAATCAATATCGTCATCGATTTAAAGAAGACTTTCACGATCTGGGCTTTATCGGAGGTGCTTTCTTATCCTCTTTAGAATCACTGTACGTATTCAAGAAGTATAGCTCTGAGACTGATGAAGCCTTAGTAAGTTGTTTGATCGATCTAATTTTGAAAGGATCACTCGCCAACTAAATTTTTTTTGTATTTTTACCTAACTAATTTTAGGTTGTTTATTCATAAGGAGAGACTCGCGATGTTTGACCTGTTACCTGATTTTTGGATACCCGTTATTTCTGCTGCGGAAATTGGCAATACCCCTGTAGCTGTTGAACTGGCAGGAGAGCGTCTGGTTTTATTCCGAAATTCGACTGATGATATTGGAGCGCTACTAGATCGCTGTCCGCATCGAGGCGCAGCATTATCGCTCGGTCACATTAGTGCAAAGGGATGTTTAGAATGTCCTTACCACGGATGGCAGTTTGACCAAAATGGAAATTGTACTCATGTTCCATTGAATAATCCTAATGCTCTTAAGTTATCTCGACTTGCGGCTGTAAGCTTCCCAACTAGGATCATTGCTGGGTTGGTTTGGATATTTACAGGTCAAGGCAAACCCAAAACGATTAATATTCCAACGAGTTTAATGGGAGCACATAATTCCTATTTCATTCATCATGAGGTTTGGAATGCTCATTGGACAAGGCTAGTTGAGAATGCATTGGATTATGTGCATGTGCCATTTGTGCATCGTAATTCCTTCGGCGGTGAAATTGGAGAACCAGCGATCGCGGCTGGCAGTTTTGCTAAGTTTCAAATTGTACCGACTGAACAAGGTATTCAGGTTTTTAGCTACTATCACAACATTAAATCTGGCTTTGCTTTTGAATGGTATCAGCCCAACCTAGTCGTTCTGAAATTTGATGAAATGGGAATGCCTGTGCGGATACATTCTTTTGCCATTCCAATCAACCAGCATCAAACTCGGTATTTGTTAGTTATTCAGTTCATTGATCCTGATGCTATTAGTATGATCCATGAATTTATAGAACCCATTGTTGAAGATCGAGTTGTAGTCGAATCCCAAAATGGAGAAATTCCTCTGATTGGAGAAGCGAATGTACCAACCGATCAACCAACACTTTCATTTCGTCGTTGGTATCATCAAGCAATTTCTCGTCAAGCAGTCCCTATCTAAAATGAGTTCAGGTTAAGGTAAAAACCTTAACCCGAACTCACTTTACTTAAAGATTCAACAGGCTGTATCACGTTTTGAGTTCTGTAAGAGTTCCATCTATTAACAAAAAAAGTAGGAGCAATTCATGAATTGCCCCTACTTTTTTTCAACATGTATCTAACCCTTCGGGGCTGGAATAATTAGAGATGAAATATTTGAAGCTAGAAATGCAGCCCCAATGCCACAAATTATTAAACCAGCCGATCGCAGATTGGGAGATACTTGTCCAAAATCACCCTTAAGAACTTTCTGACCGATAAAAAATGCAGTACTCGAAATCACCAACTGAATAACGGTGAATCCAGCTAAATATGCGACTAGAGCAGTAGTTTGCGCTCCAAAAATAGCTTCACCATATGCATAGCCATGAAACAAACCTGCTACCGAAGACAAACTAATCATCACCAATAAATTGGGGCTGTTCTTGATTGTCAACAAAATACCAAACAATAAAATTGAAGCAGAAACAATTGTTTCAACAACTGGTAGGGTTGCACCCAATAAATGAATCCCCGCACCAAGCATTGCCGACAGAACGAAGGCTATGGGAATAAAGATTCCTTGAGACTTGGTTGCAGCAAATAAACCAATGGTGACTATGAATGCAAGGTGGTCAATCCCAATTACTGGATGAGCCAATCCCGACAAAAAGCCTTCAAAAAAGTTGCTAGGTATTTTGCCGCCCATCGGATGGTGTGCCGAGGCAGGGCTAGCAGCTACTAAAAAGCTAAAACCAAAAGCGATCGCTAATGCCTTAGCCTGAATTGACGCGAAAATTTTAGATAAATTCATGCTCTGTAACTCGCAGATATGGATAATGAAACTATTTCTATCGGACATGCTCACTTCAAGTGGCTTTTGATTTGCAGTTCATGAATTGGAATATTTGGGCTTCTAACTCACCTGGCTCCAGAACCCCAGACCTAACAACCAGTTTTTCAAGGGTTGTGAGCCAGCATTGGTAATAGTCCCATTCTGGATCGTCTAGTTCATGAGTATCTTCCCATTCCTTGATGGTTTCCATCAGGGTTTGGCGAAACTCCTCCCATTCATAATGACCTTGCTTGGAGAGTGCGATCGCAACACCGAAAGCCATCTTTTCCCAATCCCGATCAAAGTGTAAATGTCCAGCTTTTCGTGGCGGTGCTTCTTCGGGCGAACCCATTAAGCTAGTCACCGCAAAGTGTTCAAATTTAGTAAACACAAATTTATGTCCTTGGCTTTACCTGAACTGTAGCAACACCCATCATGGCTTCTGGAGTGAGCAGAGCAGCAAGCTCTTTTTCGCTCATTCCCTCTGTTCCAGCAGGACGCATGGGTAGTACCCACCAGCGAATTTGTGCGCTACTGTCCCACACCCGCACTTCAACGGAATTATCTAACTTCATGCCAAACTCAGAGAGCACCACACGGGGTTCGCGCACGACTCTAGCTCGGAAGGTCGGATCTTTAAACCAATAAGGTGGTAGCCCCAAGGTTGGCCATGGGTAACAAGAACATAGCGTACAGACAATTACGTTATGAATTTTCGGAGTATTTTCGACAATCCTCATATGCTCCCCTTCCGCGCCAGACATGCCTGCTGGAAAATCCAACTCTTTACAAGCTGCATTGCAATCGGCGACCAGACGTTTTTTGAATTCGGGATCAACCCAAGCGCGAGCAACAAGTTTTGCTCCATTAAAAGGCCCCATCTCCGTTTCAAAATATTTCAGCACTGTATCGACGGTTTTACCTGTAATTACGCCTTTCTCGATTAAAAGGGATTCTAAGGCTTTGACCTTTGCTGCACTGAAAGTTTCGCGATCGCGACTATATTGGAAATTTGGATAATTAGTCATTGTTTTTCTCCTACAGAGCCTCTTAAATGGCTTCTATATACACTTCAAAAATATCGTTGTAATAAATCATGTTTGGTTCGGTGATGGACTCTGCCCAAAGCTCTTTTGGATCAAAGGCTAGGCTATAAACTGGCATCGGTTCACCAATGCCATCTGCCGTCGGAAAGAAATAAGCAAAGCCATTGTCATAAACCCGCACAACGGTAGCGACTTTACCCATTAGGTTGCCGGGCAAACGGCTATGTTCAGCCGAGTTTACTTCCTTGATTTTCACCTTGCTGCCCAAAGCAAATTTAGGAGGGGCAGAAATTTTTCTCATAGGAGAATCACCCTCTCGTAGATATTTCACCACTTGCTTGTCAATCTCGGGCTTTCCAGATTTAGGCAGAGGAGCTTTAGCCTTCTCGCTATTCGCTAAAAACTCAGCGGTGCGGGTGTCCAATTCTTCTTGAGTGATATAGCCCTCTGACACAAAGAAGCCAGAAATACCACCTAACCATTTCTCGTAATAGCGGAGTCGGAAATATTCAAAGGGATGCATGGCTTCTGCACCCATACGCAGGTGTCCCCAAGTCCAAAAGCTCTTGAAGGTTGTGGGGACTGACTTCATGTCATAAGCAGGTAGTGATGATGGGAGATGATTGCTTAGCGCCATCATCGCTGTGTGAATGCCAAAGATTCGTTTTTCCCATGGTTCAACGAAAACTTTGATTTGGGGGGTAATTCGGTCTAGTCCTTCTAGACCACCGAGATGGTGCTGTAGTTTCATAGATTTGTTGAGTTACTCAAATAAAACTTGATCGGATAAACGGTTAAACACTTGTTAGTGAGAGCTTTCTAAGCTGTGTAAGCAAGGGCTGGTGCTTTAGCTTGGTCAAAAGTTTGAGCATCAGGCTCCGCGAAACAACTTAGAAAGCCTGCGCGAAGCTCAGCTTTGTCTAAATTTCTGCCAATGAAAACTAATTCATTACGGCGAGTTTCTCCATGTCGCCAAGGCTTTCCGGGTCTGCCATCTAGAGTCATATGAACGCCTTGGCAAACAAATCGCCTAGGGGCATTGTCCACATCTAAGATGCCTTTCATCCGAAAAATATCAGTCCCTTTTGCCTGTACCGTCTGATAGAGCCAGCGATTGAGTTTGTCGCTGTCTATCGTACCGGGGTCGGTAATGGCTACGGAGAAAACAGAGTTGTCGTGTTCGTGGGCTTCTTCTTCTAAAAATGCTGGATCAATACTCAGGGCATTTTGGAGATCAAAAGCCTGTACGCCGAGCAGGGTATCGATGGGGATATCACAGTTTTTGGTATGGTGGATGGTGGCGATCGCATTCATCCCCCGCACTTTATTCTCTAGAGCTTGGAGAACATCCGACGATACCAAATCTGTTTTGTTCAGCAAAATCACATCGGCAAAGGCGATTTGCTCTTGGGCTTCACTGCTTTCCCAGTGCTCTGAGATGTACTTGGCATCGACCACGGTCACTACGGCATCTAGCTGCGTTTTTGCAAGCATCACCTCATCCATAAAGAAAGATTGGATGACTGGAGCAGGATCGGCTAAGCCTGTTGTTTCGATGACTAAATGATCGAAACCGCCCGCTCTTTCCATCAATTCAGCAATAATGCGAATCAGGTCACCTCTGACGGTGCAACAGATACAACCATTATTCATTTCAAAAATTTCTTCGTCAGCATTGATCACCAACTGATGATCAATGCCCACTTCGCCAAACTCATTGACAATAACAGCGATCCTTTTGTTGTGTTCCTCGCTAAGTATGCGATTGAGCAGAGTTGTTTTTCCAGCACCCAAGTAGCCTGTCAGAACTGTTACGGGAACTTTCTGAATTAAAGCCATAAATTAATGCTTCCTCTTAGAATTATCGAAATTATCGCTTCTTGAAATAACAGTAAGTAGTGAAATTATTTCCTCGCTAAGCAGTGACAACGCGGAACCCAATAGTCCGATTCAATTCTGTTTCAAGATATCCAGAGCGGCTGGCAGAACGGATTTTGCTGGGATTATCTAGCCAGCCGCCACCGCGAACAGTGCGCATTCCAGATTGGTAAGTATTTATCCGAGCCTCGCCGTTAGTGGGCGATCCGCGGTAGTCGGAATGCCAAGAATCAGCAGACCATTCCCATACGTTGCCGTGCATATCTTGCAGACCAAAGGCGTTGTGGGAAAACTTACCCACGGGCGTTGTCGATTTCCGATATTCTCCAGCAACCTCGGCATTGTAGGTATAAGTGCCGACGTAATCTGCCATCTCACTGGTGATGGTTTCGCCCGTGTTGAAAGGGGTGTATGTCCCCGCACGGCAAGCGTATTCCCACTGGGCTTCGCTAGGAAGTTGATATTTACGCCCTGTTTTTGCGGTTAGGCGATCGCAAAACTCTACTGCATCTAACCAAGACACACTTTCTACAGGTAAATCACCGCCCCGAAAATATGCAGGAGAAGGATCAAGCTCTCTCTTAACCTTCGGTAAATCTGCTACTACAGCCCATTGGGACTGGGTAATCGGGTGCTTACTCATATAAAAGGACGGGAGTTGCACACGATGGCGAGGAAATTCATAGTCCGTCATGACAGCCTCTTGTGATACTTCATTCCTTGACGCACCCATCTCAAACTGACCAGAGGCGATCGCAACCATCTCTAGTTTTTCAGCGTTTCCGATTCCGTCATCTGTAAGAAGCTCTGGAAAAAATTTGGCTGTATGTCTTTGCTGTTGATTGATTTGTCCATTTGCATCAAGTGTTGCAACACTAAATGAAAAGGTTTCGAGCTTTAAATCCTGCGATCCAGCCGCTTCACTTAAAGCGGAAGCTATAGCCCGTTCAAGATCAGCAAATACCAACCCGACACTACCCAACCCTGCATATTGAAGAAACCTTCTTCGTTTCACTTTCATCAATAATTCCTCAACTTTATTTAGTGATAGGTCAATGTCGTTTTCAGTAGATTAATTAAATTTGGCTAAGATAGAAGACTTAAAATATCGAAAAAGCCTTTTAAATACCAAGAGAAATTAAAAAACTACAGTTCAATCGAAAACCTAACTACATGCTAGATAAAAACATTTTGTTTATTTATAAAAATATTTTATTTGTCTATCTAACAAACAATTTTTTGTTTTTTATGAGTGATTTTATTAAAGATCAAATATTCCAGCTATTTTGTATTAATCAAGACATTTGCTTAATTTAACAAGCAATAAAAACACCATTAATGTCATAAATGTTTTTCTATCATGACATTTTTGTTTTTGAAGTGACACACTTGGATATTAACAGCAGAATCTCTTTAAAGCAGCATGTAAAAAGGGTGTGACCAAAACCTGATATTCAACTTAATTAATGTATAGCAAAGAAATAGTTGCTTAGGACATAAAACCAGAAGAGATTGGCAGCGCAAAGCGCTGCCAATCTCTTCTAGAGTTTTTAGTTTGTACTAGATAACTCTTTTTTACTATATTAACTGCTCAATACTTTGGACATTTTTTAATGGGAATATAGTAATCCTAAATAATTTGCGAGAAAAAGTCATAGGTAAAAAGCTTGGGAAAGTTAAAGATTTGTCGATGCGTAATAAACTCGAAAAAGAACTTAACTGCCGCAAAAGATTTACATAAATGATAGAACTCACGAATAAATTGCTTAGCCTGTAACCAGATATCTTCAATTGGCTTTTGTTTCGGATCGTTAGGCGCAAAACGTATACAAGTAATTTCCCAACTTAACTCGTCAAGCTCATAATTTGTTAAAGCAAGATAATCTTTTACCTCTTGAGAACAATGATAGCTAGCACCGTCCCAGATTACAGAAATCCGCTTATTCTGATCTTGTAAATATTTCAGAAAAGCTACAGTATTTTCAGAGTCGCCTGCACTAGCCGCTTGAATTACATATTTTTTAAACGACTTATAGCGTTTTTCAAGCAAGAGAGTTACAAAGGTTTATTTCCCCGCCTTCGGCGGGGAAATAAACCCGTACTTCACTAGACAAACGCTATAAGCTTTGAGCCAAGAACTTGAGTTCTTGGCTCAAAGCTTATCTCAGAATTGTTTGGGCTTACTTTGATTTTCCGCGGAACTTACAATTTCTCTAATTCTCTTTTGTCTTGTTTCAGCTTTTTTCGCTAAAGTTATCCATTGCAGCAGATTTCTTTTATCTGTTCGACTTAAATTCAGAAAATACTCTTTTGCTACGGAACTTGAAGATAATGCTGTCAACAGGTCATCGGGAATAATTAAAGTTTCCACTGCATCAAGGACATTCCAAGAACCATTACTTTGAGCGATCGCAATGGCTTCTAGTCCCGCTTTTGTCATCAATCCTTGCTCAATTAGGCTAGCGACTTTCTCTTTATTTACCTTAGACCACACACTATTTGGCTTTCTTACACAGAAAAACTGCATGTATTTTTGATCATCAATCGACTTGACTTTGCTATCAATCCAACCAAAACATAGAGCTTCATCCACAGCATCACTGTAACTTATAGAAGGTTTACCACTATTTTTCTTGTAATAGATTAACCAAATCGAGATTTCTTGAGAGTGATTTTGAGCTAGCCACTCTCGCCACTGTTCTCGATTCTCAGGATAAAAAGTGTTCATTTTTGTTTGGCAGATTAAAGCTGCGATCGCTATAAGTTTCTGAGTAACAGTCTGGACTAACTAGATCCTCAACAATTAATACAAATCTACAATGCAATTTGTATTAATCTTAAAAAAATCACTTATGTACATCGATTCTACGCCCTACCCATACCCCTACAATGGCGATCTCAGACCCGAAAATACGGCTCTAATCATCATTGACATGCAAACTGACTTTTGTGGTGTCGGCGGCTATGTGGACAAAATGGGCTATGACCTCTCACTCACCCGCGCCCCCATCGAGCCAATCAAAAAAGTTTTAACCCTGTTTCGCGAAAAAGGCTTTTTGATTATTCATACCCGTGAAGGACATCGTCCTGACTTATCAGATTTACCAGAAAACAAGCGCTGGCGATCGCAGAGAATTGGTGCAGGTATCGGCGATGATGGACCCTGTGGCAAGATTTTAGTGCGTGGTGAAAAGGGTTGGGACATTATTCCAGATCTTTACCCGATCGCAGGTGAACCGATTATCGATAAACCCGGAAAAGGCTCATTTTATGCCACTGATCTCGACCTGATCTTGAAACGCAATGGCATTCAAAATATTATTTTGTCAGGAATTACCACCGATGTGTGCGTCCATACGACCATGCGTGATGCCAACGATCGCGGCTATGAATGCCTGATGCTATCAGACTGCACAGGCGCTACGGACTATGGCAACCACCTTGCAGCGCTAAAAATGATCGAAATGCAAGGCGGCGTATTTGGAGCAGTCAGTGATTCTGAAACATTGACTACAGCGATCGCCAAAAATTTCTAGTTAAATCGTAAAAATGCATAAAAGTATACGTCGCTATGGAAAAACCGATGCCTGACGATCTTGAGAGCGATCTTGCTGCTAATCTGGTCGAAGAAGAATCTATGAAAGAGTCGATACCAACCTTGACTATTCCATCTAGTGTTTCTGCTGATGCTTTGCGATCGCACCTACCGCCTGAACTAGAACTAGTAAATATCTCTAAGAGATTTGGTTCTTTCGTGGCAGTTGACAACGTATCACTTAAGCTTGCCCCCGGAACTTTTCACGCCTTACTTGGTGAAAATGGCGCAGGTAAAAGTACTTTGGTCAAGTGCATCATGGGATTTCATACGGCGAGTCACGGCGATATTTTAATTAACAAACATTCCCGCGATATCCATAGTCCTCGTGATGCCTATAACTATGGTATTGGCATGGTTTATCAGCATTTCACCGTTGTGCCTGCGATGACAGTTGCGGAAAACCTTCTGCTTGTACGACCTGACACACCAACGATCATCAATTGGAAAGATGAATTAGAAAAGCTGGAAGCATTCATGGCTTCGGCTCCTTTCAAAATTGATTTAAATACACCGATTTCGCAACTAGCGGCTGGACAAAAGCAAAAGTTAGAAATTCTCAAACAGCTTTATCTCAAAAGTCGCATTCTCATTCTTGATGAACCCACATCGGTTCTAACCCCCCAAGAAGCTGATGAGGTGTTAGGGCTTCTACGGGAAGAAGTCACCGCAGGAAAATTAAGCGTACTGATGATCAGTCACAAGTTTCGCGAAATTACTGCCTTTGCCGATAATGTCACAGTGCTGCGTAAAGGCAAATTCGCAGGAACAGGTTCTACCAAGGAACTATCAGTCTCAGATATGGCTGCGATGATGTTAGGTGAAGCCAAAGAAGCGCGTCAAGTTGCCAAAACAGAAGTTGCCCTAGATAATCTGGTGCTCGATGCGCGTAATCTCCATGCCGATCGCGACAATGGTTTAGAAGCAGTCTCTGGTGTCAATTTAAAAATCAAGAGTGGCGAAATCGTTGGTGTCGCTGGTGTCTCAGGCAATGGTCAGAAGGAGCTAGTGGAAGTTCTATCTGGTCAGCGCATCCTCACGGCTGGCGAGATTTTTGTTAATGGAGATCGCTATAATGCTACCCGTAAGGAAATGTATAGCCATCAAGTGTTTTCACTACCTGAAGAACCTCTGCGAAACGCCTGTGTGCCACATATGAGCGTTGCCGAAAACTTGGCTTTACGCACCTTTGATCGTCCTCCCCAAGCTAAAGGAGGGGTTTTACTCCTGTTCAAAGCAATTCGCGAAACTGCTAAGAATTTGATCAAGGTCTTCTCCATTAAAACGCCATCGCCTGAAACTCCAGTGGGTAATCTCTCAGGCGGTAATGTACAGCGTACCGTTCTCGCTAGAGAGCTATCTGCGGAGCAAATTAAATTATTGATTGTGGCAAATCCTGTTTTCGGTTTGGACTTTGCGGCGGTTGAATATATTCACAATCAAATTGTCGAAGCGCGAAATCGTGGTGTTGCTGTCCTCTTAGTCAGTGAAGATCTGGATGAGATTTTGACACTAAGCGATCGCATTCTGGTCATGAGTGATGGTCAATTCGTTTATGAAAGCACCAGTGCTGAAGTCAATCTCGCTGAGATTGGTCAGAAGATGGCAGGACATTAACGATGATCATCAATAAACAAGTTCAGGTCTTTCCTGAATTGCTTACTCGTTCTAGCTATGATGATCTATTGTGGGAGCCATTTCGCCAAGGAGTCGAAATCTATCCTTTATATAAGAGTGATGCGGGAGCAAGTGCGGCTCTGCTGCGCTATGAAGCTGGAGCCAAGGTTCCCCATCATTCCCATTCAGGTTACGAACATATATTTGTATTGTCGGGTTCTCAAGCCGATGCCAATGGCAAATATACCAAGGGTTCTGTAATCATCAATCCTCCTGATACTAGCCATCAAGTCTCTAGTGAAGAAGGCTGTGTAGTTCTCATTGTCTGGGAAAAACCTGTAATCATTAAAGAATAATTCAAAAGCACAAAATGGCTACGCCATTTTGTGCTTTTAAACCCTTTACTGAGTTTGGTTTTCAATTCACAAAAGTGTCGTCACACTTTTGTGAATTGGTACAATTCATCTATTTGTATAGATTTCGCAAAGCGATGTCTGTACTCAAAATTATTGAGGAAAAACCTATGCCTGCGATCGCTGCTCAGCCCTATGAATACGAGCTACCAACTGATAGTAAGGTGGCGCTCGTGATTATTGATATGCAACGTGATTTTCTAGAACATGGCGGTTTTGGTGATGCCCTAGGTAATGATGTCACTCAACTCCAAAGCATTGTACCAACCGTTAAAAAGCTATTAGAAACATTCCGATTGCTAAATTTTCCAGTCATTCATACAATTGAGGCGCACTCACCTGATCTGTCCGACTGTCCTCCCTCTAAGCTCAATCGTGGTCAAGGAGATCATCTCAAGATTGGCGATCAAGGCTCCATGGGTCGAATCTTAATCGCTGGTGAAGATGGGAATAACCCTATTCCTGAACTTACACCGTTAGAGAATGAAATCGTGATCATTAAGCCTGGAAAAGGTGCTTTTTGTCGGACAAATTTAGAAGAGATTTTACAAAAGGAAAATATTACCCATCTTCTATTTACAGGGGTAACTACGGAAGTTTGCGTACAGACAACCATGCGCGAAGCCAACGATCGCGGCTATGAATGTCTACTGATCGAAGATGGAACTGCTAGTTATTTCCCAGAATTTAAGTCGTCAACTATTGAAATGCTTCGCGCTCAAGGTGGCATTATTGGCTGGACAGCTAATGCTGATGCAGTAATTTCCGCCTTAGCACCTAAAGCCATGGCGATCGCATAGGTCATTTACAGTGCTTTGCGTTCAAACCCAACCCAAGAAAAGCTTTAAAAGCATTGCTTTGCAATGCTTTTAAAGCTTTTCTTATAGTTTCTTTGATCAAAAATTACTGTATTTCTTCACTAAAGTAGCGATCGCTATATCATAGTAAAATATTTATGTATATGATAAGTTCCTAGAATAGTTTCTAAAGTGGTATGGAAACAATTAAAAATCGCCCAGTTGGTAATGCTCGTGGTTGGCTAATCGGTGAACTCAGTCATTTGGTCGAGATTCCCATTCAAACTATTCGCTATTACGAACGTCTGGAATTATTGCTCAAACCGCATCGAACTGAGCAAGGCTACCGAATCTACTCTACAGATGCGTTGGAACGTCTTTTATTTATTCAAGGAGTCAAAGCTTTTGGACTTTCTCTTGATGAGATCAAACAACTGCTGGATTTACAAGCTACGCATACCATCCCCTATGCAACCTTCAAACTGATGGTACAGCAGAAGCTGGATAAACTGGATTTGTTTGAT
>NZ_NDHW01000120.1 GCF_002251945.1 Pseudanabaena sp. SR411
CATGTTGGTGGTTTCGTCTTCTTTTTTTTAGGTAACAGAGGTTCTATAATCTCCCACTCTTGATCGCTTAGGCTGCTGCTATATCCCATGTTTGACTCCTTTTTCTACTCTTCCTAAGATACCAAATGGGTTCTATAATACGTAAAATAGTTGTACTACGCAGAAAGTTTCTGTGTAGACGTTATATTCAAGGTAATCATACAGAAACTTTCAGTATAATTACTATTTTTGCAGTATTTTACGTTTTTAATCAGATATAATTAAAAACTAGTATTTATGGGATTAAAGTTCATTAGTTCATATAAGTTATTTTAGTTTTATAGCAAACGATCATCTTTAAGATAGTCTCTTTAATTTAAGATTTACTTTTGTATGTTTTCAATTCTCCATATTTCTGATTTACATCGATCTCGCGATGAGCCAGTTGATAACGACTCATTAGTCGCAGCTTTGCTTGCAGATTGTGACCGCTATGCTGGTGAAACTCCATTTGTTCCATTCCCTGAAGCTATTATTGTCAGTGGCGATCTCATACAAGGAGCATCAATTGGTGCCCCTGACTGGCAGAACGAAATGATCGCTCAATATAGTGTTGCTGGAGAGTTTCTCGAACAAGTCACACAGAGGTTTCTCAATGGAGATAGGAGTAAACTCATCATTGTTCCCGGCAATCATGATGTTTGCTGGAATACCTCTTTCGCTTCGATGGAGCTTGTTCCAAAAGATAAATACCCGAAGAACGTCAGATAGGCTCTACTTGAGCCAAGTAGCAACTATAGATGGTCTTGGAAAGAGCTAGCACTTTATCGGATTCAAGACGCTGATGCCTATAACAAGCGGATGAATACCTACTGGGATTTTACCGAGAATTTTTATTCAGATGTGCCTTTGCTAAAACCAGTTGATCGTAACCGAGGTTATCAACTTTTTGAACTCCATGATCGTCAGATTGTAATAGCTGGATTTGATTCGATTAGTGGTAACGACTGCTTTGCTTATGCAGGTGCAATCCCCCAAGGGACAATATCTCGGTGTAGTCTTGATTTGCGTGATATCCCTCACTCATATGATTTACGCATTGCCGTTTGGCACCATAGCATTTACGGACCTCCATTGCAGGAAGACTATGTAAAAATTGAACAGATCCACGAGATGATCGGTCTAGGTTTTCAGCTTGGACTACATGGGCATCAACACATTGCGGCTACTACAACACATTATGTTCATCTCAACGAAAGCCAATCTATGGCAGTTGTCAGTGCAGGATCACTTTGTGCAGGTTTTAGAGATCTGCCGCGAGGAGTGAACAGACAATATAACCTTATTGTCATTGAAGATGATTTGTGCAACGCTCGTGTGCATGTTAGAGAGATGGCTGAGGGGGGACAGTTTCATCGGAAGAAAAATGGAGCTTTCTCACAAGGTTTTGTAGAGATCGCTTGGAAAACGAGTACTGATGTCATGGGACATGAGATCGATGTAAATCAAGAAAATATTAGACGCGCTACTCTACAAGCCGAGGATGCATTACACAAGAAAAATCCAGTGAAAGCCCTTCAAATTTTGGAGGGTATTGAACTCTCGTCAGCTCCTCATGCTCGTAAGATTGCCATTCAGTCAGCACTTAAGATTGAAAGCTGGGAGATACTATCCAATTTAGTCTCACAGCCAAAGTCTACTGAAGAAGCAATATTTTTAATAACCGCACTTATCCAGATTAATGACTTAGAGCAAGCTGAAGTTATCCTAAACACTTATAACGACATTGATGCCACGATACGTAATGAGTTTCAAGGAAAGATAGAAATAAAAAAAATATTGAGGAGCTAATGAATACAGAACTAATTCCTTTCCAGATTGAAACACAGCGTGTTGTTGAGCTACTTGCAAAACAGATTTATCAATCTCCACTCGCGCTGCTGCGCGAAAATACACAGAACGCTTTTGATGCAATCCGGCTAAGACTAGCCCACGACGACAATTTTCAACCCCGTATTAATATTCAGTTAGCTCCAGACCGTATTACTATTTCTGATAATGGGATTGGAATGACACCAAATGACCTAATCAAACACTATTGGACTGCGGGCAGCAGCAGTAAAAATAATGAGTTAGCAAGGGAAGCAGGTGTTGTTGGCACCTTTGGCATCGGTGCTATGGCGAATTTTGGAATTGCTGACACGCTGACTGTTGAAACAGAGAGTGCGCTTACTGGCGAACGAACTTTTTGCAAAGCTGAAAAGGCGAAGCTTTCCATTAAAGAGGATTGTATTGAACGTCAGATTCTTCCAACAACGAGTCAAGCAGGTACTGAGATTACTGCGTATATCACTTCTGATTCATATATTAATATTCAACAAGCTCGAGATTATATTTCCGACTTTGTTTTTTTAATTGATACTCCCGTATATTTAAACGGTGAACTGATCAGTCAGAAATCGATTGAGAGTGTAGTATCACCTGTTTCAGAAACTTGGAGATATAATCAATCAACCCAAAAAATTGGGGAACGTTTAACTGCTGATGTTCTCCTTATTCTCTCAAACAATGCGGACGTTTGGATACAGCTCACCAATCTAATATGGTCTGGGCGTACAATGCCCGGTCGGCTTGTACTACGTAGTGGTCTGTCTGTTTTTCGTACTTTCAGAAGTGGTTTCGGTCTTGCTACGGCATCTGTGAGTTCAGTGTACCAATTTGGTGGAGTTGCAGACCTGCTTGTTCTCGAACCAACGGCAGGTCGTGAAGCGATCACTGTAGATGGTTTGCAACTCTTGCAGTCAATGATGGTGGAGATTGATAGCTTCACCTCGACCATAGTGGCAGATCGTGACGAATGTGACTCGAGCACACCTTTTATGAACTGGGTAATTTCTCATAATCGTTACGATCTATGTGGTCGTATGAAGATAAATGTGACTCCAGGGGATCGAATTTCTCTCTATGAGGTGGCTAATTCTCATACTAGTCCAAAAAGACTTTACGAGGAAAATGATCAGGGCGTTATTAATATGCTTGCTAGCGATGATACTCCATTACTTGTTTTGGCACGCAGTAATCCACGTAGAACTTGTGAGCAGAACTATCTAAATCGCTATGCAAGCATTGAAGTCATCTCAAATTCACCCATTGTTACAAATCGTCGCAAATACAATCAATTCAGTATTTCAGAAAGTGGTCTTTCATATCGCCTTGAGTCGATTTTGGAAAAGGACTATTTTCTCAAAAGTAATGTAGATTTTGGGATCATCAGTCATGATCTTCCAGTCCTTTCTCAAAAAGAAGCAGAGAGTATTTGCATCACTCTGAATCCAGAAAATCAGACAGTAAGACTTATTTTAGGCATCTATGAGACGGAATATGATGCCTTCGGAAGTATGGTCAAAGATTTCGTTAGAACTGTGATTTTCCCGCGTGTGGCAGATTTTGTGCCAAGCAGCACTAGGCAGGGAGCAGAAGCTTTTCTAAAGACTATTCGTTGTAGAGAACTTTTTGAATACGCTGATGATGATCTTGGTAATCTTCCTAAGATATGGGAAGAATATGACGCTGGCTTAATTACTATGGAACAGGCAGTCCAACGCTCGCAGGTCGCTGTACGTTCAAGTATTCAGGTCGTTGAAGTCGCAACCAGAGCTAACGATGTTGTGCAAGATATCATTGAAAATGAACAAGCCCTTCTGAATGCCACCGCTGAAACAGTATTAAACATTGATCCATCTCCTGCTATCACCCGCTTAGAGTTAGAAACCCCTGCTAAATTGCTTGTAATAGACGACGATCAACCTCCCCTACGTGGATATCGATGCTTTCTTTCAATAACTAACAAGGTACGCGAAGAAATGGGTGAGTTTTTCCTTCAACCGCATCGTACGTCAGTTGTTTGGGGTGGACAGAAAACTCTTTTTATTTTCCTCCACCACTCAGGTCAATTTGGTCTTTACTATGATCTCCAAACCCGTGAACCAGTTGAAGCTCCAGCCGGAGGTGGCTCATATCCAACAGCAACAATCATTCTTAAGGATCGCCTCTTTATTCCAATTCCTGATGAAATCCGTAAAAGTTTTATTCCAAGCCCTGGTGAACGAAAGCGATTTGAAGTTAGAGCTGATATTCTTCGGACAGAATATTCGTGATTTCTAAGTTAACTCTGAGTAAAATTTTTTTATTCCATTTTTTCAAGAAAGGTTACGAGTAATATGATCTAGCAAGATTTGTTTCACGTTGTCAATGTCCAGAGTGGTTACTCATATAGATGATTTAGCCTATATTGCTAGGCTGTGGTGCAGAACCAGTCGCTGCGCCGGAACGCCGTAGGCTGGCTGGTTGAGCAGCAAAAGTGCTCTGCGCTCAGTGAGCTTGGGTCGTTATGCCAAACCGATAAGTCGATTGATGTTATTGTTTTTTAGAGAGTGAATGTAAAGTCTTTGACTTGCATTCCTGGGACGAGAATACCGCCAAGCGATCAGAGGCGCGTCACCTAATAGATCGCACAATTTTAGTAAGCCTCATCTTGAAAAAAGGTAAAATTATAGGAGTATACCAACCTCGTTGTCGCAATTGTCTAACGTGGAGAGTACACCTATATCCAGCTTAGTTCTAGCACTCTGGTAACATCACAATGCAACTAGAAGACTACTTTACCTTTCTCGCTACCAATGATATTCGCCTAAAAAATACGCGAATTGGTATTGAAACAATTTTGTATGACTACATTTATCGCAGTCGAACACCTGAAGAAATTGCCAAAACATACCTATCATTAAGCTTGGAGCAGGTTTACGCCACAGTTCTCTACTATCTTCATAACAAGCAAGAGATCGGTGAGTACATCACTAATTGGCTAGAGTGGGGACATAAAATGCGAGAAGAGCAAAAACATAATCCACCTCCAATCTCTGAAAAATTGCGTCAACTTCGAGCCGAACGACTAACATTAGGAAAATCCTATGCAAATCAAGTATTTGATGGATGAAAATCTCCCTCCAATTTATCAAATACAGCTACGACGCAAAGAACCTGATTTAGTAGTCTGGGCAATTGGAGATCCCAACACACCGCCAAAAGGTACTTTAGATCCAGATATCTTGCTTTGGTGTGAAAAATACGACTTTATTCTTGTAACGAATAATCGGAGTTCTATGCCAGTCCATCTAATTGATCATCTCGCTCAAGGGCAGCACATTCCTGGGATATTCCAAATCAATCCCAGTATGAGCTTGGGTGAAACAATTGAAGAATTAGTATTAGCTGCTCTTGCTTCGCTGGATGACGAGTATCGCGATCGCATTTCATACTTGCCATTGCAATAACGTATCGAGAAGATCGAGTTTGGATAATCAGCGCACGAGAGGTAAACTGATTGAGTTTTAGAGAGTGAATGTAAAGTCTTTGACTAGCATTCCTGGGACGAGAATACCGCCGAGCGATCGCGTTTCATAGGTTCCAGTATTAGGAATAAATTTGTGAAGATCAGTCATAGCATGTCATACCAGTGATTCTGCCACCGATGCGATCGCTCCAATTCAGCTATAAACCGCTCAATTTTAGTAAGGATCATCGAAACTGGTTTAGTGGGCTGGGCAATTTTAGAAATCCCAACACATTGCCAGAAGGAACTTTAGAAAACTATGGAGATAGGGTCACCAATTTCGGGAAATTATCTAACTGATTTCTTGTTGGTATAACAATTGGTTTTATTCAATTTTCGTATTTGCCTCCCTTAGCTTTTTTAGAGGTTCCCTTACTCCCTTCCCGCTATAAGATCAGTGAATTAATGAAAAGATAAAATCCAGTGTTTTTCGTAATTGTATTTTTGAGAGAAATTGACTGGATTCAAAAAACTGCTCTAGCTGATTAGTGATATCTCCTAATGTTTT
>NZ_NDHW01000121.1 GCF_002251945.1 Pseudanabaena sp. SR411
TGGATCGTTGTAAAAGTCTGGTCAAAAACTTTGACAGAACTTTAGACAATGCTAATGCGAGAATTCATCTTTGCTTTATCAGGCTTATGCTTAAGCGCCTCGCTAAGGCTTCCTAAGATACCAAATGGGTTCTATAAATTTAGATAAAAGTCTTTTACTAAAGCAATGTAATCTTGCGTGTACAGGTGTTTTCTCTCTTCGATGGTGATCGTCATTGTTTGAGTGGGATATTTCGTGCGGCTTAATTCCAGTAGCATCCGTTTGACTACACTTTGTGGAGTTGGTTTGACGTAAGCTTGGCGATCGCAGAATAAATTAAAACTTTGAGCCTTAGTGAGAAAATTATTAGCTAAATCGGTGGGATAAATAACTGCTAAATGTCCATTTGGTTTTAACAATTGCGATGCGATTTGGACAATATCAGTTTGAGAAAGGCTGTCACTATGTCTGGCTAAGTTTCTGGAATTTTGTGAAGGTTTAAAAGCGTTCTCAAAAAATGGCGGATTAGAAATAATCAAGTCGTATTGCTGAGAACAAGCGATCGCCCAGTCTTGAATAGGCACATGATGGATATTGATGCGATCGCGCCAAGGCGAACTCTCGATATTTTCTTTAGCCTGTTGATAAGCATCATGATCAATTTCCACCGCATCAATAAATGTATTGGAAGATGTATTTGATGATTGCGATCGCTGAGCCAACATTAGAGCTAGCAATCCTGTCCCTGTGCCAATATCCAGAATTTGAGCATTTTCAGGCAGTCTTGTCCATGCCCCCAACAAAATTCCATCTGTCCCTACTTTCATTGCACATTTGTCTTGAGCGATCGCAAATTGTTTAAAGTAAAAACAGGAATTTCGCATTTCTCTATTGCTAACCGTTATGATCTTGCCATATAGCAATTACTAATTCAACGCAAGTGTGACAACACGATGGATACAGCACTCACTTCTCAAGATATTTTGCGCCGCTATGCACAGGGCGATCGCGACTTTAGTGGGCTTAATCTGAATGGCATCAAACTTAGCGGTGCAAACCTGAGTCGTACCGATTGGCTAGATGTTAACTTATCTAAAGCCTATCTTAATAGTACCGTCTTCACCTTTGCTTGCTTGACCCGTGCAAATATGCGCGGAGCCTTAATGGTGGGGGCAAATCTCTGTGGTGCAAATCTTAATCAAGCAAGCATGAGTAATGTCAATCTATCCAATGCGGATTTGCATGGAGCTAGTTTGCAAGGAACGACGTTATTTGGAGCCAATCTTAGTCTTGCTAATTTAATGGATGCAAACTTAATTGATGCGGATATGCGAACCGTAAACTTAAGTGGGGCGAACCTTGTCGGTGCTTGTATGAAAGGTGCAAATCTCAGACAAGAAAGAGCGATCGGCGATCAACATGAAATTGATGCTGGTAAAAAGAAGCGCAGTACTGCGAATCTAACAGGGGCAAATCTGTCTGGTGCGGACTTACGTGGTGCAAATTTATCTGGGGCGGATTTACACAAAGCGGATTTAAGGGGCGCAAATCTGCAAGAAGCAACTCTCAGTGGGGCTAATCTGATTGAAGCGAAGTTAAATAATGCCAATATGCAGGGTGTCTTTCTCTCGGAGACTAACCTTAGTTGTGCCACGCTTTCAGGTGCGATTTTAAATAATGCCAAGCTGGAACGCGCCATCTTAATTGATGCAGACTTTAATGGAGTTTCATTGCGAAGTGCGATTATGGCAGATATTAAGGCAAGTCGTGTGCAGATGAAAGGAACTGATCTCACGGATGTTAAATTGACTCGAGCCGATCTCAGCCGCGCTAATCTTCATGGGGCAATTATGGTTCGCACTAATCTTATTGAAGCTTATCTGGCTCGGACAAATCTCGCTAATGCTGACCTGACCGACGCGATTCTCAATCGTGCTGAACTGAGTAGCGCTAATCTTGTCGGCGCGATTCTCAAGGGGGCGACACTTCCTGATGGCAAAGTCCATAAATAAATGAAGTTTGCGGTATTTTCTTTATTGTCTAAGCCTAAAATATTGAATTTTCTTTAGAGAAACCAGAAAAAACAAAATCATAAAATGTCTAGAAAAAGATACCCAACAGATTTAACAGATCAGCAGTGGGAAATTATCAAAGATATGTTTCCTGCGGCAAAATCTGACATAGCGCAAGGGAGAAAACGCACCACAAATCTATGAGAAGTAGTCAATGCCATCTTGATATTGGACAAGAAGTGGATGTGCTTGGGATAYGCTCCCGCATGATTTTCYGCCATCAGACACAGTATATATGTACTTTCGGCGATGGCAACKCAAGGGAATCATTGAAGRAATTCATGAAAAGCTGCGAGATAAGGTAAGAGAAAAGGCAGGAAAACAAAAAAACGTAACTGCTGCCATGATTGACCAAGACTACAGATGTTGGCGGTGAGGATCGAGGTTTTGATGGCAATAAAAAAGTCAACGGTCGTAGAAGGCATCTATTAGTTGACACGCTCGTAGTTGACACGCTCGGATTAGTATTGGTGATATTGGTACAAGCTGCCAACATTGCGGATGTGGTTGCTGCACGAACTGTCGTCATGGCTGGTAAATTAAGTCAACCTGAATTGGCACAAGTTTGGATTGATTTAGGTTATCGTGGTCGCAAATTCCAATCTTTGATGGATAGCTTGGGTATCAATTTAATGGATAGCTTGGGTATCAATTTAACTCTGTCCGAAAAAAGAGAGCAGGGCTTTAAGTTAGAACCTCGTCGTTGGGTTGTAGAACGTACTTTTGCTTGGCTTGGTAAGCAGCGAAGATTGAGTAAAGACTAYGAACGTCTTCCTGAAGTAAGTGAGGCTGTTGTTMATTCTGCCATGATTCCTCTCATGCTCAAGAGGCTTTCTGCTTAATCTTTTTTACAAATACCTTCTAATTTCTCAAGCAATAAATAACAACTTAACGATATATCGGCTGCGATCGCGCTTTTAATGATTATTCAGTGCAAATATTGTGGGAATAATATTGCTGATCTTGCCGATACACTGAACTTTGAGAAATTAGATTTGAAACATGAATATTTCTAGTCAACTTTTACAACTTGCATCATGGATGGCAGGTGAATTTAGCAACCGCGAACAATCGTTAGATCAACCTGTTTGGTTTGTGAACTTAGTCTGGTGGCAACGTCCCATCCCATTTAACGTTTTGGGCAGCATTGCCATCTTTGCCGAACAAGCCAATGCCCTGATCCTTGATCGCCCTTATCGTCAGCGCATTTTGCAATTTGTAGAAAATGACGGCAAAATTCAAGTGAAATATTGGGGATTTAAAGATCCTGCGGCATGGTCGGGGTCTGGACGCGATCACGATCGGCTTAATCAAATCACCATTAATGACATCGAACCCCTCTCTGGTTGCTTATTAGATATCTCATTTGCCAATGGTCGCTACAAAGCCGAAATGCCCAAGGATGCAAAATGTTGTTTTCAATATTTAAACGAATCGCGCCAAGTTGTCCTAGGCTTTGAGGTTAGCGCTGATGAATTTTGGAGTGGCGATCGCGGAGTTGATCCTGAAACAGGCACAGCCATTTGGGGAGCAACTGTGGACTTTTACAAATTCAGCAAAAAACAAGATTTTGGTAACGAAGTCCTAAACAACTAGCTAGGTAAAGAAGCCTAATAGTTAGCAATGACCGTACTTACCCGATCGCGCAGATTAGTGACATAATGTACAGGAAAACTTAGGATAAAACTGATACTGCTATGTCAGACGGAAAAGGATTTGGCTTTGGTTTAGGCAAAATGAAAGAAGCCTTCCAAAAAGCGCAGCAAATTCAAGAAGGCGCAAAAAAGCTACAGGAAGAATTAGATGAATTGCGTCTAACTGGTGAATCGGGCGGCGGCTTAGTGAAGATTACCCTAAGCGGCAACCAAGAACCTCAAAGTGTGGAAATTGCTCCTGAAGCTTTGAATGAAGGTGCAGAAGTTTTATCAGACTTAGTACTCGCAGCCCTCAAGGATGCCTATCAGCTTTCTACTGGTACAATGAAACAAAAAATGGAAGACCTCACTGGTGGCTTAGGTTTGCCCGCAGGTTTCTAAATTTGCAAGAAGTGTTTTCAAGTAGTGAGCTTTGCACACTGCTTGAAAGAGACTAAAGATTTTTATTTGATATTTTTTATGATTAACAACCCCGCTTTGCGCGTTCAGCGTCGCAACCAACCCGCAGCACTCATCCCTACGCAACAGGAAGTGTCTATCCTTGATTGGCTAGAGTCCACAGGGCGCTTAATTGCTAGAGAAGGTACTGAGTCGAGCTTAAAGTTTGATGATGAAGCTGAAGAATTAAGTGAATTGATGTTAGGCGATGACCCTAGTTACATTGATGATGACGACGACGACAATGATGACGACGATATTGATTAGACATAAAAAATGCGGCTAGCCGCATTTTTTATGAGGTGATATGACCAAAAAACAAAAATTTCCGCATCTAATTGGGTCTAAATGGACAGCGATGCAAGAAAACTTTGGGTGGCGACATTTTGTGGTGGTAAATCGCAAAAATGAAGGAGATTTAGTTTTTGCAGAAATCAAAGCAGCTTGTGATGACTCCGTAAGGTTTTGGCTCAATGCTAAGGCTCTAAAAAGGCGATCGCTATGGCTACCTGGTTGGAAAACCTTACAAGAAATGTAAAATCCCCAAAGAAAGAGAGAGCGCAAAGCGCTCTCTCTTTCTTTTTAAGCTGTAGCTAGAGCTTTAATGTTCATGAGTTTCAAGAAGCGATCAAAGTTGAAGTGTTTGCCCATCATGTCGCAAATGCTGGTTACTTTAACTCCCTCATGCAAGCGCACTTGCCCTAGACAACCCTCGATAATACTGACCGTGCTGAGGGTATCTTTGCTGACTGAGAGGATCGGCACACCTAATTCCATAGCCTTATGAGCGACATCATCACTAATAAAAGGACGACCTGTCAGAATTATGCAATTTGTTGATGTTTCTAGTGCGGCAAACTGGAGATCGATGCGGCTACTACCTGTAATTACAGCTTTGTTGTAGGACTTACGGAAATAGCTTTGGGCGGAGTTGACATCCATCGCCCCAATTTTGAGTTCCTCAACCATGATTTTGCCTAAATCAATATTTTCAGGACGGCAGAGGATGTTTGCTCCCAGTTGCTCGATAATTTCCGCGACGCTCACACTTCGCAAAGTGCGGTTCTCAGGCATGAGGGCAAATACGGGAATGCCTTGATTTTCAAGATAAGGGTGGAGAATCTCCAGCGCTGTTTCGTATTGCTCATCAGGAATGTCATTGATCACCACTCCTAACAGGCGATCACCAAAGCGTTGTTTTGCCATCAAGATATGGTCAACTACTAACAGCGAGCCAAATCGCATGACCAACAAAATAGGAGCTTCAAGTTGATCTGCCATTTCCTCTAGGGAAAGCCCAAAAATCGCACCTTCAGCCGTATTAGCCGGAGCTTCTAAAAGTACGAGATCGCCTTCAATTAATTTTTTATATTCATCCAGCTTATTGCTGTAGTCATCTGTATCTTCACCAGATAGACGACGCTGAAGGGCGGCTCGGTCAAGGTTAAGGAGAGTGGGTCGCAAAAGTGATTGCGGCAAATTTAGCGCTTGCTTAATAAATTCCACATCAGCTTCAGTGCGTTCGGCTGATTCGGGTAATTCTTTGGTCGTAAAAGTACCTATTGGCTTACCATAGCCAATCTTGTAACCTTTAACTTGCAAGTTATATGTTAATCCCAGAATTGTTGCTGATTTTCCACTGCCTGATCGGGTGGAACCAATCAGCAAATGCTTAGCCTGTGGCACGTCTTGCCCTCTAAAAAATGATTACAAACTTTACTGGATTGTATTAAAGCCTACATCCTGTTTGGCTATTGTAACTGATGGACTGTTACGGATACTTTTTGATATTGGCAGTTATGCATGGAGATTATGCAATATATCGATAGGTTCTCAAAGCTCATTTTGTCGATATATTGCATCACTGATTTGACAAGCATCAAATATTTCTTTGGGATCATGTACTCGTAGAATATCTGCTCCCCCTGCAATACAGGCTGTACATGCGGCAATGGTTCCAAATAGGCGATCTTTAGGGTCGGGACGATCGCAAAGCTTACCAATAAAACTTTTACGTGATACCCCCATTAACAAGGGTGCGCCAACTTCTTGAAAGGCCTGCAAATTTCTTAAAAGTTGAAGATTATGTTCAGTAGTTTTTCCAAAACCAATCCCTAGATCGATCGCAATTAGATCCTTAGGAATGCCACAAGCTTTGGCGACCAAAATCGCATCGGCAAGAAATTGCTTCACATCCTTTACCACATCGCGATATTTAGGATTTTCTTGCATCGTGCGTGGTTCTCCTTGCATATGCATTAAAAAAATTGGCACTTGCAGCTTTCCTACTAGAGGTAGCATTTCAGAATCAAATCTGCCTGCGGACACATCGTTGAGCATATCGGCTCCTGCGGCGATCGCGGCTTGAGCGACACTTGCTTTGACTGTATCAACGGAGATGGGTAATTGGGGATATTCAGCTCGAACTGCTTCGATGATCGGCAAAATGCGATCGCTTTCTTCTTCAGCACTCACTGGCTGAGCATTAGGTCTTGTCGATTCGCCACCAATATCGAGAATGTCAATATAAGGCAGCATTTGCGCGACTTGTTTTAACGCTGCATCCCGTGAATTATATTGACCGCCATCGCTAAAACTATCGGGTGTAACATTCAAAATTCCCATCAGGTATGTGCGATCGCCCCAAATAAATTGGCGATCGCGAATTACCCAATTGGTTAATTTAGTTGAGTTAGCGGGCTTACTTTTGCTTTGATTCAATGTTTAACACCTCAGAAATTTTTACAGCGCTTGGTGCTATCAAGTAAAGAGGAGGCGCTTCGCGCCTCCTCTTTACTTAGATATCCGCGAGAACTTGGGCAGGATGGGGTTCGGCTTTGACGGCGAGATAAATTTTCTCGATTTTACCTTCTGGATCGATCACAAAGGTATTGCGGAAGATACCCATATACTCTTTTCCCATCATTTGTTTTTTGCCGTAGCTCTCGTAGGCTGTGGCAACTTGAGCTTCGACATCGCAAAGCAACGGGAAAGGTAAGTCAAACTTCTCTGTAAACTTTTGGTGGGACTTAGCATCATCGGTGCTAACACCAAAAATCAAGGTGTTTTTTGCTTGAAACTGAGCGTAGTTATCGCGAAAACCACAAGCTTCTTTGGTGCATCCAGGGGTGTTATCACGGGGATAAAAATATAGAACAACCCGCTTACCTTTGAGACTAGAAAGGGTCACAATATTGCCGTGGGTATCAGCCACGCTAAAATCTGGGGCGCGATCGCCTACATTCAAAGCCATAGATATTCTCTATAATTTGTTATCCAAAACATATTATGAAGCACGAAAGCCTATGAGGACATCCCAACTTTTGCAACCTCAGCAAGACAAGGGGCTTAAGCCCCTTGTTCTTTAGACGTATTCATTGGGTTTGCAAAAACAAAGCTTTGTGTAATGATCTTTGGCAGTTGATCGACAATGCAAATTTTTGCACAAAACCTGTGAATCCTTGGATCAGTTTGTTGCAGCAGCATCGCATTATTGCCGTTATTCGTGCTGATAATGTTGTGACTGCAAGGGAAATGGCACTTGCCGCCGCCGCAGGTGGGATTAAGCTGATCGAAATTGCATGGAATACCGATCGCGCCGAGTCCCTGATTCCCAAATTGCAGCAGGAGTTACCTGATTGCAAAATTGGTACAGGCACGGTTTTAGACATTGATAGTGTAGAAAGAGCGATCGCTTGTGGTTGTAGCTTTCTCTTTACACCTCATACCAATCCTGAACTGATTGCTAAAGGTGTCGAGAATAATATTCCTGTAATCGCTGGAGCGCTGACCCCGACGGAAATAATTACGGCTTGGCAGGCTGGAGCAGCCGCAGTTAAGGTTTTCCCAATCAAGGTATTTGGTGGTGTTGATTATCTAAAATGCTTACAGCCTGTGTTGCGCGATATTCCGCTCATTCCCACGGGTGGGGTGACGATTCAAAATGCTGATCAATTTCTTGCCGCTGGGGCGATCGCGGTGGGCATTTCTAGTCATTTGTTTTCACCAGAGGCGATCGCAGAAGATGACTGGACGACGATCATTGCGCGATCGCAAACACTAATACAAAAAGTTCAACCATTTCAAAACCAATAGCGTGTCGTGCAAAGCACGACACACAAATCCAAAAGAGAGTAGCGCCGCTACTCTCCTTTTGGGTTTTGCTTTAACATGACTAGCGACAGCTATAAAATTAATTTATGCAATATGCAGCGTTAGGGCTAGATGTCGGTAGAAAAAGGATTGGGGTAGCAGGATGCGATCGCCTTGGTATATCTGTGCATGGCATCACTACAATTACTCGTAAATCATGGGATGAAGACATGGCAATCCTGCAATCGCTAATAGTCGAGCGCGATATTGATACCCTTGTAGTTGGCTTGCCCTACAACATGGATGGTTCCCTCGGTCATCAAGCCAAACATGTCCAAAAATTTGCCAATGGTGCTGCCAAGCAATTAGGGATCTCAGTAGAATTTGTCGATGAGCGCTTAACCTCCTACGAAGCCGAAGAAATGATGCGATCGCAAGGTATTTCCACAAGACATAACAAGGAAATGATTGATCGCAAGGCGGCTGCACTAATCTTGCAACAATGGTTAGCGCTAAAGCGTCAACCAATCCCATAGAAAAATCTTGCAAAGCGAGACTTTTCTATAAACTGTCCCCTTTGCTGTCATAATGCTTAAAAGCGCCAAAAGCCTTATACAAGAGGGTTTCTCTGAGCTAGTAGTGCTATAGGATACAAAACAGCAATCTATGGAAGGATCGACGATCGTACTTAAGGATGACGCAGGTAAGAGCTTGCCTTGCACTGTCGAAACCGCGTTTAAAGTGGACAGCACCGAATATTTGTTGCTGCAACCAGTGGACTTTTCTGTGCAAATCTTTGCATGGCAAGAAACCGATGACGAAGAAGAAACTGAATTAGTCGATGTCACCGAAGAGGAAATTGATCTAATTTTCCCAGTAGCTCAGGCGGTTTTAGCAGAACAAAATCTTTCACTAAAACGTTCGGCACATACATTGACGGTTGAAGGTGAATTACCTGAGCCAACTGAAGAAGATATCATCGAGATCGATACCGAAGAAGATGGCAATTGTGGTGAATTTCAAGAACTAGCGCATTTCTACTACGAAGAGCAAGCTTTTTCTGTATTTACATCCCTCGATCCTCTGATGTTTATTGCTAAAGTAGGAGATGATGGTCAGCCTGAAGTCCTTACACCTGAGGAAATGGCAGCCCTTGAGCCTTATGTGGAGCAATATCTAGACCATGTCCTCAGCACAGAAGATGCCGAAGAAGAGTTCTAATTGGCTATTTTATGGTGTTGCCGTTCCCTTAACTATCCTTGTTACTGGCTTTGTTAGCAGTTCTTGGTGGATTTGGGCAAGTGCAGCACCTAGCAATATTGGGGCAAAAATTCGATTAACGATATCCGATGGGATGCCAACCCAAGCGATCGCCCAAGAGCTAGAATCAGCAGGCGTAATTCGTTCTAGCTTAGCTTTGCGTTTGTGGGTAACGTGGCAGTCGCTGCGAAGTAGTGAGTCAGTAGCCCTGCGATCGGGAACCTATGACTTTGCCACAAATCAGTCATTACCAGAAGTTGTAGCCCAAATCCAGACTGCCAAATCTTCGGAAGTAAGATTTACGATTCCTGAAGGTTGGTCGATCGCGCAAATGGCAAGCTTATTTGAAGAGCAGGGTTTTTTTGCGGCTAAGGATTTTGTGATCGCGGCTCAGCGGATCAGTCCAAGGCGACGCACTTGGCTCCCTGAAGATATTCCTAGTCTAGAAGGATTTCTCTTTCCTGACACTTATCAAATCTTGCCATCGGAAGCGACACCTGATCGGATTATTGATTTGATGCTTAATCGCTTCGAGGAAGTGGCTTTGCCGCTTTATCAAGACAATCAGTCTGGTAAACCGAAGGTCAAAATCAGTCTCAAAGATTGGGTGACTCTGGCAAGTATTGTCGAAAAAGAAGCGGTAATTGAATCAGAGCGACGGATCATTTCTGGTGTTTTCTGGAATCGCCTGAAACAAAATAAGCGCTTAGAATCCGATCCTACGGTTGAATATGGTTTAAATATTCGCCAAACGCCTGAAAATCCGCTCACGTTAGAACAGGTGCGGACATCTTCGCCTTATAACACTTATTTAAATGAAGGTTTGCCCCCTGGGGCGATCGCTTCAGTTGGCTTAGCGAGTCTCAAGGCAACTCTTGATCCAGCGACTACTGACTATTTCTTTTTTGTGGCTAAGTTTGATGGCAGTCATGTCTTTAGTCGGACTTTAGAGGAACACGAAAAAGCATTACAAGCAATCGATAAAAAAATCCAGCAAAAAACGCCCAAACAGTAAAACATGATATCCCGCGCGTAGCGCGGGATATCATGTCCTCTAACACTTTGCTCAACTGTTCTAACGCAAAGCGCTGTAAGATATTCTTAATTATTTAATTAACATTCTCAAAATATTTGTGAAAGCTTGGCAACTTATTGCTCCTGACCTAGTTTTGTCATCACCCATTTACGCGATCACGCCACAGCTCATGGAAACCTACGGGTTACGAGGCTTGATTTTGGACGTGGATAATACATTGATCGGTGATGATGAATTTGATGTATCAGAAAAAATTCATCTTTGGGTGGAGCTAATGCGTCCACAATATCCCATCTGGTTAGCGAGTAATAATTTTAGCGATCGCCGCATTCAGAGAGTCGCTGAGAGCTTAAACCTTCCCTATCGTAGTCGAGCAGCCAAACCATCGCGTCGTGTGGTACGTCAAGTTCTCGAAGCTATGGAATTACCAGCTTCCCAAGTGGCGATGGTGGGTGATCGCCTATTTACGGATACCATTGTTGGTAATCGCTTAGGTTTATTTACAATTTTGGTACAGCCTCCTTGTGAAGAGTTGGTATTCAAGCCATCGATATCCACCATATTTAAGGCGCGATCGAGTTTTCTCCGCAATTGGGAAATTTGGATTGCCCGTAAGTCTGGCGTAAAAATCTAAGAAATAGAGGTTGCATAGCAACCTCTATTTCTTAAGGTGGTGTGACTGGTGCTTCGACTGGGCGGATGATTGGCGGTGTAATCTCTTGCTCTGGCTTAAAGATGGCAGCGATCGCCTGTTGTAAAGTTTGAGCCATCACGATCCGATTTTCGTAGGCGACAATTACACGTACTAGAGTCGGCAATCTGTTTTGAGTTGATTCTAAATAGAGCGGCTCCACATACAAAAGCGATTGTTCAATGGGAATGATCAGTAGATTGCCTTGAATTACTCGTGAGCCTTGACGATTCCAGAGCGAAATTTGTTGAGAAATTACGGGATCTTGGTTAATTCTGGCTTCAATTTGTTCGGGTCCATAGACAAGAATTTGCTTAGGAAATGTATAGAGAAGAAGCTTGCCATAGTTCTCTCCATCTGACCTTGCCGCTAACCATGCCACCAGATTTGTACGTTCCTTGGGCGTAAACGGTAATAGGAGAATAAACTCCTCAAAGGGAACTTCAGGTAAACTTGTAATTAAATAATAGGGTTCCACCAGACGAGGTTTATCACCATAGACCTCATTGGGAATTTGCCACTGATCTTCACGGTTATAGAACACTTGAGCATCAGTCATGTGATAGGTCATCAAGCGTTCTGATTGAATTGAGAATAAATCCACAGGATAGCGTAAATGCTGCCGCAGTGGCTCAGGCATTGCACTGAGGGGTTTAAATAAATCGGGGAAAATCCTTGCCCATGTGCGGATAATCGGATCACTAGGATCAGCAATATAGAAATCCACATGACCATGATAGGCATCAATCACAACTTTAATCGAGTTGCGAATGTAATTAATTCCTTCATTGCCAATATCAGAATAGGGAAAGCGATCGCTGGTGGTATAAGCATCGACAATCCAGTAGAGAGAGCTAGGATCTTCTGCTTGGGCACTTGCTTTGGCTGCTACTAGATAGGGATCACTGTCATAACGTAAAAAAGGAGCGATCGCCTGAATCCTTTGCATGATGTTCCGCCGAAATAACAACTTAGTTTCGGGCAGGAATTCGGGAGTCACCGCCATCCGCCAATCATTTAGATATTTAGCAAACAACATCCGCCGCCAAAAGGAATTAAGGGAAACTCCACCTCTTCCATCATAAATGTTGTAAACATTATCATTGTCGCTAGGATAATCGAGTTCCTTAACCTTGGTTCCAGTCATCACATAGGTATTAGTATTCTCTCCGTAATAAATACGTGGCGCACCAATCGGAATACTCTCTCGCACAGCCTCGCTAGAAGTAGTGAGAGGACTGCCTTCGGTGATGCCAATATCTTTAATAAAATATTCAGGTAGTCCACCCGCACCAACACGATTGACTGGACTGAGGGTAAAGCCATAGCCATGGGTATAAATCAAATGCTGGTTTACCCAAGTTTGTGCTTCTTTAGGAACTGCCGTATAGTCCAATTCTCTCGCGGCGATGAGTACCTGTTGCTGACTAGCCGCAGTTTTGGATAGCTTCTCTTCATTAATCGTATAACGATCAATATCTGCATCAGGAAAACTATAGTAAAGACGGATTTGTTGAAGTTGGCGATTGGTGGCAAGTAGGGGTTGTTTATCCCAAAGCCGAATATTGCGAACCGTTAAATCATTATTTTGAATGGATTTTTCGGTTAATTTGCCCTGTGGATTAAAAACTTGAGAATTAATACTTTCGAGTCCGAATGCTTCACGAGTGAATGAGATTGTACGGTTGATGTAGGGCTGTTCGCGGGCTAGCTCATTGGGTTGCACGACCAAAGATTGTATGGCGATCGGCAAACCGACACCTAGCCCGATCGCCATCACCAGATATAAAACTAGGGCGAATACTATTGGCTTACGGCTTACAGGTTGGCGATGAAATCTAATCCACCGCAGAATTAAGTAAATGGCGATCGCGAAGGCGAGAATACTTAGTTCTGTGTAGACAGGCAATTGCACCACCGTATCGGTATAGCTAGCACCGTAGGAAACCCCACGCGGTGAATATAAAAGCTCGTAACGATTGAGCCAATAACTAAACCCAATCACCACCATCAACACTCCTCCAAGTCCGTAGAGATGACGCTGTTGATCGTGGGAAATGCCGATAAATTTACCTTCGCTCAGGCTATTTCCTGATAGCAAGTAGGTTAGGAGAACTGCGATAAAACCATATAAACAAATGCCAACTAGCCCAAATTCTAAAACTTCTAACGTGGGCAAATTGAATATATAAAAACTCAGATCTTGATTGAACACTGGCTCAGTGCGATCAAAACTAGTAGGCTGCAAGTAAGGAATTATTCGCATCCACTGACGTGAGACCGTCCATGCAGTGAAGACACTGATCAAGACAGCGATCGCTTTCAACACCAACTTGGGATAAACCAACAAGGTGATCGCCATCCCCATCGTGGCAATTGCCGACAACCTTTCAGTTAATAACTGCGTTGCCAATTGACCGAGCAGTTCTGGTCTGAGTAGTAAAGGTGCGATTGGGGCAATACTTGGCTGGCTTGATGCAGGTCGCCATTGCGCGATCGCCACCTGTCCATAATGCGTTACGAGCAAACAAGTTAGTAAACTCAAACCTAAAACTAGCGGCAAAAGCCAACGTAGCCGCAGAGATGTGGGGATATATTTTGAGGATATTGCTTGTTGCTTATTTAATTGCTTATTTAGTTGTTTATTAAGAGGCGATCGCTTGCGTAGTTTTGCTTGCCTCTGTTCGGTATCAGTAGGCAGATCGTCATATTTCCGTGTTTCGGCAATCTGCAAATTTCTGAAGAGATAGCCTAAGGCGATCGCGAAGATCACAATTCCTAATCCAATTTGCACGGCAAGCCGTAATAAATACATGGGCAAATAGCCCACCTCTTGAAACCATAGAATCTCGCCGACTAGTCGGGCTACAATCTCACTTCCAAAAACTAAACCTGCAATTCCCACTAATAGCCAAAGGTAATAATGCTTAGAGAGCTTGAATGTATTTAGTTTTAAGGAGGTTAACTTCATAGATTCACCTAGAAACTAGGTTTAATTGCATTGGGATGAGTTGTGAGAGTGCGCCCCGAAGGGGCGCACTCTCACAACTCAGTTAAGATTGCTATATTGCTTAGCAGAAGCGCTAAACCCATCGCTTTTTCAGGAAAACACTGCTTTGCATTACTTTCCCAGAAAAGCCATTTTTAATCAGGGTAAAGCGCTGTAAGTTGATGATACAGTCATTACAAGATCTTTTCTAACTAACAACAATGGGAAACCTTCAGGGACGCGATCTTCTTAGTTTGGCAGATTTGCAACCAAGCGAAATTCAGGAATTGCTGACACTTGCAAAACAACTCAAAGCAGGAGAAGTCCAGTTTGACTTTCAGCGTAAGACTCTTGGATTGCTGTTTCGCAAAGCCTCAACAAGAACGCGAGTTAGCTTTACCGTCGCCATGCATCAACTGGGGGGACATGTGATTGACCTCGATCCAAATGTGACCCAAGTCAGTCGTGGCGAACCCATAGAAGATACTGCCAGAGTTCTCGATCGCTATTTAGATGTTTTGGCGATTCGTACCTTTGAGCAAGCAGAATTAGAAACCTTTGCCAAATTCTCGAAGATCCCGATTATCAATGCCCTCAGCGATTTAGAACATCCATGCCAAGTGCTTGCAGATTTGCTAACCGTGATGGAAAACTTCGGCTCTTTGAAAGGGCTAACCCTTACCTATCTCGGTGATGGTAATAATATGGCACATTCTCTGATGATTGGTTGCGCCCTTGTGGGGATGAATGTGCGGATTGCCTCACCCAAAAACTTTATGCCAGATCCCACCATTGTCGCTCAAGCCAAAGCTTTAGCTGAAAATTCGGAAGTTATTGTCACCGAAGATCCTAAATTAGCATCACGGGCTGCTCATGTCCTTTACACCGATGTATGGGCAAGTATGGGGCAAGAGTCAGAAGCAGAAGATCGCATTCCCATTTTCCAGCCCTATCAGTTGAATGCAGAACTAATGGCTTTAGCCGATCAACAAGCGATTGCTCTGCATTGCTTACCAGCCCATCGTGGTGAAGAGATTACTGATGAAGTAATGGAAGGCTCACAGTCACGCATTTGGGATGAAGCCGAAAACCGTCTTCATGCTCAAAAAGCTTTGCTAGCTAGCGTTCTCTAGAATAAAGCCGCACAAAGCGGCTTTATTCTCATTTTTTGGGAAGTACATTTGAGACGCATCAGTTCATAAACAGCCAAATTAATCGCCTTAGCGATATTGAAAATGTAACTATGCTAAATCTCTTTAATTCATCAAAAAACAGGACTAATCAGGCGATCGCCCAAGCGGTAAAGTCCTTGGTTCAGTATGGAGTTAGCACGATTGAGCAGGGTAATTTCATCGATTTTTTACAGGGGCAAGATAGTCGATTTCTCTACCATACCAATCCTCGTCTCATTGCTGAACAATTAAAACTCTCAGAGCGCGAAACCTTAAAGCTTTTAGTAATGTCGCTGAAGGAAGGAATTGTGACTCTGAATTGGGATATTCAATGCCCTAAATGTCAGGGAGTTGATTTTGCGGGAACTCAATTGGGCGAGCTTAAAACATGGCATGTTTGTCCCGTATGTCATTATAAGCATGAATCTGATGCTGACCAACAGGTACGAGTCACCTTTAGTATCGATGAACGATTGCGATCGCTACCACAGGAAGCAAATGATCCAGTATTTCGCGCTCATAACGATGCAAAATATGGCGTAGTTTCAGGACATCGGCTCTTAACCTTACAAATGTTTCGCGAGCTATTTCCCCGTGAAACCATGCCTCCCAATGAAAGTTTACTGATTCGACAAGTCACTATTCTTTTTACTGATTTAGCTGGCTCTACTGCTCTCTATAGTCAAAAAGGGGATTCTCAAGCCTATAGTCTGGTACGTCAACATTTTGACTTTCTCTTTGAAATTGTTGATCAGCATAATGGAGCCGTAATTAAGACGATCGGTGATGCAATTATGGCAACATTTACTTCGCCAGATGATGGACTCAAAGCCGCGATCGCCATGCAGTCAAAAATGCAAGATTTTAATCGTCGTTTTGAATCTGCGGAGCAGCAACTAATTCTCAAAGTTGGTGTCCATGCGGGTGCTTGTATTAGTGTTAATCTCAACGATCGCTCGGATTACTTTGGCACAACCGTTAACACAGCAGCAAGAGTCCAAGGACTAAGTGAAGGCAATGACATTGTATTCACGACCTCTTTACGCAATCAAGCTCAAGCGATCGAGGCGATAAAACATTATATTTGCGAAGAGAGTTCTGTATTTTTAAAAGGTTTAAGTGAACCAGTATCGGTTTTTCGGATGAGAGCTAATAAGGACTTTGCTGTAAAATAAAGAACCAAATTTTTGATAGCGCGGCAAAGCCGCGCTATCAAAAATTTGGTTCCTTACTCTAACTTTCTGGTTCACTGTTAATTTCAATATCTAGGGTGTCTTCGTCAATCTGAATATACAAAATATTGGGCTGACAACAAACCTGACAATCTTCCACATACGACTGCTGCATTCCCCCACTGAAATCCACAAAGGTCGTATTGGTTTCCCCACAAAAAGCGCAGGTATATTCAGCAGTATCTTGCATGGTTAAAAATCGTATTGTACGCGATTTGATGAGTTTCTCAAAATAGAGCAATGCATGTTTTTCCAAATAAATGAAGGCAGCACTTTGCGCTGCCTTCATTTATTTGGAAAAACACAAAACGGCTTAGCCGTTTTGTGTTTTGGTATTAGCTGACCAATGCCGAAATAACTACGCGAAAGCCGATGTCGTTATAGCGATCGCTTTGCCAATGCCATTCACGACTTGCAGCGCGACATAACCGTGCTTCATTGCTCCATGAGCCGCCTTTACGCACGCGCCGACTGCTATAGCCATCGCGTACCCATGCCGATCCATCCGCAGGTGCGCCATTAAAATTATCGTGCCACACATCCTCACACCATTCCCAAACACCACCATGCATTTCGTATAGTCCCCAAGGGTTGGGGACTTTCTGCCCGACAGGATGCGATCGCTTATTAGCATTGTCCATAAACCATGCATAATCAGCAAGTTGGGTGGGACTATCATCAAAATGGTATGCCGTATTTGTGCCAGCCCGACAGGCATATTCCCATTCAGCTTCGCTGGGTAAGCGATAAAGATGTTGCGATTGCCCTGCTAATCTACGACAAAAATCTTGAGCTTCTAGCCAAGAGATATTTTCCACAGGTGATTGCAGATTTTCCCGAAACATGGCGGGATTAATCCCCATAATCGCTACCCATTGCTCTTGAGTAACTGCAAATTTTGCCATGTAAAAAGCAGGAACTTGTACCTCAGATATGGGAGATTCGCTCTCTCGTCTGCCGATTTCATTGGGTGGCGAACCCAGCGCAAATCGTCCTGAAGGAATTCGCACCATTTCCATATAGATACCATTACCCAAATTATCACGAAAGGCTTTGTCTCCTCTCTTGATCGGATCTTTGGGTGGTTCAGGCACTGGTCGCGGTTCAGCAATGATGATCGGGGTTGGTTGGGGCTTGAGCTTTTCCAGCAATATCGCTAATGTAAAACCTGCGATCGCTGAACTAGCGCTAATTATTAGCTGGCGACGATTAATCATAACGGGGATTTTGACAAGCGATTTTGCCCACGCTTGCCCGATCGCTAAAGCTTTAACCGTAGAAACTTCTGAGGGCTTTTTTACTTCTGAATCATTTGCTTCTGGATCTGTAAAATCATTAACTATTCGGCTAAATTCTTCTAGATATTCATAACCTTCCAAATATTCACGCACCAAATAGCAATTCTCTTCTTCTGTAAAAAAAGCTTGGACTTTAGGGGCTAGCGTATAGTTTTGTCCAATTTCATAAAGCTTCGTGGCGATCGCTTCATGATCTAGGGTGCTTTCGCCTGAAATTTGCCAGAAATAAACTACACAAAAAGGCTTAGGTGCGATCGGTATTTCTAAATTTTCGGCTAGATAGACGGATAAGGCGATCGCACCAACTTGTTTAATACCTATGGTTTGGCTTATGCGATAGCGATTGCTAAGAATGTGGTCTACATTCATTTATGTCTAGGCTCATTAAGGTGATTTCCCATTTAAAATTTACCCCACCCTAGCCCTCCCCTTGCAAAGAGGAGGGAACAAGATTTCTAGTTTTCCCCCTTTGGCAAGGGGCAATTAAAGAGGGTTTTGAGACTTAAGTTTAGACAAAGTGCTGATTCTTGCTGAATTACTAGAAATTTTTAAAAAAGGGCTTGTGTAAATGCACAAGTCAGTAGTACTATAAATAACGGTTAAATGGCGAGTGTAGCCAAGTGGTTAAGGCAGTGGTTTGTGGTACCACCATTCGTGGGTTCAATTCCCATCATTCGCCCTCAAAATTCAAAATCACAGACGAAAAGAGGTCATTTTGTGACCTCTTTTCGTTTTGGGTGTTTTGACGGTATCTCAAAGCCATAAAATTGCGAGACAGTTTAATTTACGCCTTAGCAATTTTCAAATAGGACGGCTGCAATTTCATGGGTAAGACAGTTGTAAGGTTCTGTGCGATCGCATTGACCACCCTCTTGATCGTGGTATCCCTTGGCGGCTTATATCCGCAAGGATTGAGGGCTGAAGGCAATACGATCTCGATCGCGGTAGCTGCATCTCTGAGCGGAGATGCAGCCAGTGGTGGGCAGGAAATCGTTGATAGCATCAAGCTATATATTGATACGACCAATCGCGAGGGGGGGATTAATGGTCGTCAGCTTAAGTTAAATATTTATGATGACAAGGGCAATGCTGATGGGGCAACTCAAGTTGCTAACGACATTGCTAAAAGTGATGCACTAGTGGTATTGGGGCATCGCTCTTCCGATGCCTCGATCGCTGCTGGCAACATTTACCAAGATAAAAAATTACCAGCAATTACGGGTACGGCGAATAATCCTAAAGTTACCAGCGATCGCCCGTACTATTTTCGGATTATTTATACCAATCCCGATCTAGCTAAAACCTTGTCAATCTATGCACAGCAGGTACTCCAGTTCAAGACGGCAAGTGTGATTTATGACAAAGCTAGTAAAAATGAACAGACTCAATCGGAAGTAATTAAGTCAGCCTTTGAAGCCAATGGTAATGGCAAAATACAAAAGACTTGGGCGATCGATTCTGATCCAGCTAATCGCAAAGCCTCAGTGCAGCAAATCGTCAATGAATTAGCTGCTGAGCCTGAAGCAGGAATTTTATTTTTAACCATGTCCAAGGAGGATGTTGCCGAAGACTTTTTGGTGGCGCTCAAGCAGAAAGGGCTAAAAAATCCTGTTTTAGGGGAGCAAGCATTGGGAAGGGAATCCTTTGCGAAGCGATTTGAGAAATATGATGAAGAGAAGAAAACGGCGGGATTCTTTACCGATGGCATGTATGTACCATTGCCGATCCTGTTTGATAGTGCAGGAGCCGATGCCCAAGACTTTCTAGCGGCGTATCAAAAAGCCTACAACAAGACTCCTTCCTATTTAGGAGCAAAGTTTTATGAGGCAGCGATCGCAGCAGTGGATGCAATTCGTAAGGTTAATCCTAAAGGCACAAATGTAGAAGGCGATCGCGAACAGGTGCGAGATGCACTAGCGAAACTAAATAATCGTAAGGTGGGCATCAGAGGCTTAACGGGGTTACTTTATTTCAACAGCGATCGCAATAGCGATCAGCCCGTGCGCCTTGCTCAATTCCAAAATCAAAAATTGATTTCTGCATCCCAACAATTTACGCCGATCGCTAATCCTGAGCGCTTGAATTTACCAAAAGAAATCCAATCTGGAAGCATTGTTCAATCTGGCAATCAATATTTTTGGCGGCAGCGTGTAGTTTATGCGGGAATGGATATCAATAAGCTGAATCGCATTGATAAGGCAACTTTTACCGCCGATTTTTATGTGTGGTTCCGCTATAACGGCAATGATGAACCTACGGAGATTCAGTTTCCTGATGCAGTCAGTAATAGTGTTAATCCCACTGCACCTGTATTTGATGGTAAAGCCCCAATCAAAGCCCAAGTTGTCAATGGCTTAAACTATCGGCTCTATCGGGTGCGTGGTGAATTTCGGAATGCCTTTGATTTCCGCGATTATCCCTTTGATTCGCAAAGATTAAACTTGCGGTTTGATAATCCTAATCTATCGACTGAGAGATTGATCTATGCGATCGATAAGGTTGGCTTAAGATTGCCAAGACCTGAAGCCGAGGAACGCAAACCATTCCAAGGGCTTCAGCTTTGGAATTTTAAAAATATTACCTATTTCCAAGACTCATCACGCAGTACTTCCACTCAAGGCGATCCTGATTTGTTTCAGTCAAATGCTCAAGTGGAATACCCTGGGTTAAGCATTCGCATGACTTTTCAGCGCAAGACCTTAGTATTTCTCTCTAAGAACGTGTTGCCGTTGATTTTGCTTTCGCTTTTAACCTATTGCTGCCTATTCTTCCCCTATTCGATGTTTGTGCCACGCACGATGGCTCCTGCCTCAGCGTTACTATCAGGAATTGTGTTGTTGCTTTCCTTTAACAATCAACTTCCTGAAGTTGGCTACACCGTAGCGATGGAATATGTGTTTTATGTTTATTTCTGTTTATGTTTACTACCAATTCTGGTCACAGTAATCGGCACAAAACTGGAAAAAGATGGGCATAAAAAAGCCTTTAAATACTTAAATATCGCTTCTTGGATTGTCTATCCATTGATTTTGATCATCACTATTTCGACTTTTGCGATCACCTATAGCGATCGCTTAGTCTAGAACAAGCCCAGAATAAAAGTTCTGGGCTGCAAATCCATTAAATTGTACTTGCAATGAAAACACCAAGATGCTGTAGGGGCTTAGCATTTGCGCCACTATTTCTAGGCGCATCACAAAAAAATTTGATTTGCAAATGCTAAGTGAGTTTTTGGGCAGAGCATTCCCAATTGAAGAGGAATTGAGAAACTTATAGAACCCATTTGGTATCTTAGGAAGCCTTAGCGAGGCGCTTAAGCATAAGCCTGATAAAGCAAAGATGAATTCTCGCATTAGCATTGTCTAAAGTTCTGTCAAAGTTTTTGACCAGACTTTTACAAC
>NZ_NDHW01000122.1 GCF_002251945.1 Pseudanabaena sp. SR411
AAACATTAGGAGATATCACTAATCAGCTAGAGCAGTTTTTTGAATCCAGTCAATTTCTCTCAAAAATACAATTACGAAAAACACTGGATTTTATCTTTTCATTAATTCACTGATCTTATAGCGGGAAGGGAGTAGGTTTATTGAATTACTAATACTTCCAGCAGTAAATTGAGCAATATAATTCAATAGGTGCAACTTAGGCATCAAAAATGCACCACAAGCATATCCTGCCTGCCATTCCATCCAATCATATCGAGGAGAGTCTAGTATTTTCTCTCTTTTACAGATAATGATATCTTGCTCAGATTTAAAAGCAATCAAGCTTAACTGGTCATGCCCTTTTTCAAACAAGGACTTATGAAAATGGACATGACCAAACTCATGAGTCAAAGTTGTACGGAGTCTGTTCTCACGTCGATTATCCTCCATCAGATTAGTGGATATTTTCACAGTTGGGTTTTCCCCTAGAAAAAATTCAGTTACTCCTTCTACAGTCTCTCCAAACTCTGATAAGTCTGCATAAGTATCAAGATAGCTAACTCTCTGTTCAATTAATCGAATGATATCGTCTGTGGAAATAGGAAACTTAACTACACCATACATTGATAGAAGAAAAGAGGTAATTATTGCTTCACACGCATGATCTAGTTCTTCTGGTTGATAATAAGGACGAGAAAAGAATCGACCTGTTTTGTCAGAAATAAATTTGACCATAAGATATAGTTGTTTGATGTAACTCTTTATTATTTACGGAAAGCTAATATTCTTTCTCTGAACTGCTCCTCAGTTAGTTGCTGCTGTCTCTCTTGTTCTGGGAAACGTCCATTTAGATAGTGAAGATAATCAGCATCCAAATCGAGTACCTTCGCAAACTGCTGAACAATATGGTCTGATGACGGGCTTCGCCGATCTCGTTCAATATCATTCAGATACTGAGGAGAAATTGGTTGTCCATCTTCACGTAAAACATTTCCTGCAAGCTCCTTTTGCGTCATATTTAATTTTTTTCGGGCTTCTGCAATAAAACGCCCAAATGTCATTACTGTCATGGGGTTCACTCCAGTTTTTTTTCTACACTACTATATGCTGATCAGCGTATCATGCATAATGAGCAACATTGCCAAGCAAATAAAAAATTAACTTTCCCCATTTACCTTGTAAAAGGAAAAACCTGTTGTACGATTTAAAGATTTTGAGATCACATAATTACCATATGCTACTGATGCAGACTAATTTCCTGTGAATTAATGAGCAACTGCAAAGACTCTCCATAGACAAGATCGGCAATAGGCAAAGCAATCACCTCTAACACCGATGGATTTTGGAAATGACGCAGCTTAGTTTCAGGATGAGGATAGTACACCCAACCATCATAGCGATCGCCCTTGTAAAGAACTTGGCAGGAAACAAAGGAAAAATCTTCAGGCGGATGATTACTTGTCCAATCTACTTGTCGAAAAGTGTACTGGGGCTTCTGGATCGTGTAAGTGTAAGGTGAGATATCAAGATTTAAAGTGCCTCGAAAATAGGTCGATAGATCTAAACCTAGATTTTGGAAGAAGGGAATTTGCATAGAGATTGAGCCTTCAGCATAAGGACTATCCTTTGAAAGTCCCGAAGCAACCCGATGCCCTTGAATCAGCTTGCCATCTACCACCCATAAACTCAGAGCATCCCTCACAACTTGCCTTGTGCGATCGCCTATCCCCTCCGCCACTGATTCTCGATTACCCGCCACATTTAGCACCTTGACTTGCTGCTCGATTAGCCAATCATGCAAGGTGAGAGCATTGGGATTGATGAGATAAGGCTTTTGATACTTGATGCAAGACTCAATGGTTAGCCTTGTCCCATCGCTATGAAGGCGATCGGCAAAAATAACCGTTGCATCGGCAGTTTGGACATTGTGGACAGTGCGAATCTCATAATCTACGCGATCGGATTCCTGTAAGCCCAACTTGGCAAGCTCCCAATTTTCACCCAACTCAGTACGGTAGCCTTTCGGTGCAAGCCCACCCGTAGCAATCCCCAAGTCTGCCGCCGCTAGCAATCCGCCCCAGTCTGCACCAGTTTGTCCACCTGAAATGATTAACGTTACGGACTTATTCATAATTTGTTTGGATTTGATAGTGTTACAGAGTACGATCGCACTTTTGGACAAGGCTTACAACAGACTCAGATAATCCGAAAAAGCGATTGACTTTCATCCCTTTTATTGGGCAGCATTTTTTGTGATCAGTAATGGCTTGTAGTCGTTTGCTAGTAAAGTTTAGATGGACAGTTGTGAGACAAGATTAAGTTTTGTGATTTAGGAGGACAGTTGCGGCAATGAATAAAGGTTTTAGCGCGATCGCCTTGACAACTCTTTTATCTTGTTTATCTGTACAAGCGTTGAGTAGCGATCGCCTATGGGCGCAAGCATCAACTGACCACAAAGCAGAGGCTGAGAGACTGCTAAACCAAGGATTAGAGCAATATCGCAATAACCAGACTCAAGCTGCATTTCAGTCATGGCAGAAGACACTCCAAATTTATCGAGAAATCAAAGACCGTGAAGGCGAAGGAAAAGTACTGAACAATCTCGGCATTGCTTACTACATGCTTGGGCAGTACACCAAATCAGTTGATTTTTTTCAACAACGTTTAGCGATCGCCCGCGAACTCAAGGAGCGCAGGGGGGAAGCAAATGCCCTCGACAGTCTGGGACTTAACTACATCCTCCTAGGACAATACGAAAAAGCGATCGCCTTCTACCAACAAGCTGTGGAAATATTCCGAGAACTCAATGATCGAAAGAATGAAGGAAATGCTGTGGGGAATCTGGGTATTGCTTACCGCGAGATGGGGAAATATCAGCAAGCAATCAATTTCCACCAGCAACAGCTGATAATTACTCGCGAAATCAAAGACCGTGCAGGTGAGGGCAGAGCGCTCGGTGGACTTGGCATTGTGTACCGCGAGTTAGGTCAGTACCAAAAAGCAATTACCTTTTATGAACAGGATTTGGCGATCGCTCGCGAATTCAAAGACCTTAATGGTCAAGGTCGGGCTTTTAACAACCTTGGTATCGCTTACAGTAATTTACTGAAATATAAGGAAGCCGTTACTTTTTACCAACAAGCTTTAGAAATATTCCGCGATATCGAAAACCGCAAGGAGGAAGGAAGTACCCTTGGCAATCTGGGTATTGCCTACCGCGAATTAGGTCAATACCAAAAAGCGCTCACCTTCCACCAGCAACAATTGGCGATCGCCTATGCAATCAAAGATCGCGTCACTGAGGGCAAAGCCGTTGGTGGGCTTGGCATTGTTTACAACAAACTCAGACAGTACGAAAAAGCGATTCCTTTTTACCAGAGAGACTTAGCGATCACGATCGAACTCGGCGATCGCCAAGGAGAAGGGAGAGTACTCAATAACCTGGGGGTAATCTTTGCTGACCTCAACCAGCCAACATTATCCATCCTTGCCTACAAACAATCAGTTAATATTCAAGAATCTATCCGCAAAAATCTACGTGGACTGAGTAAAGAAGAACAGAAGTCTTTTTTAGATACAGTTGCTCGTACATATCGCCATCTTGCCAGTTTACTGCTAGCGCAAGGACGAGTAATGGAAGCCCTCCAAGTCCTCGATCTACTAAAAGTTCAAGAACTAGAAGATTATCTCAAAAATGTGAAAGGGAATGATAGAACCGCCCAAGGAGTAAAGCTCTTAGAACCAGAGAAAGTGATTGGTAGTCAGTTGCCGCTTTTAAAGTTTGAGGATAGCCTCGAAATCAATCTTCAACTTGCCAATCAAATCCGCCAAATCCCTATGTCGGAAATAAACAAAATTCCCGACTATCTTCAACAAATCCCCCAAAGCACTGTGCTGCTTTATCCATTAATTTTAAGCGATCGCCTCGAGTTAATTCTCTTCTCACCTAACTCCCCACCCCTCAACTACACTGTCAAAATCTCTCAACAAGAGCTAGAAGCCCTAATTAATAATTACAGAGCGGGACTGCTCGATCCAACTTCCGAGGACTATAAAGATTCTGCTATAGTCCTTTACGATCTGCTGATTAAACCCATCGAAGCAAAACTCATCCAAGTTAAAGCCCAGACAATCCTCTACGCACCTGATAGGCAAATGCGATATGTTCCTATTGCCGCACTATACGACGGCAAGAAATGGCTGATTGAAAAATATCAAATCAGTAATCTGATAGCCTATAGCCTGTCCGACTTTTCTCCACAGCCCAAAACTCAGCCCAATATCCTCGCAGGAGCATTTGGTGGTAAAGCAGGAGAGAAAAAATTTGGACAATCGGGGTTACCTGCTACGCTCAGAGAAGTTCAAGCGATCGCCAATTCATTCCAAAACTCAGTCACTTTAACCGAAGAAAGGTTTAGCCGCCAAGCGATCGAATCGAAATTCCAAGACCACAATATTCTCCATCTAGCCTCCCATGCTGAATTTAATACGGGCATCCCAGACAATTCCTTCATCATTTTTGGCAATGGCGATAAAATCCTCTTAAATGAAATCAGTGATTGGCAAATTCCGAATATTGATTTGATTATATTAAGCGCTTGTCAAACAGGAATCGGCAAGCTCGGTGATGGGGTAGAAGTTTTAGGTTTCGGCTATCAAGTCCAAAAAGCAGGGGCAAAAAGTGCGATCGCTTCTCTCTGGAAAGTTGATGATGCGGGTACACAGGCTCTAATGGAAGCATTTTATGGCGAACTACAAAAAGGTAATGTCCCCATTGCTGAAGTACTACAAAGAGCGCAGGTTTCCCTAATTAAATCACCAAATTATAAACATCCTTTCTATTGGTCAGCTTTCTTTGCGATCGGTAATGGCTTGTAATACCAAAGCCCAAAATAGCATAACTATTTTGGGCTTTGGTATTATCTGGGTTTAGTTTTCACAACGCTTTGCGCTCAAATCCAAGCCAAGAGATTCTTTAAACCCATATTCCGCTCTCAAGGGAAGAGAAAAATAAGTAGGGCTTACTGAAAAAGGCAGAAACAGTTGAATTTATTAGTTTTCAAGGGTCGAAAAAACTGATAAAGTGCAAGAGAAAAGCCCAAAAGCAAGAAAAACCCTTGCACCAATAAAATTTTATGTGCCGACGTTCCACAAAAGGACAAGTATCATTTGAGACCTTCTATCTTCCATTTAGGCGAAGGAGCGCCAGCCAAGAGCTTTCGGATGGCACTGGGAGCATTGATAATCAAAGAGGAATTAGGAACAAGTAATGAAGAGACCGTAGAACAGATCCGCGAGAATCCATATTTGCAATACTTTCTAGAGATGTCAGAATACAGCGACAAAGCACCATTTGAAGCAAGCATGATGATACACTTTGGTACTTGATGCAACAGTAGCTCTAGTCGATATTCGTTATCCCACTGATATCAACGTTTACTGGTGGTCAGTGAAGTATTTCGGCAACAACAATCGGTAGTCCTAAAAAGGAAAGGATGGAGGAAAATAAGACAAGAGTGTCTAATGTTACCGAGTTAGCCCATGACAGAGACTAGACCAAACTGCCCATCGTGCCATTGCGAGTCATTG
>NZ_NDHW01000123.1 GCF_002251945.1 Pseudanabaena sp. SR411
TCGACTGTTTTTTTTGCCAGTGTAAAGCATCCATCGTAAATACATGATTTTCTAACTTAAGCTGTGATAGCAACTGTTGAATGACGCTAATCTCACTCTCTTTTTTGTTTTCCATCACCCCTGTGACGATCACTGTTCCCTGTTGTTGTGAAAATAGGGACACCATACTAATAAAGTTCTGTTGGCTGTTATCGCAATTACTRACTGTATTTCGCAGACTTTTGCCATCWCCTGCTATGGCTGCTCCTGTGGCTATCGCTTGCTTTTGCACCCATTTGTTAAATGCACCATTGAGATACGCATAGTCTATTTCCATCATTACCCGTCTCATAGTTGAGTAGGACGGTACTGTTTTTTGTTTGAGGRCTAGTCTTTGTATTAGGTCACGTCGATGTCTTTCCGCAAATCTTCCCCATCCTTGAATACTCTGATGTCCACTCATGATTGCCATGATCACTATCAGCAGGATTTGCCATATTTCATCTCGGCTTCCTTTTGCCTTGCGGGGATCTGGTATCTCTTTGAGATAATCAACTAGACTATTACTCATTTTCTAGCTTATTTGACTTGATTGGATTAAATTATTACAAAACACATCTAAGTCTGTCTCTAGCCTTTTTCTTGTTGCTCTTAACCTTTCTTGAAATAGCACTGCCATTTAATTCCCCCTAGCAAGGGGGAAAACTAGAAATTTTGTTCCCTCCCCTTTGCAAGGGGAGGGTTAGGGGGGTTAAGAAATTTCGCGAATTTGAGGTTTTCCGTCCTTAAATTCACCGACTAAAATGAGATCGGTAACGCCGACAAATAGACCGTTTTCGACAACACCAGGGATATTGTTCAAGGTTTTCTCCAGTTCAGCAGCATCTGCGATCGCATCAAAGGTGACATCTAAAACCATATTGCCTTGATCGGTAATTACGGGACCATCTTTTTTGACACCCATGCGTAGATCGGGTTTACCACCTAGCTTTTCTACGGCTCTAGTGACGGGTGCTACTGCCATCGGCAAAACTTCGATGGGTACTGCAAAAGTGGAGCCAAGCTTATCTACTAACTTCGATTCATCGACTACGACGATAAATAATGCGGCTAGGGAATCGACAACCTTCTCACGGGTATGAGCAGCGCCGCCACCCTTAATTAAAGTTTTATTGGGGTCAACCTCATCCGCACCATCGATCGCTACATCTACGCGATCGACATCATCAAGACTGCGGATGGGAATACCATATTTTTTGCCCAAGACTGAAGCTTGGAAAGAAGTGGGGATGCCGACAATATCGGTTAGCTCACCTGTCGAAATGCGCCGACCTAACTCCTCGATCGCAAAAGCAGTTGTGGAACCAGTGCCTAAACCAACTACCATACCCGACTTGACGCGCTGCGCCGCCGCAATGCCAACTTCTTGTTTTAACTTTTTAATATCTTCAGCAGAAATACTCATGGGAAATACTTATTTATAAACTTAAAAGCAGTAATGGTTCTGCGATTTAATAAAGAACCCAATTTTTAGTGGCGCGGCTTTGCCGTGCCACTAAAAATCGGTTTTTTATTTTACTGCGAGTCCCTAATTTTAATCCTATCGCAACCTGTGAGCAGCGACTGAGAAACTGTCTAAATGAAATGTGTTATATGATACGATCCTAAATGATTTGAGAGAGCGTGTCCCTTCGGGACGCACTCTCTCAAATCATTTAATCTCATGATCGCTATAGGGTGGGGAAGCATCAAAGCAGTTACGCCAGATAGCTGATTACACTGCTATCGTCATTTGAGTTACAAATGATATAGGTGGGACTTAAAAGATTGATTTTTATTTGATGTCACAGAAATTGCATTCTTTCGCTATCCCCAATATCGCAATTTTATGAAAAGGCTAACCTATATCAGTAAGTTTGCGCGATCGCTAACTACAAAAGAAATTGAAAGTATTGGCAGTGTTTCCCAAACAAATAACTCTAGGGATGGTATCACGGGAGTATTGCTATCTTGCAGTGGCATATTTTTTCAAATCTTAGAAGGTGAAGAAGATAGAATTGATAACCTTTACACAAGAATTTTAGAAGATGATCGTCATAATCAGATTCTCTGTCTCAAATCAGAGCTAAATGTCTCACAGCGACGCTTTCCAGATTGGTCGATGGAAGTAATCGCTTTAGATGAAAATAACGATATTTTGCTACAGCCCATCAAGATTTTGCTGCAAACCTTGGGCGAATCACAAACAATTTTAGCGAGTTATACGCAATCAGGAGTTTTGCAAGCAATAGAGAAAGGAATTAATCCACTCACACTTACACCCCGTTACGCCGAAAAAATCATTTTCTTTGCCGATATCATTAGTTTTACCAGCATTACTGAAAAACTAGAAGTAACTGAAGTTGTGGATTTACTCAATCAATTTTTTACTATTTGTACTAAAGCGATCTCAGCTAGAGGTGGCGAAGTTACGAAATTTATTGGAGATTGTGTAATGGCGTATTTTGATGGTGATCGCGCCGATGAAGCGATCCAAGCGAGTTTAGATGTGCTAGCCGAACTGGAAATATTACGCAATCAAGCACCTGCTCATAGTCCATTACGAGTTCTCTATATTGGTATTGGATTATCGAAAGGGAAAGTTTTGGAAGGAAATATTGGTTCTCAAACTAAAAAAGAATATACAATCATAGGTGATGCGGTGAATGTTGCCTCAAGGATTGAAGCCCTGACTAGACAGTTAAATCGATTTTTGGTATTTTCGGCATCTGTACGGGAGGGGCTAAGCGATCGCTGGAGACCTGTAAGGCTAGGGGATTTTAAAGCAAAAGGAAAAGAGGCGATCGTCGAGGTGTATTCGATTGATGATGTCTTAACTTTCCAAAAGTCAGATTTTCAGAAGCTAAAACAAGAAATTAAGCAACATCTTGAACTAATTGGCAGTCAAACCCCAGAATTAGTGTGATTAACCAAATAAATGAAGGCGGCGCTTCGTGCCGCCTTCATGATAATGCCATGTATTTTTGAAAGCGTTGTCAAGCAACGCTTTCAAAAAATATATTGTGTTTTACTACAGTGCAAAGCGCTGTATGCTGTACGATCGCTATTAGCGATGAATATAACCTCATGATGTCAAACCTTTTAGATAACCGCTATCGCGTCACTAGCGTCCTAGGCAGTGGCGGCTTTGGGGAAACCTATTTGGCTGAAGACACCAAAGTACCCTCCAACCGTCGATGCGTAATTAAGCAACTTAAACCTGTTGCTGACAATCCCCAAATGTATGAATTACTGCAACAAAGGTTTCATCGTGAAGCAGCCGTTCTCGAAACATTGGGAGAAGAGAGTCGCTATATTCCCAAACTCTATGCAAACTTTACGGAAAACGGATTATTCTATTTAGTTCAAGAATGGATTGATGGACTAACTCTAACCGAAACTATTGAACGTAGTGGCAAATGGAATGAAGATGCGGTCAGACAATTACTGATTAGCATTCTGCAAACGCTAATCTATGTTCACGATCGCGGCATTATTCATCGAGATATCAAGCCTGATAATATTATTTTGCGTTCTGGTGAGCCAGTTCTAATTGACTTTGGCGCAGTTAAAGAAACTCTCAATGTCAGCACAATTCGTAGTTCAGCGCAGCAAGCACATTCGATTGTGATCGGTACACCAGGATTCATGGCTTCCGAACAAGCGGCTGGCCGACCATTTTTTGCTAGCGATCTCTATAGCCTTGCCTTAACTGCTATTTTCGCGCTGACGGGGAAATATCCTCAAGAACTCGGAACTGATCCGCAAACAGGAGAAGTTCTCTGGCAGCCGCTTGTACAGGGAATTAGTACAGATTTAAAAGCCATATTTGCGAAGGTATTGCAGTTTGATCCACGCGATCGCTATAGCTCGGCAAGAGAGATGCTAGAAGCTTTGCGCCCAACTCAAATACTCAATCAATCTCCTCCTAAACAAGTTCCCAAATCTCCAGCTCTGTCAAATATGCAGACTGTAGCCGTAACGCCTAGAGGCTATATCCCACCTACAGTTCCTGATCAATCTGTTTACGTTTATCAACCTCAACAAAATCCCAAGAAAAAGATCTTTGGTCAGTTATTAGTAACTATGATCGTCGGTGGCACAGTTGGAGCTGCGATCGCTTTAGGTGTAGTTGTTTCCCAAAATGGCGGCATAGTAGCATTATGGAATAAAATCTTTCCTGCTAATCAGGCTGTTACCAAAACACCATTTTATTTTCTTGCCGATTCTGCTTTTGAGGATAAAGACAAAGCCAATCTCAGAGTAGAAAAATTAAAGTCTTTAGGATATGCAGATGCAGGCTTGTTCTGGATACCTGACTATCCTAATTTAGGAAGCAACAAATTTCAGCAAGTCTATACAGGACAGTTTCAAGATCTTGAAAGTTGCAAGACTAAACTCAATGAACATCTCAAGTTTGTAGATGATGCCTATTGCGCTTTTGCTAGTCCTAACGCCACAGATCCAGTCCAGAGAATTTCTAAAAGCGATTTGCCTCAACCTACTGCTTCGCCTACACCTACGCCAACGGCAACTCCATCAAAAACGCCAACGGCAACTCCTACACCAACTAGACCCTCTCCAGAACAAGCAATCAGAGACTATTACAGTCTAATTAATGATCGCCAATTTCAAAATGCATGGCAAAGTCTGACACCCAAGTTTCAACGCGATCGGGCTGGTGGCTTTAACACTTTTACTGACTGGTGGGGCACTGTTGATCAAGTCTCAGTTAATGGAGCACGTCTTGTTGAAACTAAAGAGAATTCAGCGATCATCGATATTGATCTCACCTACCGAAAAGATAAAGCTACTTTTCCTGAGACTCTTCGTATGTCTCTAGTTTGGAATGAGTCTGCTAAACAATGGCAAATCAGTGAAACACAGAGACAGTAATTTATGATAGATTCTCAAGCTCTATAGGGCTTTGAAAATCTATATCAAACTTGAGAATATGCTAAATCAACCACTAGTCAGCATCATTATGGGTAGTGATTCTGACCTACCAACCATGCAAGGCGCGATCGCAATTTGTCAGCAGTTCAATATTCCCCACGAAGTCGCGATTATCTCTGCACATCGCACCCCTGAGAGAATGGTGGAATTTGCGAAAAATGCCCATATGCGAGGAATTAAAGTAATTATTGCAGGAGCGGGTGGGGCTGCTCACTTACCAGGAATGGTAGCGGCGCTTTCGCCTTTGCCTGTAATTGGTGTGCCAGTCTCGACTAGACAGCTTAGCGGTGTTGATTCGCTCTATTCGATTGTGCAAATGCCCAAGGGAATTCCTGTCGCAACTGTGGCGATCGGTAATGCTGATAATGCAGGACTGCTAGCAGTGCAGATTCTCGCTAGCCATGACTCTCAACTACTTGAAAAAGTAATTGCTTATCGTCAATCGCTAAGAGATATGGTGATGGAAAAGCAAGATAAGCTAGATGAACTAGGAAGTGAAAAATATTTGCAGCAAATGTAGTGTGATGTAACTCACTTTTCGCAGATAGAATTCCTGCGATAGCAAAGGTTTAGGGCTGGTACTGGGGCACAGCCCCTACGGAACAGGAATTATTCAGGTAGGGGCAATCCCCCCGTGGTTGCCCTGCTTCGCTATCAGCAAGAGATTCATCGTCTGCGTTCTGCGTAACATCAATGATGTAAGTCTTGACCAGTTATAGCGATTTCGCTTAGGATTGAGTAAAGGCGGCGCAATGCGTCGCTTTTACTTTTTGAAGCTTAGAGATATTACATTGACTACTGTTTCGCTATCACATCGCGCTATTCAAATTAAAGAATCCCAAATTCGCGAAGCCTCCCGTTATTGCGAAAAGTTTGGCGCAATTAATCTTGCTCAAGGTTTACCCGACTTTCCTGCGCCAGAAGCAATCAAAGAATCCGCAAGAGCCGCGATCGCCTCAGATTTCAACCAATATGCAGATAGTTGGGGCTGGGACAAGTTGCGAGTGGCGATCGCCGAAAAAATGCTACGAGACAATCAAATTGCGGTTGATCCTGATACGGAAGTCACAGTCTGCTGCGGCGCGACCGAAGGGCTAAATATTGCCCTGATGACATTAATCAATCAAGGCGATCGCGTTTTAATTTTTGAACCATTTTACGAGAATTACATTCCGAATCTAGCGACAGTGGGAGGGATTCCTGAATTTATTACCCTGCAACCACCACAATGGGAAATCACTCAAGAAATCCTTGAGCCTGCTTTTAAAAAAGGAATTAAGGCGGTAATTATTAACAGCCCTGCTAATCCTACGGGCAAAGTCTGGACGCGCACAGAACTAGAACTAATCGCTAAACTCTGCCAGCAGTATGATGTCTATGCGATTACCGATGAAATTTACGAATATATTATTTATGAAGGCGAACATATTAGCCTGATGAGTATTGAAGGAATGCGCGATCGCACCATCGTCGTGAATGGTTTCTCAAAAACCTTTTGTATCACTGGTTGGCGGTTAGGATATACTGTGGCAAGTCCTGAACTAACAGCCGCAATGCGGCGGATTCATGACTTTATTACGATTTGCGCTCCTGCACCTTTGCAACATGCCGCCTTAACTGCAATGCAATTTGGACACGAATATTTTACCAAGTTAGCGTTAGATTACAAACGCAAGCGCGATATGCTTTACCCTGCTTTGGTAGAGCTAGGTTTGTCACCTGTACTACCTAGAGGTGCATATTACATCTGGACTGATAGCTCCGCGATCGCCCCAGATGCTGACAGTGCAGCATTTCGCTTAGCTAAAGAAGCCTTAGTTGCGGCGGTTCCTGGTAGTTGCTTTAGTCATCCTGATCGTGACAAGGTAAATGGGTTAAGATTCTGTTTTGCTAAGAAAGATAGCACAATTGAAGCAGCAGTCAAAAATTTGCGTAAACTCAAGCCATAGGCTATTAAGAATCATCGATATTTGGTTTCATTGCTAGTTTTGCCAAATATTATTTAATCCCAATAGTCGGGAGTAGGGCTATGTTTGAAAATATAGAAGATAATACGATCGCGAAAGTATCCCAGCTAATTCATGAGTATCCAGAGTTTAGGGATTTACCAACTCTGGATATTTCTACATTTCAAGAATTGCGGGAGACAATTGGCGACGATATAATTTTTTCGGATTTAGTTACGATTTATCTTAATTCCGCCGAGAATTTAATGGTGTCAATTCAGACTGCCTTTAAGAATCAAGATGCGAGTAAATTTGCACTGGCTTCACATTCTCTAAAATCAACCAGTGCTAGCATTGGCGCAACGAGGCTCTCTCACATATCCAAGTATCTAGAGAAAATTGGTCGATCAGGAGAAATTACGATTTCTTCTGAATTTTTAGACCTCCTCAATAATGAATATAATGAGGTGATTAAAGCAATCAAAATCTGTATCCTTGAGTTTATGTCACAATAATCGGTAGTCCTGTAAAGGAAAGGATTTGAATGGGTAGTCCTAAGGCTGTTCTTTGCGCAGCCGGTAGTGTGTCACATTTGTTGAGAGATTGATGAGGATTGAAAACAAAACTCATATCTATTGATAAACAAACCAATGACAATATCATGCATCACAATCGATTTAGAGAAGCAAATCGTCTTTCTAGCTAGTCGCTTAATCCGAGTTCGTAAAGTTAGATGCGGTAGTGTGTCACATTTGTTGATAGAAGCAAAATAAGGTATAGTCAGCAGTAGTTAAGGAAAGAGAGAAAAGATGGTATTTGAAGCAGTCAATTGTCCAACTTGTGGAGAGGTAGATATCCAACGGCATGGACAAAGTAGTACAGGTAAAAAGCGGTACACTTGCTGTAATTATAACTGTACTCGTAAGACCTTTATTCTCGATTACACATATCAAGGATATCGTCCATAGGCTTTTTTTCGGCTTGTTCTCTCACCTGTTCATGCAATGTAGCCATGATTTCCCTCAGTACTCCTGACTCTCGCCATTGCTTGTAGGGCTAGTACACTGTTGAGTATGGGGGTAAATCTTTGGGTCAGTCTGCCCAATTACATCCATTCTTGAGTTGGTAACTGATGTTACGTGGAAGGAACAGTTAGTTTTTGAAGAAGAGAGAAACTAGCTCTAATAGCATTGAAGTAGAGTTTAGCCTTGAGAGCAAAATGATTGAGTTTCGTATTGATACGAAGTCGCTGACGTGATTTTTCTGAGCATGAGCAATCCCTGTAGGAGACTTAGCAAGAGTGAGATTAGATTTCAAAGACTTGTGAAATTCTTCGACTTTCCATCGTTTTTGATAGATTGTGTTGATGTCAGTTGCAGTTAAGTCGAGATTACTGCAAGCTAAATACAAAATCCCTGTAGATTGATTTTTGTTTCTAAAAACCTGCTTAGTGATCGAGACAGGAAAATCAAGTCTCTTCAAAAACACCTTGCAACAAGAATCTGGGTTTAAGAGCGTGTTTGAGAAGTTAAGCGAGAGTTTGGAGCCAAACTCTACAGGTGTTCCCCCCTTGCCTTGAACAATGGGACGCACTTGGGGTTGCGTGAGGCTAACGATGCGGTCGTTAATACGATGACAACTTTGATCGTACATTGATTGTTGTTGCCGAAATACTTCACTGACCACCAGCAAGATCCGATAAAGAGACTTACTTAACTCTGACAGTAATACACCTGCGGATACCAAAGACTCAATATGACCGAGATTGCGACGCACATATCCCAATTGCTGSCGAATTGCTTTGCGTAGCTTTTTACGGTTGGGTTGACGTTGTTTGGTGATGGTTAGATAGACTGTCCTTGCTTGAAGACGATAGGTGCGGGGTTTCTTTKGAAACTGTGCTTTCACTTGTTCGTAAAGAGCATCAATGATCTTATCAGTTTGTGCTCTTGCTTGATTCAATAGGTTGATGTCAGTGAGATAGCGAATATCGACTGGTGTGACAGTGGCATCTCTTTGATGATTAG
>NZ_NDHW01000124.1 GCF_002251945.1 Pseudanabaena sp. SR411
TGTTTGGGGGAAAATAATTTAAATAGAACTGATTAAAGCTTTCCGTTAGATGTGAGGATGAAGTTTAGGTATCGTATGCTAGAACAGCAAATAATTCATTAGGTATACAATACAAATATGGCAGTACAAGGAAAACTGGAATTAACCATCAAAATTAATGAACTTCCTGTTGAAGTGACCGTTGATAAGAACGGTTGGAAGTCCTTTGATTTAGATTGTGATGGTCAAATCTTTAGCGTTACGGTTAAGCCAAAGGTATTTAAGAAATTAGAAGATGCACAGGCTAATTATCCACAGTGGGTAGCGGCGATCGCGGGCAAGATGGGAGAAGCTACGGAGATAGGATTTGTTTTGCTTGAGCCAAATATTCAAGTTTTTGAGAAAAAGCCTAAAGAAGCCAAACCTGCTGAAGAAGCAAGCCCCAGCCAATAAGACCATAGAGAAATATATTGCCCAATACGTGTGACTGTCTTATAGACTATGCCGCGATCGCCCGTTTAGTAATGAAACTATCGGACAAAAGCCTACGTGATTAGTCGAAATTCATGCTCTCTGCGTGTCTTCTTAACTTATTAATTTAAAAACATGATTTCGTAAACATTGCTTTTTTGTAACCAAAAAGATGAATAAAATCTGATACAGTACTTGATAAATCTTGTGGTATGGCTTGACGGACATCATTAGTCTTGGCATAAAGCAACGAATTTAGTATGTAGTTAAATGTTGATCATCGGGGGCATTTCTATGACCAGTAAATTTAAGGGTTTTACCGTACCGATGGCGCGGATGATGCCTGTGATCATCTTGGCAGACGTTAGCGGGAGCATGACTAAGCAAGGCAAAATAGCTATTCTGAATCGGGCGATTACCGCTATGATTCAAGAGTTCAAGGACGATAACTTTGCGCTTGCCGATATTCATGTTGCGGTGATTACTTTTGGTAAAGGGGGCGCAGTAACCCACATTCCCCTAACTCCTGCTTCCAAGATTCTATGGGAGGACATGAAGGCAGAGGGGACGACTCCTATGGCAGCAGCCTTTGAGCTTGTCAATCAGTTAATTGAGGATCGTGATACTATTCCCAGCCGTTCATACTACCCGAATTTAATTTTGGTTTCTGATGGTGTGCCTACTGACGACAAAGGAAAAGCTAGTAAAAACTGGAAAGAATCCCTAAATAAATTACTAACATCAGACCGAGCAAGTAAGGCTGTACGGTTTGCAATGGGAATTGGTGAAGATATTGATAGAGATGTTCTTAATGCCTTTGTTGCTAATCAAAGTACGCAAATTCCTGTTTTTGCGGCTGATGAAACAAATATCCAGCGATTCTTTCGTTGGGTGACATTTTCTGTGGCAACGCGATCTCGCAGTGCTGATCCTAGTCAGTTACAGCAACTAGTTGATCCTAATACTCTTGATGTGGATGACATTGATTTCTAATGGCGGAAACATGCAGTAACAAATTAATTTCTTTCGGTGCTTCGGTCACTGGCTCACAGCACAAGCGCGATCGCCGCCCTAATGAAGATGCATGGATGGGAGGTCAGAGTAAATTTGGCTCATTTATCGTTATCAGTGACGGATTAGGCTCAAAGCCAAATGCTCGCCAAGGAGCAAAGGTGGCTTGCCGTGCTGTTAAAGATGCTTTGCGCCATTGGGGAAATAGTGTCGATGCTTCACCTACCCTCCTATTGCGTTTAATTCATATTCTTTGGAACTTATATGTTTTACCAGCCAGCGAAAATGATAGTGCAGCTACCTGTTTATTTGCAGTTGTTTTATCTGAGGGGAATTTAGTGATGGCGCAGCTTGGGGATGGTTTAGTGGTAATGCGTAAAGCAGATGGTACTTTACATCGGCTTAATTTTGAGAGAACGGGATTTAGTAATCAAACAACAGGTTTAGGAATTGCACGGTCTACTCAAGACTGGCAAACACTAACTTTACCTATGTTAGAAATTGGTGACGCGATCTTATTGGCTACGGATGGTATTGCTGAAGATTTACAAAGCGATCGCCTAAGTGATTTTATTGCCATGCTCTTAACAGATTTTGCGCCAATGCCGCCCTATCAACGCTGGCAAGCTTTGTGTCGAGAACTGCGTGAATTTCCTGTCCCGAATCATTTGGACGATAAAACCCTTGCTGTGCTTTGGAGGCAGCCATGAATAACAATGTGAATATTAACACAAGAAACAACAGAAAATGCGTTACTGATGAACATGGCACAGTCTATGAACTCGATCGCAAGTTGGGCGAGGGTGGACAGGGTAAAGTTTACTCTGTCAAGAATGGTCGCTATGCCATCAAAATTTTACAACAGGCTAATCAGTCACAGCGAGAAGGATTGCGTCGTCAAATAAAGCTAGTACGCCAGTTGGATTTAAAGGGATTAAATATTGCTCGTCCGATCGCTTTATTAAAAGAACCAAGATTAGGTTATGTGATGGAATTACTGACGGGTATGGAACCTCTCAGCAACTTAATTCCGACTCCTCTTCAGTTTCGAGAAATTGATAGTCTTGTGGAGTGGTATCTCCAAGGAGGTGGTCTAGGTCGTCGATTAAGATTGCTGGCAAAATGTGCCGAGATTTTTTCTAAATTACACGCTAAAGGTTTGGTTTACGGCGATCCATCCCCTAACAATATCTTTATTTCATCAAGTAATAATTCAGAAGAAGTCTGGTTAATTGATTCTGATAATTTGCGCTCTGAAGACTCCGCGATCGCGAGTAGACTGCGGACTACACCCTACGCAGCACCAGAGATCGAGTTGGGTGTATCAGGGGCAAATACATTAACTGATGCTCATGCTTTTGCAGTAATTGCCTTTAAAACATTGAGCTTTGTTCATCCTCTCATGGGTGATTTGGTGGAAAATGGTGAGCCTGAAATGATCAATCAGGCTGTGCAAGGTAAGTTGCCTTGGGTTGATGCTCCTAACGATGATCGCAATCGTTCAAGTTTTGGATTTCCTCGTGATATGGTTTTATCGCCCAGACTGCAAAGACTTTGTGCTAAGACCTTTGGGGAAGGTTTGACAAATCCATCGGTGAGACCGAGTGTTAATCAATGGGTGGAAACATTACATTCAGCAGCCGATTATATCCTCCATTGTCAGGATTGCGAGAGTCCGTTTTATGCGACAAACAAACTATGTTCTTGGTGTAATACGCCTAGATCTTCATTTATCCAATTGGCTATTTCTCAGTGGGAGCCTCAATATGGGGCAATGCTGCCGATATTACAGGCGATCGCCTTACAAGTTAATCAACCAAGGGAGTTAACACGCCGTATTACTAGGGGATGGGTCGAATATCAGCAAAATCATGCTTGTATTAGGTTAGAGGCAAAACAAGAAGCCACAGGCATTCTTATAAGTGTGCAAAGTCTTGATGGTCAAAGCTACTGGTTAACCTCTGATGGGAGAGAAAAACTAGAGGTGGAATTTGGTGATCGCCCAAAACGATTTCCGATTGATCCGCAACGTTTCGGCTCTTGGTTTCTACATTTTGGTGCATTGGATCGTCCTCATCGAGTTGCCAAATTTAATCTAGTTAAGGGAGGTGTGTCATGAGAGTCGGTGATTTACAAGGCGGCAAGATTTCTACTCTAGATTTAGAGCGAACTGATGGATCTCCCTTTGCAGGTGGCGATGCTGTTATTAGCATTAAAGATGAAATTAGGCTGTCACGTTCAACGGCGGATAATGCTCTGTTGCTACAACATGGAACTAATATCTGGACAGTTTGTGGGACTGATCAAAGATCTCAAACAGAATTAGAAAAGCTACTTGAGCGTAACCTTTCGGTTCTTAGTTGGGTATTAGCAACAAATCCTAAGCAAAACAATCCTGACAAGTTAACGGTTCAAGTTCATGAATTTGTGCAGGAGTGGTGTATTGGTGAGTTTGAGATTGGTGTTGACGAAAAAATAGTTGAAGATATTCGTGCCAAACACTTACATTCAAGTAAACCTGTAGAAGAAATTATTGAGTGGTTAAAGAGCAATTTATTAATTCAACCCTTTGTAAACCCTAATTCAACTGCTAAACCTTGCCAGCGTATGCTTGTGCAAGCGGGACAGGAGGTTACAGATGTTTCCGAAACTTCTTTTCAAATCAGAGGTAAGGAAATTACAGTAGATGTCAAGCAAACTCCCGATGGTAAACTGAGGATCGAGAGGATTACTAAAGCTAGAAAACAACGTAATAATTTAGAAACTCGCCCATTTATTTTGATGCTTGGTGATATTGACTTCTGTGACTTCACGATCGCAGGGGCAATGCGTGATACTGTGCGTACCGATTTAGACTTATTGGTTAAGAGTGCTGATAGTTATCTACGTCTATGGAAAGAATATAACAAAATTGAAAGTGCAAATATTCTTTCTAAGGCTCAAGAATTTGGCTGGATACGTTATGAAAGTTGTAAGCTGCTAGCCGATGGAGTTTATCGCTTTTTTGTGCGTTCGGATGGGCAAGATCAGTTAATTGCGATCCGAGAAATTAGTGATTTTGCGCTAGAAGCTAGTGAGATCGAGCCTGATTTGTCTGGGTTTGCCACTCAACGCAAATCTTCTGGGAAAAAGTCTGGACAAAATTCTCAAAATAAAAGTTTCTTTGGTCAAATTTATCGCCTTGATCTATCTAGGCTCAATAATTTATCTGTAGATTTACGTCCTAATAATTCCGAAGAAGTGATTGAACCTCCCAAATCTGGCTTTTTGTTTATTTCCACCCAAGGCGATCACTTCCGACTTAAAAGGCGACTAGATGCTGCTGAACGGATTCAACAAGCCAAGTGTCCGATGCCCCAACTAGGCAAAATCCTAGAAAATCGTGCTGTGCAAATCGGGCGATCTAAAAAGTTCAAACCAACTTCTCCCGCAACCATTGAGAGATTTGGCGGTAAACCAACGGCTCGACAAAAAGAAGCCCTTGACATTGCGATCAATACTCCTGATATTGCCTTGATTCAAGGTCCTCCTGGCACAGGCAAAACAGGCACGATCGCCGCTTTGCAAACTAGACTAGCCGAGATCGCCGAACAAAATCAGGAATCGGTTGCTAAGAAAATCTTGCTGACCAGCTATCAACATGATGCGGTAGATAATGCTGCAAGTCGCACTTTTGTCTATGGTTTGCCCGTTGCGCGAATTGGCGGTAAACATAATCAAGTTGATGCTGTCAATGATACTGATCGCTGGCGGCGTGGATTGATCGAAACACTTGAGGTTAAACTAGCCCAAATGCCTGAAACTGCCGAATATTCGCAGCTAAGGCAAGTACAAAATTTAATCTTTAGTTATCTATTGACTCCTAGTGATCGGTTACAAACAGCAAAAATGCTTGCTGAAATTTACCAACTCACATTAGGAAAAATTTCTAGCGAACTCAGCGATTTACTGTTAGAGCAGAAGCAAATTTACGTTCGCCCAGAAAGCAATGTCAGTAATGGCATGAATAGCGATCGCTCTGAATTGGAATTAGCGATTAAAGCGGTGCGCTTTCTAAGTGTCGATCCGATCAGTTTTGCCGATGATGGCGCTTTGCAAGCAGGAAAAGTTTTACGCCGCCTAGGTGCGTTACCAGATAACTTACAAATTTTAAAACCTAGCGATCTCCAGTTACTTGAAACTGCGGCTGATTGGGAACCAGAAGATCATGGGGAAGATCCTCCATCTTTTCTGTCTGATTTGGCAGATTTACAGGAACGTTTGCTCGATTGTCTAATTCCTACCAATGCACCACAGGCGATCGTCAATATTACTAATCCAGAAATAGAAAGCCTCTTGCAACAAGTTCGGGAAGCCTTTTATCAGTATGTCCGTCAAAAGGATGTCAGTGTGCGTGATGTCCTTGAAGAATATCTCTATGATCTCAAAAATGATCCTAGTGGGGTTAATAAGATGGTGCGACAGTATACGGCGGTACTAGCATCAACTTGTCAACAGGTTGCAGGTAAGGACATGGCAATGATTACAGGCAGTCCTGATAGCATTTTTGAAACCGTAATTATTGATGAAGCTGCACGCGCCAACCCTTTAGACTTGTTTATTCCGATGGCAAAGGCAGAAAGGCGAATTATTTTGGTGGGCGATCACCGTCAGTTGCCGCATATGCTGGAAGAAGAAGTGGAACGCAAGTTAGCAGCATCTAATGAGCAAACTCGTGATGTCCTGAAGCTAAGTTTATTTGAGCGACTCTTTCAACAACTTAGAGCCAGAGAAGCCGAGGATGGTATCAAGCGCACGATTACCCTTGATACCCAATACCGAATGCATCAAGTTCTGGGAGATTTTGTGAGTCGTACTTTTTATGAATATCATGGTGAATCGAAGATAAACACTGGCAGACCTGACTCCGATTTTGTGCATAATATTCCAAATTATGAGGGTAAGGTTGCCGCTTGGCTCGATGTGCCTTTGCAACGGGGTAGTGAAAAAACGGGGCAAAGTAAGTCTCGCCCTATCGAGGCAAAGCATCTCGCCCATGAGTTACGTTTGGCGATGGAATCTTCCCCAAATCTGACATTCGGGGTAATTACTTTCTATCGCGCCCAAGTGACAGGAATTTGGGAAGCGCTTTGTAATGAAGGAGTTGCTGAACGTAATGACGAAGGGAATTTTCAAGTCTCGCGCCAGTGGGAAGAGGGAAGGGCAGATTCAGGAAAACTGATCGAACGTTTACGCATTGGGACGGTTGACTCTTTTCAGGGTAAAGAGTTTGACGTGGTGTTTTTATCTATGACTCGTAGTAATGACATTGTTGCGAGAGAACCTAAGCAATATCAACAAAAATATGGTTTTCTACTCCTTGAAAACCGTCTCTGTGTTGCTATGAGCCGTCAACAAAGGCTATTGATCGTCGTTGGAGATTTAGGAATGGTGAAAAGTGAAACTCAGAAACCTGAGACAGAAAGATTTGCCATGCGTGAATTTATTGATTTTTATCAACTTTGCCATAGCGAACATGGCGTGATTAGGAGGCTTTAGATTATGACGTTTACCCAAGACACCCCAATACTCTATTACGATCCAAAATCTAAGGAAAAATGGCGCGATCGTCGCTTTTTTCTTTATCCTGCTTGGATGTACCGTGTAGTAGTGCCGCGTACAAGTTATAACAAGCTAAATATTCTCGAAAAGGCAGTGCTGGGACTAGCTAATGCTGGTGTGCAGTCAGCCGAGCAAATCGGTAAACATCTAGAAATTCATCAAGATTTGGCGGCTCTAATCCTTTCAGAGTTAAGCGATCGCAACTTAATCAATAACTATGGCATTCCCACTGAGCAAGGTAAGCGACTGTTACGGGATGAAATTTTTATCACTGAAGAACCTGTAGCGGGTTATATCTTTCAAGATGTTTGGACAAACGAACTTATGCCTCGTTTTATCGATACAGAAGAACGGGCGGATACGCGACTGAACTCTTCAGGATTTCCTGAATTAAATTTAGGAGACGTTGGGCAGCCAAATTACCAACATCTATTTATGCCCAGAGTCCATGATCTTATTCCCCAAACTCCTAATTCCCAAGATATTCTGAAAGCAGTTCGCAGCCATAGTAAAGCATTAGGCAAATTAGCAAGCAATATTTCAGATCTTGATGATGATGATATGCCTGAAGAGTCTTTACATAATTCTCAAATGCTTTCTCTCAAGCGCATCTCATTTATTGAAGAGGAACCTACGGCGATCTGGTTAGCAACTTTTCTCTATCTTCCTAATGATGATCCTGATTGGCTAGTTTGCGATCCCTTTGGGGTAGGTGATAGCCCTTGGTTGCGTAAGGCGATTAATAAGCAATTTGAGCAAGATAATTTTCGAGAATTGCAAAGACGTATTCTTGGTATGAGTGAATCACGAGATGATCAAGGTACTTTGTCAGAGTTAATGGAAATGTATCTCTTTGACGCAAAGCAGCGAGTAGAATTTAAGCTCACTATGACAATTAGCCGTTATGAGAATATTTACGCTTCTCTCGTCAGGATGGAGAGCGATCTCGCTCAGATGAAAGATTTAGATTCGGCTAAGCAACAAGATCCTCTAATTGAGTCCTGTTTAATTCAATGTCAAAAAGTCGGTGAGCAAATATTTAACTATATCCGCCCTAAGTATTTACCAAACAAAGAATGGCAACTGCTATCGGTTAATGACAAAAATGGCAATCGAAATTTCCTTAATGATTTAGCTAAAAAAATTGGATTTACAGTGCCATTACCTGCGACTTTGACCGATGTGAAACAAGGTAAAGTCTGTAGTGCGGCTAAATACGGTAATCAGTCCTTACGTCCTCACATTCTTGCTGCACTCCTAGCCGCACGCATTTTTGCGGATCATCCTTTACATAATCTTGCTCAAACACATCCTGATATTTTAAGCAGACTAGATCAGTTGGCAACCCTAAGAGATGCTAGTAGCCATGCTTCTAGTCGTGCTTCTCCCAATCTCACTCTCACTGAATGCGATCGCTGTATCGAGACTGTCTATCATCTAGTTTCCAATATCCTCAATCTTTCTTACTCTCCTGATTAAGTACACTCATGGCAAGAAAACAAAGTCGCACAACTTCTACAAAAACAAGTTCAACATCTGCTAAACCAGAGCCTAAACCTAACAATGAAAATCAACCCAATCAAGAAAAATTAGACAATCTAGCTGATGAAGCTGTTAAATTGATCGACTCACAGATAGGGCAAGTTACGACTACAGCACCACCTGAAGCTTTCAACCAGCAAGACTGTTGGAAAAAAGCTCAACTTTTTGAGGCGGCAATTAAAAATACTGAGAAAAAGCGTGAACAGTTAGAGTCGCAAATTGCTGACTTGAAAGAAAAAGAAGAAGCTATCAAGTCACAGCAAACTAGTTTACAGCAAGCTAAACAGGAATTTGAGAAAGAGCAAGATGCGCTTCAAAAAGAACGTCAAGACTTAAACAATGAATCTTTGCAACTATCTACCAAAGAACGTCAACTCAAAGAACGGGAGGCGAATGCTGAAGCAGGATTTATGGCACAAAATCAGGCTGCTCTCAAAGCCCTAGACGAAGCCACAGACAATTTACGTCAAGAACGCGATCGCCTGTACCAAGAAATAGCTGAACGCCGTCGCAGCTTGGATTCTGAAATTGCAGAACAACAAGATAGATTAGCGCAAGAACTAAATGCTAGAAGGCAAAAGCATGAAAATGATTTAGCAGCAAGACAATCAGAACTTGAAGCTGAAAACCAAGACCTGCAAAATTTGCGAAAGACAGTACGGCGAGAGCAGAAAAATCTAAAATTGGAACGTGAATTATTGCTGGAAGATCAAGAGTCAATTGATTTAAAAGTTCAGCATTTATTATCTACAACAATTGAAAAATCGAATGTAAAAATTCAAATTTTAGAAGAGCGACTTAAACAGTCTAACTTGCTACGAGAAAGCTTTGAGCAGAAATTGATTAATAGAACTGAAGCCGATCGTCGTTTTGGTAGTCGCACACCAGATGAAGTGATAGCAGAATTAACCAGTCTTGGAGAAGAAAATCACTCTTTGCGACAAAAACTGTCTGAACAACCGAGCCAAGCTAGTCTAGAACGCTTACAGAAACTAGAGACTTTACAGGAAACTTGGGAAAGTGAACGGTTACAGCTTAAAACTAGGGTTCAAGAACAAGAGAGAGCTTTATCTTTGAGTCGTGTTGAAGTCTCTAACCTTGAAACACTGCGTAATGAAAAGGAGGCAATGGAGGCAAGTAATTCACGCCTTCGTAAAGCTCTTGAAGACCTTCGAGGCACTGTAGAACTCTCTATTGATGACGATAAAAAACGTAATCAATTTGAACGTTGTGCAGAAATGGATCAAGATCAACGCTTGCAAAAGCCTTCACAACTCTATAAAGAAACTACTGATCTGCGGGCATTTGCTAAAGATTTGCGCGATCGCATCGCTTTGTCTCAAGGCAAAGAAAAAGAGCTTTATTACTCAGAACAGGATATTCGTACTTTCCTTGGTGGTTTAGCAATGAGTCGTTTGCATATCTTGCAAGGGATTAGCGGCACTGGTAAAACTAGTTTGCCTCTTGCTTTTGCTGATGCAGTGGGATTTTCTCAGGAAAGTAACTACGAACTGATCGAGGTACAAGCAGGATGGCGCGATAAACAAGACTTGATTGGTTACTTCAATGCCTTTGAGGGGCGGTTTGTCGAAAATGAATTTCTGAAAGCAATCTACAAAGCCCAAACGCCGTTTTATCGTGATCAAGTTTATATAGTTCTATTAGATGAGATGAATCTTTCTCGTCCAGAACAGTACTTTGCTGACTTTCTCTCAAAGTTAGAACAAGCTGAATTAGGTAAGACTCCAGCCCTAAAACTACAATCAGATCCAAAGAAACCTTTTCCTGCATTATTTCAAAACAAAGACTTACTCTTACCTCCGAATATTTGGTTTATTGGTACTGCTAACCAAGATGAAACAACCTTGGAATTTGCCGATAAAACTTATGATCGCGCTCACGTTATGGAATTACATCAGCAAGCTAAGCCTTTTGATGTTGGGAGAATAGAATCCCGTCAACCTGTTTCCTATAGTGCTTTAACCAAATCTTTTAATCAAGCCAAACACGCTCATTATGCCCAATCTAAAGAGGCATGGGATTTTATCAATGAGCCTGAACTTTGCGATTTACTCAAACGATTTAGATTAGGCTGGGGGAATCGACTGAAGCGGCAAGTTGATAGTTTTGTGCCTGTAGTTATTGCCGCAGGTGGCACAGTGGGAGAGGCGACCGATCATATTTTTGCTACCAAAATTCTCCGTAAATTGCGCGATCGCCATGACACTCCCGTTGATGATCTCAAACTGCTACAAATTTATATTCAAAAAAATTGGGAAGTGCTTGACCAATCATCTAATCCAGATCAGTCTCTCAATATTTTGCAAGAAGAAATTCATCGCTTGTCAGGGGGAGATATGTCATGAAAATTTGGGGTCGACTACAACAAAAATTTGTGCAGGTTCCCTCAACATCTAAAGAAGCGATAACAGATGCTTTACTAGGACAATGGCAGGTGAAATCTGATAATGACGGGACAAAACTAAATGGTATTCACGTTCAGAAAAATACTTGTAATTATCTTGTCCCTGATGCAACTAAACGCTTAACTCTGCAAGATAGTAAGGCGACATTGACTAGTAAATTTCCTGCTTGGCAAATTCCTGTAGATAGTGCTGCCGATAGTCTAGGATTTTTTGCAAAACAACATCAACAAATGCTTGTCAAGCAAAGCACTTGGCAAGATTGGGCAAATCTTTCTCCCCTTGTACCTGAAATTGCTAGTGCTATTCAGATAGAGCCATTAGAGAAAATTATTAAAGATGCAATTCCCCATCTAGAGGAAATCTGTCATCGTCCACGCTCTTATCTCAAAATGGAAACTGAAAAACTTCCTGTGGCAAGGGTTCAGCGTATCGCACCCCATGCGATCGCCTATTTAACAAGTCATACCGAAGATTGGGAATGTAAGACCTTTCGAGGGATCAGACCTAAAAATGTGTTGAGCCTTGTGCGTGAAGAACTGCTCGATATTTATGAAAATCGGGTTACAGTGAGGTTAATTGACCATGTTTTAGTTTATCTGAGACAAAGAATTCGTGATGTCGAGAAGCTAAAAAATGAACTAGAGCAAGTACTTAACTTCTCAGAAGTATCCCAGTCAATCCATTGGCGCAATCGTGAGAGAATTTGTCACCTTTGGGGTGAAAACTTTGATGCGGCTCCACAGTTAAAAGTTGCGGAAGTAACGCTAGATTTTTTAAAGCTAATCAAACAAAAGCTTTTGACTCTGACCGATACAGACCTTTATAAAGCAATTCCTCGCAGTGCAGAGGTGGAAGGCACTCTCAGAAATACCAACATCCTGATTGGCGATCGCCACTATCGTGAGATTGCTAAACTGTGGCGAGAGTGGAGTAAGTGGCGCAGCAAAAGAAGTAAAACTGCACAGCAACTTTTTGATTTTTATCAGCAGACAATTAATGGCTTTGATGCTTTTTGCTTTTTGCTTTGTTCTAAGGTGTTGATGAAAACCGATCGCGATCGCGGATTTGGTTACTCATCAGATTCAGCTTTACCTGAACGAGGTCAATTATATTCTTTGCAGCAAGATTCACATAAAGAAAGTGAAACCCTTAATTTTCGATGGTTAGATGATGGCTCAATTCAACTGGAATCTGAGAAATTAGGAATTTTAAAATTTATTCCGTTAGTTGCCCAGTTAGCAGAATCTCCCGATGAACAAACGAGTGAGCAGATACTGAAATTGCTTGAAAGCTTAGTCGATCAAGCTGATTCGCCTCAACATCGGACTATTATTCTCTATTTTGGAACGGCTCAGGATCTGTCTCAAATATCGCCTAAGTTTCAACGATTTTTTAATACTATTGGTAATGATTTACTGAGTTCTGATCTAAATTCTAGTTCTAAAAGCGATCGCAAGTTAGCTTTGTTGCCTGTGAGTCCCTTTGATATTTTGAGTACGGAGAGAGTTGCCAGAGCAATTCAATGGTGGATTTACTCGCAAAAGTACAGCGCTTATCCTATCAAGAATGGATTAGAATCTCGATTGCCTGATGAACTACTTAGAAAGCTTCAACAGTCGGGAGCGATGCGTCAAAGTTCTCAAAACAATCAACTTCTAGTTATGCGTCCTCTTTCCCCTGATGATCGCATGATATTTAATAGTAATCTGCACAGCATGATCAAGCGAGAAGAGGCTAAAGGTAATTCTAGTAGGGGAGAAGTTGTTAAACTTCGGCAACTGAAAAATTTGCCAGAAAATATTGATCGGGAATTTGAGTCACTCTTAACCTGTCCTACTTGCCAAGCAAAGTATTCTGCGACTGGTTTTGATATTAGTTTTGAGAATATAGGAAATGATTGCTTTACGGCGCATTGTCAACATAAACAATGTGGTACTAACTGGGGCTTACAAAGATGTGGGCAATGTCAAACTAACTATCCGTACATCAAACTTGGCGGAGCTAATCCTGAAATTAGCGATCGCTCTGTTGGTTGGTGCGATCGCGTATTTGGACGTGATGTACTAGCTGTGACTTGTTTTGCAGATAATAGCTTACAGTTCTATATTTGTTCTAATTGTGGAAGTTGTGGTAATTCCTCACAGTCTAGTTCTTATTATTGTCAGCGATGTTAAATTGGAGAGCTTAATTATTTGTAGGATACGTTATTGTTAACGTAACGCATCATCTTTAACTAACTTAATATGTTATGCACAGTACAAAACAGTATGGAAGATTTTTGGTTGTCCACCAATGATATTTGTAAAAAACTTAGAGTTAGACGTAATACTGTATATAGATGGATTTCTAAATATGGAATGCCTGCACATCGTATAGGGCGCTTTTGGAAATTTCAAAAAGATGAGTTGGATTTATGGATAGAGTTAAATAGTACCTTATCTCTTCAACAAGGAAAGCAAACAGCAAAAAAAAAGACATATAGTTTGTCATTTACTACTGGAGATTTGCTGTTTCGTGATTCTTTGGTTGTCGCCAATTTATTTCTTGACATCCGAGATTGGAAATTGGTTAGAGAAAAAATTGTTACCAAAAACTTATTACAAGCTAAGACATTAAGCACGACTAAACGCATTTGTGGAGAAGTTTGTTCTAGATTAAAAATGCTTAGTCAAAGCGAGTTAGAGTTACTTGCCGAAACAACTCTTCAGGAGCAAGGTTATTTATTGTGGTTAGCAATCTGTCGCCGCTATAAATTTGTTGCTGAGTTTGCTATGGAGGTTTTAAGAGAAAGATATCTTAGTCTCAAGAATAGCCTTAATCATGAGGATTTCAATTTTTTCTTCTCTAAAAAATTAGAGTTGCATCAAGAGTTAGCTAAAGTCAGCCAAAGAACAGTAGATAAATCTCGTCAGATTTTATTCAGAATTATACGGCAAGCTGGTTTGTTAACGACTGACAACCAAATTAGCGCTGCTTTGTTAAGTCCTAGACTCTTAAATGAGCTTGCTGATAACACGCCCCTAGATATTTTGGTGTTTCCCTATCTTGCATTTTCTAGCTAGGGTCGCACAGTAAAATAAAAAATTTGCTTCTTTATCAGGAGAACGTTAATTGTGGTGAGACAGAATTTCAAGTCGATGGCAGAAAGATTAGAGCATTTATATAAAGTGATTTCTAGTCAGCGATTTTTAAAAATGCAAGGACTAAATAATGAAGTCCCTTTTTTCATTTGTGCATATCAGTCCGAAGATGCGGTTGAGATTGGACAGCTACAAGTTCAGTTAGTGAGTCGTCTTGAGCAGTCTGGAGTAAGAGTTTTACAGATTAATATTTATGACTTGGCGATCGCACTTTTACAAGAAAGGGGGATTTGGCAGCAAATTATTGATATTGAAACTTCAGTATCTAAGGAGCAACTGAAGGAGTTATTGCAGGGAGTACTCGATCCTGATACGCATCTTGTGCCTGCGATCGCCCAAAAAATGCAAGATACTGATTTTGACGTGATATTCTTGAATGGTGTTGGTGAAGTTTTTCCCTATATTCGTACCCATAGTATTTTGAACAATCTCCAAAGTACTGCAACCCAAATTCCGACTCTGATCTTTTTCCCAGGAGAATACACCCACTCGCTAGAGTCTGGTGCGTCTCTTGAGCTTTTTGGTAGGCTGCGGGATGATCGCTATTATCGGGCTTTTAATATTGCTGATTATGAGGTTTGAGGGGGGAAGTGGGGAGTGATGAGTGGGGAGTGATAAGGGATTAGGGGTTAGGGTACAGTTTTTTTATTCAGGTCTAGGAAATTATGCTTTTACAAACGATTTTTGCACAAGATATTAAGCGCCCTATTGAAGGGGTGATTAAGGCTGATGATGAGGCGCGATTGGGGGTGGAGATTCGGGAGTATGTCCTGACTAATGAGGTGGAGAAGCGGCTTGAGTCTTTTTTAGAGGCTTACAATGGCTATCAGGGGGCAAATGGGGTCTGGGTGTCAGGATTTTTTGGCTCTGGTAAGTCGCATATGCTCAAGATGCTGGCTTTGCTTTTGGAAAACCGTGAAGTTGATGGGGAGAAGATTTTACAAGCCTTTTTGCAGAAGTGTCGAGATAACGAGATTTTGCGCGGTGAACTTAGAAAAGCGGTGGCAATCCCCTCGAAAAGTATTTTGTTTAATATCGATCAAAAGGCTGACGTAATTAGTAAGACTCAGATCGACGCTCTTTTGGCTGTATTTGTGAAAGTATTTGATGAAATGAGTGGCTACTATGGCAAGCAAGGTCATATTGCTCAATTTGAGCGCGATCTTGATAGTCGTGGGTTGTATGCCAGTTTTCAAGATAAATATGAGGAGATTGCGGGGAGAACTTGGCAAAAGGGACGCGAACAGGCTTTGTTGGAAGGACAAAATATTGCTAGGGCTTATGCGGCGGTGACGGGAAGTGAGCCTGAGTCTGCGATCGCTATTTTAGATAAGTACCGTAATCAGTATCGGGTTTCGATTGAAGATTTTGCAGATCAGGTTAAAGCTTATTTGGACAAACAAAGTCCTGATTTTCGCTTAAATTTCTTTGTTGATGAGGTGGGGCAGTACATTGCGGAAAATGTAAAGCTAATGACTAACTTGCAGACGATCGCGGAGAGTCTTGCCACTAAATGTCAGGGTCGATCTTGGATTATTGTGACGGCTCAAGAGGACATGGACTCAGTAGTCGGAGAGATGAACCGTCAACAGAGTAATGACTTTAGCAAGATTCAAGCAAGGTTTCACAATCGCATGATGCTGACGAGTCAGGATGTCGCTGAGGTGATCCAAAAGCGTCTCCTAACTAAGACTGATGAAGTCAAGCAGGTATTGGCATCTATTTATCAAGAGCAGGCAAATAACTTTAAGACTTTGTTTGACTTTACGGATGGTTCGCAAACCTATCGCAATTTTCAAGATTGCGAGCATTTTACTAATTGCTATCCGTTTATTCCCTATCAATTTACGCTCTTTCAGGCGGCGATCCAAAATTTGTCAAAGCATAATGCTTTTACTGGTAAGCATAGCTCTGTGGGTGAACGCTCAATGCTGGCGGTATTTCAATTAGTTGCTATTCAGATTTGCGATCGCCCGATTGGAAAACTGGCTACCTTTGATTTGATGTTTGAAGGAATTCGCACAGCGCTGAAGTCAAGTGCTTATAAGTCGATTCGCACTGCGGAACAGAATTTAGATAATCAACTTGCCATTCGTATTCTGAGAACGCTGTTTTTAGTCAAATATATTAATGAGTTTAAATCCACCTTACGGAATCTGTGTGTGTTGATGTTGGACGAGTTTAATCAAGACTTACCACAATTGAGTAAAGACATCGAAGAAGCTTTAGATCTCTTAGAGCAACAAAACTATATTCAGCGAGATGGGGAGCAGTATGTCTATTTGACTGATGAAGAACAGGATATTGAGCAGGAAATTAAAAATACAGAGGTTGAGTTTCGTGATGTCGCCGACGATCTAGAGAAGATCATTTTTGATTATGTGATTAAAAATCGCAAGATCCGCAATGTTGAGAATAACTATGACTATGAGTACTCTCGTAAGCTAGATGGGCGGCTACAAGGTCGAGAACATGAGCTAACAATTAATGTGATTACGCCGTTTCATGAAAATGCTGAGAATGAAGCTGCTTTAGCGATGCAGAGTATGGGGTTTGATGAGTTGTTGGTGATTATGCCTGCTGACTCGCGGTTGATGAGTGATCTAATGATGTACAAACGCACGGAAAAGTATATTCGCCAGAATGTGACGATCTCTAAGCAGGAGGGGATTAAGCGGATCTTAGAATTTAAGGCTTCCAGCAATAGAACTAGAGAGGCACAACTGAAGGAATCGATCAAAACTCTGCTCGGTCAGGCAAAGTTGTATGTGGCAGGGACAAAGTTTGAAGTTGGAGGTGAAGATGCTCAGAGTCGGATTATTAAAGGATTTCAGACTCTGATTGAGCGTACTTATCCCAATTTAAAAATGTTGCGGGGAATTTCCTACAGTGAGAATGATTTGGGAAATGTGCTGAATAATTCTCAAGAGGGATTATTTGGTAATGATGTGACTACGTTGGAAGAGTCGGAGCAGGAGGTGCTGGCTTTTATACAGGGTAATAATCGGACTGGGATCAGGACAACTTTAAAGTTGGCGATCGATCGCTTTCGTAAGAAACCCTATGGCTGGTATGAGGCGGCGACTCTTTGCACGATCGCTAAGTTATCGGTGCGCGGTAAGCTAGAAACTAAGATTGATAGCAATATTCTCGAAGGGGATGCGCTAGAAAAGGCTTTGCGCTCGGCGAGTGGGTATGGCAATGTGATTTTGGAGCCGCAAATAGACTTTACGACTTCACAGGTACGCAACTTAAAAGAGTTCTATCAAGAATTTTTTGATGCGTCGCCGACAATGAGCGAAGCCAAGGCTTTGGGTAAGGAGACGGGGGAAGCGTTTCAGGAATTATTGAATCTACTCACACCGATCGCCTCGCAGGTGTCGCAATATCCATTTTTGCAAGCTCTCGATCCTGCGATCGCTTTGATTTCTGAGGTGAAGGGCAAGTCCTATGCTTGGTATTTAACCGAGTTATCTAAAAAACAGGACGATCTGCTGGACTTGAAAGAGCAGGTAATTGCGCCAATTCGGGGCTTTATGAATGGCAATCAGAGGGAAATTTACGAGCAAGCCCAAAAATTTGTGCAGGTTCAGGAGCCAAATTTTGCTTATATTGCTAGTACTGATATCGAGCAGATGCGGGCGATCTTAGCCGATCGCCAATGCTTTAAGGGGAATCGGATGCAGCAGGTCAAGGTGTTGAGCGATCGCGCTTTAGCAGCAGTTGACGAAAAGGTCAAAGAGGAGATCGCGATCGCTAAAACATCGGTAACGGAGTTACAAACTCGACTCTGTGCGATGTCTGAGTTTACTGCTCTGAATGCTGAACAACAGGCTCAGATTGTGCAACCTTTTAGTGACTTTTTGACGACGATCATAAATCAAAGTCTAATTGCCGTAATTCGTGATGCGCGACGGCGGTTTGAGGAAGAGAAATATGCTGGTTTGATGGTGCGGGTAAGCGAGTGGGCTGAGGCGAGTAAGCGGGTACAGTCTGATGCAACTAAGACGAGTAATGTAGGAAAAGCGACTGGTAATTATCAAGTTAATGTGACTTCTGAGCCACCAGTTGAGTATGTCGCGAAGCGGTCAATTCAGGTTAAGTTTGATCAGGCTTGGCTAGAAAATGAGGCAGATGTCGATCGCTATTTAGCGGCGATGCGTGAGGCTTTTATGGCTGAGATTCAACAGAACAAGAGGATTTCGATATGATTACTAAGCCTGAGTTAACCCCTAGCCCCTAATCCCTAACTCTCCACTCCCCACTCTCTGCTCTCTACTAAAAAAACATGGATACCTCAAGACTCAAAAGATTTGCACAATTTGCTAGACGTAGTTTGATCGAGCAGGTCACTAGTCGCTTGAATTTGGTTTTGCAGCCTGAGAGTATGGCGCGGCGGGAATATGGGGAGGCGATCGCTGATCTCGAAAAGGAGATTAAGGCTAGTTCTAAGGAACAGGTGATCGATCGCGTGGCTTATGTTTGGTTTAATCGATTTTGTGCGCTGCGGTTTATGGATGTAAATCGCTATACGAAGATTGGGGTGTTGTCGCCTGCGGAGGGACAGTTTCAGCCTGAGATTTTGGCTGAGGCGAAGATGGGACATATTGATGAGGATTTGGTGGCGGATGCGGTGGTGCGCGATCGCATTTTTGCTTTGTTAAATGGCTCTAGCCCTAGTCCCGATCCGCAAACTGAGGCTTATCGATCGCTGATTGTGTCGGTATGCAATCATTTTTATAAGGCGATGCCCTATTTATTCGATCGCATTGCCAACTATACGGAGCTTTTGATGCCTGATGATTTGCTGTCGGGCAATTCGATTTTGGCTTATACACGCGAGGCGATGACTCCCGATGTTTGTAAGGATGTGGAGGCGATCGGTTGGCTCTATCAGTTTTATATTTCGGAGAAGAAGGATGAGGTGTTTGATGGGTTGAAGAAAAATCGCAAGATTACGCCCGAAAATATTCCTGCGGCGACGCAGTTGTTTACGCCGAACTGGATTGTACGGTATTTGGTGGAAAATTCTCTGGGGCGTTTATGGATGTTAAATCATCCTAATTCGCGGCTGATCGAGCAGATGGAATACTATATTGCTCCTGAACAGACGGAAACGGATTTTCTGCGAATTGCGAAGCCAGAGGATATCAAAATCTGCGATCCTGCTTGTGGATCGGGACATATGTTGGTGTATGCGTTTGATTTGTTGTATGCGATTTATGAGGAGGAGGGATATGAGCCTGCGGAGATTCCTGAGAAGATTTTGACGCTGAATTTGTTTGGAATTGAGATTGATGAACGGGCGGGTGAGTTGGCGGCGTTTGCGTTGACGATGAAGGCTAGGGCTAAGCATCGGCGGTTTTTTAATAAGGGGATTAAGCCGAATATTTGTGTGTTGGAGAATGTGAGTTTTGCGGATGATGATGTGCAGGGCTATATGGATTTTGTGGGGCGGGATTTGTTTACTGCGCCTTTGTTACGGACTTTGCATGAGTTTGAGGAGTCAAATAATTTTGGTTCGTTAATCCGTCCGACGGTGACTGATATGGCGGGGATGGTTGAGGTTTTGAGTTCGAAAAATGTGGAGGGTAGTCTGTTTTTTTACAGGACTCATGAGAAGGTTTTGCGGGTGTTGAGGCAGGCTGATTTTCTGAGTTCTAAGTATCATGTGGTGATTGCGAATCCACCTTATATGGGTGGAAAGGGGATGAATAATCGCATAAAGTCTTTTTTGCAAGATAATTATAGCGATGTAAAGTCAGATGTATTTGCTGCTTTTATGGTGCGTATTACAGAAATGACATTGCCAAAAGGAGAAATAGGTTTTGTGACTCCTTATGTTTGGATGTTTATCTCTTCCTACGAAAAATTAAGACATTTCATTTTAGAAAGAACAACGATAACAAGTTTAATTCAACTTGAATATAATGCTTTTGCACCCGCTTGTATTCCTGTGGCAACATTTACACTTTCAAATCAAAATTTGCCAAGTTTTAAAGGTGGATATGTAAAATTATCCGACTTTCGAGGTGAAGAAAATCAAGCGCCTAAAGCTCTTGAAGCGATTAAAAATCCTAACTGTGGTTGGTTTTATCGAGCTTCTGCTGATGACTTTAAGAAGATTCCTAGTAATGCGATCGCTTATTGGATCAGTAAATATACAAGACAAGCTTTTGAAAATGGTCAACCTCTACACTTACTAGCTACACCTCGCGCTGGAATGATAACTGGCAACAATGATTTATTCGTTAGGTTGGCACATGAATTATCTAGAAGTACAATTGATTTCAATCTTAGTTCTAGAGATGAAGCAAAAAAATCGTCGAAAAAATGGTTTCCATATCAAAAAGGCGGTTCATTCCGAAAACATTTCGGCAACTATGAATTTGTTGTTGACTGGGAAAATGACGGATATCGATTAAGAACTACAACTAATCACTTAGGAAAAGTTCCCGCGCACGCTTTTAATGAGCAGTTTATTTTTAGAAAAAATATTAACTGGTCTGCTATTACATCATCAAACTTCTCTTGTCGTATTACAGAAAAAGGATGTCTTTTTGATGCAAGTGGATCGGCAGCTTTTCCTGAAAAAGATGATGATGTGTATATGCTTTGCTCATTTCTAAACTCTTATATTTCTAGAGAGTTGATTAGTGCAATAAATCCAACTCTTAATTTTCAAGCATGGGAAATTGGTAGTTTGCCAATTCTAGAACTTGATGAAATTCAGATGAAGACAGTTATAGCAAGTGAAAAGCAAGCATACTCGCTATCTAGGGAAGATTGGAATTCTTACGAAACATCATGGGACTTTAAAGCTCTTCCATTTCTACAAACTGATTATCGTCAATCCACATTAGAAGCCACATATACTCACCTCCGTCAACACTGGCAGCAAACAACTATAGAAATGCAACGCCTAGAAGAAGAAAACAATCGCATCTTCATAGAAGCCTATGGACTCCAAGACGAACTCACTCTAGAAGTTCCATTAAAAGAAATTACCCTCACCTGTAACCCTCATTATCGCTACGATAGCAACAAAAGCGAAGCCGAACTAGAAACACTTCTACTAGCCGACACAATCCGCGAATTTATCTCCTATGCAGTCGGCTGTATGTTTGGCAGATATTCTATTGATAAAGAAGGACTCATTTTAGCCAATCAAGGAGAAACCATAGAAGACTATCTTCAAAAAATCCCTAATCCCAGCTTCATGCCCGATCGCGATAACGTCATCCCCATCCTCGAAGGCGACTGGTTTACCGATGACATCAGCGAACAATTTCGTAAATTCTTACGCCTCACCTTCGGCGAAGAAAACTATCAAACCAACCTCACCTTCATCGAAAAAGCCCTAGACAAACCAATACAAAAATACTTCCTCAAAGACTTCTACAACGACCATGTAAAACGCTACAAAAAACGCCCCATTTATTGGCTATTCAGTAGCCCAAAAGGAAATTTTAACGCCCTCATCTACCTCCATCGCTACCGCCCCGACACCGCCAGCATTGTCCTCAACGACTACCTCCGCGAATATCGCGCCAAACTCACCGCCCATAAAACCCACCTCGAAGCCGTCAGCATCGACCAAAACGCCACCCAATCCGAAAAAACTAAAGCACTCAAAACCATCGAAAACCTACGCAAAATCATCGACGAACTCGAAAAATATGAACGCGATATTCTCTATCCACTCGCCAGCCAACAACTAGCGATCGACCTCGACGACGGCGTAAAAGTCAACTATGTTAAATTTGGCGCAGCCCTGAAAAAGATCGCAGGACTAGACGCAGCCGAGGATTAAACTATGTCTGTGATGAACTTTAATACCGCCAATCAAACCTTTCGCCAACTCCTCGGCAACGGCTTACTTTACCGCGTACCGCCATTTCAGCGAGACTACTCTTGGACAGAAGAAGAATGGGATGACCTCTGGCAAGACATCCTCGGACTATTTGCCGAAGATGGCGAACAGGCTCATTACATGGGCTACCTCGTTCTGCAATCCTCTAATAACAAGCAATTTGACATCATCGATGGTCAACAACGCCTTACTACAATCAGCATCCTCATCCTCGCTGCCCTCGCCCATCTCCAAAACCTAGTCAACAAAGCGATCGACCCCGACAAAAACCAAAGGCGCAAAGACAATCTTCAAAATAGTTACATCGGCTACGTTGACCCAGTTTCTCTAATCCCACGCTCCAAACTAGAACTAAATCGCCATAACAACCGCTTCTATCAAACCTATCTCGTCCCACTAGAACCAATCCCTGTGCGGGGCTTAAATGCCTCAGAGCATCAACTCCGCAAAGCCTTTAACTGGTTTCGCGACAAAATTGCCGCGCGATCGCAACAAAGCGGTGAAGCCGTCGCCATCTTTGTTGATACGATTGTCGATAAACTATTTTTTACCGCGATCTCCGTCACCGATGAACTAAACGCCTTTAAAGTATTTGAAACCCTCAACTCTCGCGGCGTGCGCCTATCCGCCACTGACCTACTCAAAAATTATCTCTTCTCAGTAATTGCATCAGGCAACACCCACGAAACCGAATTAAAAGCCCTCGAAGAAAGATGGGAAAGGATTGTCGATGAGCTAGGCAGCGAGAGCTTCCCTGACTTTTTGCGCGTCTATTGGAATAGCTGTCACAAACTGGTGCGAAAAGCCGACCTTTTCAAAACCATCCGCCGCCATGTCACCACCAAAGAACAATCCTTTGCCCTCCTGCGTGAGCTAGATCGCTCCGCCTCAATTTATGCCGCCCTGCGTAATCCCCATGAGTCGATCTGGAAACCAGAAGAAAGGCGATCGCTCGAACAATTGTTAATGTTTAATGTGCGTCAACCGATGCCAATGTTGATGGCAGCCCATCGCCAATTTGCCGAAACCCAACGCCAGATTTTTACCCAACTATTACAAGCGATCGCCGTTATCTCATTTCGTTACAACGTCATTTGTAATCTGCAAACCCAAGACCAAGAGCAGGTTTATACCAATGTTGCCTACAAGATCGATTCTGGGGCGCTTACCAACTTGCGATCGATCCTTGATGAACTCCAATCCGTCTATCCCGATGATGCCGTTTTCAAATCCGCCTTTACCGACAAAGAGCTAAAAACCACTAATTCGCGCAATAAAAAAGTCGTGCGCTACATTCTCTTTCAACTAGAAAAACAAGCTTCAGGACAAGAATTTGACTTTGAAAGTCCTGCCTATAATCTAGAACATATCCTCCCCGAAAACCCTGCCGAAGCATGGTCACATATCGATGAACAAAATCAAGATAAGTTTGTCTATCGCCTCGGCAATATGACCCCACTAGAGAAAAAGCCAAATCGGGCGATCGGCAATCAGGGCTATGCTGACAAAATCGCGATATTCCAAGAAAGCTGCTTTAAAATCACATCGGATATCCCTAAAAATAGCGAAAGCTGGACAGAGAAAGCAATTACAACTAGACAAGCCCAACTAGCCAAAATTGCCACAGCTATCTGGAAAGTTGATATGCTCAAGGCAAATTAATATCTCAAAATACATCTCAAAACATATCTCAAAACATATCTCAAAATGAACGAACGCATTGCTCAAGCCTTAATCAAACAATTCGATCGCGATCGGATTATCTTTTGGTACGACAGCAAACAGGAATTACGAGATGACTTTGAAAGCTTAGAACTCGATCGCGTCATCAAAATTGAATTAAAAAACAATGAATTTGTGATCAAATATCGTGTTTTGCGCCAACAGCCCAAACAAAAGTTTTTGATCTACCACGAAGGCGCTCAACCTGCGGATATTGATAACTGGTTACTCGATGTGCAGCTAGCCTATGGACAGTTTCGCACCGATCAAGTGGCGATGCTATTAGCTGACTTAGATTTAGGGCTAGAATTTGCGGAAGTCATACAGGCACATACAGAATTTTTTCAGGCTACTAAACGCAAAGACTCCTTAAAGCGATCGCTTACCACCAATGATACTCAAGGAATGTTGCGTTTAAAAATGTTAGCTGTCTGTGCATCATCTGACCCACGCCTCGATGCGATCGTCGAGCAGTTATTGGCAGAACACGCCAACGATCAAGATACCAARATCRGAAGAGCGGTTCAGCAG
>NZ_NDHW01000125.1 GCF_002251945.1 Pseudanabaena sp. SR411
TGGTAATGGCGCGCCGCCGACATGGACTGTTTGGGCTTCGTATATGGTTAGCCAGTTTTGGGGGTTTGCAAAATCCATAGTGCTTTTTGGGGATTCGCGTTAGGTATTTACACCGATACCCAAACAGGCATTTCCATAGAAGATGAGTGGCGGCGCGAAGCGCCGCCACTCATCTTCTGGGGTTTTGTCCTCAGTAAAACTTGCTTTGCTATAGCTGGGCATCATTAAAAACCAGAGGTCAAAAACTATGTGTGTACGCTATACGTGCGCCATAGTTTTGGGCTGAGCTACCTAGTCTTTTTGTAAACCATCAGATACGGACTTTGTGAAATATTGATGCTTTGCCAGATCATCGGATCGTTCGATACCTGATTTGGTAAAAAATCCTGCATAGTGGAAATTATGGCGCATAGCTGTAAATCAGCAAACTCTGCCTGCGCTTGAACAGATGAATTTTGGACATTGACATTTTTGATTTTGAGATCCCGATTTAATAATGTCCAAAATGGATATTCGATATCATCATAACCAAGAGCTAGCCCCACATATTGACATTGCGATTGATTGACTAAATCTGATGCTGATTGATAAGGAATTTTTAATTCTTTGTGAACACTGCTAAAGTAAGTATCCCTTCTTTGTAAAAACAGAATTGATGCAGACTGCTCCTTTGCTTGCTCTGCAGTTAAGACGGGCAGGGCGATCAAGGGATGCCTCATAGTAGTTAATGCATAAATAATTGAAATAGTAGTTAGCAATATCAGAAGTATTTTTCTAGCCTTGTTACTAAAAATATGGGTGATTAAATAGGCGATCGGTACAGAAGTAAGAACTGCTAAAGGTAGGATTAATCGATTCCCCCAAGGTTGCCATTTAATCAAAAAACCATGAATTAAAAATCCAAATATAATAGTTATACTTAATATTAACAAATGATTTACTTTCGGATATTCCTGTTTAATTAAAACATTTGAATCAGTATTAATATCAAGCTGCAATTCATGATTACTTTTATTATTTTTTATGAAATTAGCCAATAATATATAAACTATTATTAGAAATAAAATTAAGTGGATAGGGCTGCCAACAAAGTCTTCATTAGGAGACAAAAATCTTAACGAACCTGTCAAAGTGATATATTTATTAATGTCAGAAGAATTAAGTTTAGGTTCATTAATATCAACATGAATGATAAATTTATGGAGATTTTCAATCACCATCCAAAATCCAGGAAATACAAAGTTAATAGCTATATTTTTTAATGCATTAGAGATCATTGGTAATATACCTAACAAGCTATTTTTTGTGCTGTTACCGTCATCTCCCAAAAAACTGCCAAAGGTTTGAAGATTACGCCAATAGTTTGGCATAGAGGGTAATAAGCTAAAAATTAGTAGTGGTACGATCTTGATAAAAGTTGGTACTGAAACTTGAATTAAATTTAATTTAGAAGAATCTTTATGTCTAAATTTAAGCTCATAAAAAACAATTCTAGTTAGTAAAGCTATACCTAACGGAAACCCAAAGATAATCGCAGTTGGCTTTGTAGAAATTCCTAAGCCAATTGAAGCAGACAACCAAAATATATCTGACTTGGTGTAGTGATCAGTCCTAAAGATAAAATATGTGAAGCACACCAGCCAAAAAGTTACCACTAAATCAGTTTGAGTAGTAGTAGACTGCATAATTGCCATAGGCACACTTGCACAGACTAAAGCTCCAAGCCATTCAGAGCTAGCTCCAACTAAAATATTAGTAAGTAAAGAAACCGCTAAAATACTTCCTAAAAAAGCTAACCATTGTAAGCAATTAGCAAATAGATCATTACCCACCAAAATTTGAAACTGTGCAACAATATAACCAGCACCAGTAGGGAAAGAAATTTGACGAGTGTTATTAGTAGGATAATGAGTAACCGATTGGTTTTGAATCCAATGCATCACCCTTGGCAGATGATATGTCATTACGTCCCAGTTATTTGGAGACGAGATTAGAGCAGTAATTAAACATATGGTTAAAATACATACAGTTGCCGTAAACTCTGGATATTTAAAATTTACAGATATGGATAAATTTTTACGTATAAAATGTAAATAAAGCCGTTGAGAAAACTTAACTCTTAAAACCAATAAGTTAAGTAATAAGAATAAGCTCCAAAAAATAGTGACACTGACAAAATTTAGCGATCGCCAAATACTTAAAATTTCTGTTAACGCCGTGATAACCAGACCATAGATGATCGCTGTCTTTATAAAAGCAAGCCTCAACTTACCTGTTTTATGTCTATGGGGTTTACGCTTCCAGATATAAACATTGACTAGAGTTAAGATAAATGAAATAACAATTAGTAAAATATTCATTCTGTCTGATTTAGATTATGATTCAGATAATTCTTGATTGTTCAACACTTTGCGCTAAAGCTTAAACTAATGGGTGAGCCAATCCTAGAGCCTATTTTGAGATGGATGCGAATGCGACGAGTGACTCCATATATTAAGAAGTCTTCTAATGTTTTAGATGTGGGGTGTGGTCGATCGGCTGCTTTGCTGAGGAGTATAGCTCCACGTATTAATCAGGGGGTAGGTATAGATTTTAAAGTTGATGAGCATGTAGAGATCGCCAATATCAAAACCCAAAAACTAATCCTAGACAAAAAATTACCATTTGCTGATGCTAGTTTTGATGTAGTGACAATGCTGGCTGTATTGGAGCATATTGAAAATGAACAGGAAATTTTGTCAGAAATATATCGTGTTTTAGTGCCAAATGGGAAGTTGATTCTGACAGTGCCATCAATCTGGGCGCAGCCTGTATTGGAGTTTTTAGCTTATAAGCTCCGACTTGTGAGTGAGGCAGAAATTCGCGATCATAAAAGATATTACACTCGTGCCAAGCTTAAAAAAGTATTGGTTAAGAAAACAGGATTTCAGAAGTTTATGCACCACTATTTTCAATTTTGGATGAATAATTTCTGTGTCGTTGCTAAGTAAAAACCCGAGTAAAGCTATCTATGCGATTGACTGTAGTAATTCCCTGTTATAACGAAATTGAAACTATCCAGAAAATTATCGATGCGGTAAAAGCATCGCCAGTTCCTGACTGCGAAATTATCATTATTGATGATTATTCTACAGATGGAACGAGAGAGTTATTACAAAATGAATTGCATACTCAAGTCGATCAGGTCATCTACCATGACAGGAACTATGGCAAGGGAGCGGCTTTGCGTTCAGGTTTTGCGGCTGTGACAGGGGATATTGTGATTATTCAAGATGCTGATTTAGAGTACGATCCTCAAGAATATCCCGATATGATTCAGCCAATCCTTGATGGTAAAGCGGATATCGTATTTGGCTCGCGCTTTGTAAGTGGGCGATCGCGCCGTGTTGTCTATTACTGGCATATGGTTGGCAATCACTTTTTGACGATGCTATCGAATATGCTGACAAACATTAATCTGACCGATATGGAGACTTGCTATAAGGCGTTTCGGAGAGAAGTTGTCCAATCAATCAAAATTGAGGAGAATCGTTTTGGGTTTGAACCCGAAATCACCGCAAAGGTCGCTAAAATGGGATGCCGCATTTATGAGGTGGGGATTTCCTATTATGGACGAACCTATGAAGAAGGAAAAAAAATCGGCTGGAAAGATGGTGTTCAAGCAATCTATTGCATTCTCAAATACAATCTTTTTAATTAACGTCAGTTCGACGAAAGCGGAAAGTGGTAAGAATCGCTAAGCGATTCTTACCACTTTCCGCTTTCGTCGTGCTTCGCACGACGCAAATGGCTATATCGAACTCATGTTTAATTAACCTGTTGATCAATGCACCACGAAATATTTTTTGAGCTTGAACGCAAATTACTTTAAGCCCCAAAGATAAGAGGTGGCGCTTCGCGCCACCTCTTATCTTTGGGAGCTACATTACTGAGCGATCGCCCATGTCATCGAGCCGCTTCTGCATACGATTTTTGAGCCGATCTCTAATACCTTCTTTCATACGATCTGGGCGATTTTTTTGCAAGATGTCATTGAGTTGCGATCGCTGCTGTGGTGTCAAGATTTCACGCATAGCTAACATCCGTTCAAAATGTTGCTTTTGTAATTCTTGTTGAAGATTTATTACTTGATTATGTTTGACACGAATCGTATCGCTGCTGGCTGTACCAGCCAGTAAATCGCGTAACTCTTTATGAGCTTGACGTGATTGCTGTGCAAGCTCACGGATGCGAACAAGATCGCGCTCACGAATGGTCTTAAGTTTTTGTAACTGCTCAGTCGATAAATTTAATTGCTTTAGCATCCTACCTGAAGGCATATTCGTATTTTCATCACGATCTGGACGATTTGGGGCTTGGGCTAATATATCGGGATCTAGTTCTGGTTTATTTTCAGCGCTAGGTTGAGAATTTATCTGTGACTGAGTTTGAGATTGGGCTGGAGATTGTGACTTTAAATTAGTGTTACTAGCCCAGATCGCACCACTAGTAGCAATTATGGCTACAGCGATCGCACCATATTGAAAGACTTTTGACTTAAACATAATATTTATCGATATTTAACTGACAAACTAGGAATTTAGGGCGAGGGTTTATTCATACTCAAGGGGAGATAACTCCATCAAAAGTTGTGTGTCCGATGTCGTTGTTGATGTATTTGCAGCTTGTAACCCTGTAATATCAGTAGCATTCCAACTATTGATCAATGACTGCTCGATCGCCACTTGATCATCCTCACTAATTAATTTTCCTTGACTGATATTGGGGATATTTGCAACTTGATACTGTGAGCGATTAGTTGCCCAATTAAATGTTATCCCTGTGGCGATCGCTGTGGGAATTAACAAAGTCCAAGGTAACCAACGGCGTAAATAGGCTTTAGAGGATTTTGCTGATCGTTGCGGATGTTTATGGATTTCAGCAAATAGCTGCTGTTCAAAATTTGGCGCAGGTGGTGGGGCGATGGGCTTATTTTGCTTTAAAAAAGATACCAAGGAGTCATGCGAACTTTCGCGAGAATCTTCTCCAAAGTTTTCTGGAAATCCTTGAGAATATTTATCTTTCATAACTCGACTCCTTGCGCTTCTAAAAACTTTTTGATGGCACTACGGGCATGAAACAATCGCGATTTCACTGTGCCAACAGGAATAGATAAAATTTCGGCGATATCTTTTTGGGGCAACTCCTCAAGATCATGCAGAACTAGAACAGCCCGATGATCTTCGCTGAGCTTGGCTAAACCACGTTGCATGAGGTCTTGATAATGCATGTGGGTTAGACTCGGTTGAGAATCACTTTCACGGGCGATCGCATCATCAGCAAGATTTTCCAGTTGGTCATCTTCAACAGAGATATTACGCGATCGCATTTTAGCTAGAGCTTTGCGGCGATCGCTTGCCACATTAAAAGCAATGCGGTAGAGCCATGTCGAAAACTGCGCGGACTGCCGAAATTTGGCTAGCCCTTTCCATGCTCGTAAAAATACATCTTGCACCAAATCATCTAGACCATCGGAACCACATAGCTGATAGAGCGTTGAGCGCACCTTGTGATGATGACGTTGATACAGTTTTTTAAAACCATGGGGATCACCCTGCAAGCAGGCTTGCACAATCGCGAGATCGGGATCATTATGAGGTGATTCTCTGATATCTATGTTTACCGCTCTGAACATCTATGGCGAACATCCATATGAGCATCTATACTTATTTAGGCAATATTGGCAGATTTACATCACTTTGCGCTCAAGCCAGAACTGAGAATTTTTGTAAAAGTGTTGCTTCGCAACACTTTTACAAAAAATGCCAATGGTTCGTTTGATCGGAAATTGCTGTAACTTATTTCTAAGCTATTAGTTTTGACTGCCCATACCTTAAATAGGTTCAACTCATGTCTGTGGTTAGTTCTGTATTAATTCCTATTATTAAACTATGGTTGCGATCACAGGTCGAGCATATCGAAACTATCGAAATTGCGATCGCTGGCAAAAGTCGTCAGATCTTAAGCGGTGATATTCCTAAAGCAAATGTAAGCGGCACAGGGGCAAAGTATCAGGGCTTGGCTGTCACCAATATTGACCTATGCGCCGAAGCCATCCACCTCAATATTTCTGAAATCCTTAAAGGCGAAGCATTACGATTACTTGATCCTATCCGCGTGACGATGGATGTCGAGCTTTCCGCCGCAGATTTGCAAAGTTGCCTCAAGTCTCCAATTTTCTTAGAAGCGATCGCTTCGGATGCTCCTCCTACAATCAATACAGATGAAGAGATTCGAGATCTACTAGAAACACTAGTGTATAAATTAGGCGATGAGTTTACACTCCATGAACTAGCGATCGCTGAAGGTGGAGCAAAATGTCGTGGTGAATTTGCGATCGCCGCTACCTAAAAGTCATATATCAAAATCATCAAGACAAGCTAAGCGAACCTTTATGATTGATCTAATTACTCCGTCATGCCAATAAATGTCCCTTGTCAATTTTTTTAATAAATTTCAGCAGTTTGTCTTAATCGCACTTATCAACTTGGTTTATTTGGCGATCGCTACTCAACCTGCATGGGCAACAAACTTTGCAGTTAGAGTTTTTGATGGTGACAACATAACTCTTGTAGATCGCGGCATCAAAACCAAAGTACATCTCGCCTGTATTGATGCACCTGAGTTACTCCAAGCTGAAGGAGAACATGCTCGTAAAGTGCTGCAAAATATCCTTGACGATGAAGAAATTTTTGTAAAAGTTTTTAAAAAAGATAAATTTGGGCGTTACAATGGCGAAGTTTTAGCGGGCGGACAAAATGCTAACCAAGTAATGGTTTCTTTAGGACTAGCCCATTACGATCGCCTGCAAGAAAAAGATTGCCAAGGATATGAAGAGCTCGAGGCAAAAGCACAAAGCGATCGCCTAGGTGTCTGGGCAAATGGTACTGATGTGGTGCTACCTAGTCAATTTCGTCGCGAAAATAAGTTGCTAGGTGTTGGATATTAATAAAAAAGGAGCGCATTGCGCTCCTTTTTTATTAACTATCGCGACGGCGAAAACGTCCTCTACGCTTAGCATTTTCAGCTTTACGCTTACGTTTTTCGCCTGCGGTCTCGTGATACTGACAGCGACGAATATCTGCTAGTAAGCCAGCTTTCTGGATTTTTTTCTTAAATCGACGTAGAGCCGATTCAATCCCTTCATTTTCACCAACGATTATTTGAGTCATGCTTATTTTGGTAGCAAAGTATTGTTCTTTATTATGCTGTAGTTTGGCGCATTTTAATTTAGGCGACGGGTATCTAGTTTAGCAAATTTAATCCAAATTTGTAAAGTCTATTTTTTTTAAGCACTTTGCGCTCAAACCCAAATCAAAAAAGTAATGGCGGTGCAAAGCATCGCCATTACTTTTTTATCCTAAGCACACTTTGCATTGCTATACGAACTACTAACTGTTAACTTTAGGGACTTACAAAAACAGCTTTCAACATCCCTTCTTCTGCATCTTGATGTAATTGAAATCCTAGTTTGCGGCAGAGGCTTTGCATTTTGTCGTTGCTATTGAGGATGTAACCAACGATCGCATCAAGTTTTTCCTGCTTACCAACCTCTAGCAGTTGACGTAATAACTCAGTACCTAGCCCTTGATGCTGGTAGCGATCGCTAACGATGAGTGCAAATTCCGCTTCGTTTGTACCATGTAACTTACTGAGCCTTGCTACGCCCAAAATCTCATGCTCTGATGTTTGGGGATTTTTGTAATCAGCAGCTAAGACAATTTCGCGATCATAATCAATGAAGCAAATACGAGTGAGTCGCTCATGGGCAATCCGTTGCTTGAGTTTGACCATGTGGGCATAACGCAAATAGACACTCTCTTCTGAAAGACTTTGATGAAACTGCACCATGAGCGGCTCATCTTCAGGACGGATCGGGCGAATTTTAAGGAGATCTCCTTTCCTTGATTCCCATAGCTGCACATACTTAGTGGGATAGGGACGAATCGCAGGAACGGGTCGCTTATCAATATCGGTGGTTGTATGAAGAACCACTCGTGCATCTAGAGCAATCATCCCCTCAGGCGAAACCGTCAGAGGATTAATATCGATTTCCCGAATTTGAGGCTGCTCAACGATCAACTGGCTAAAGTTAACCAATAACTGTTCTAGTTTGGCAAGATCGATCGCCTTTCGACCTCTGACTCCTTGTAAAGCTTGATAGATGCGCGTATGTTCCATCATCCGCCGCGCAAGGGTGGTATTTAATGGCGGTAATCCTAAAGCACGATCTTGAAAGATTTCTACTAATTGTCCCCCCATCCCAAAAAGCATCACTGCCCCGAACTGCGGATCGAGACTACTTCCTAAAATCAGTTCGTAGCCTTCCATCTTTATCATAGGCTGCACAGTTACCCCCAAAAAAGCTTGGGGATTAATAGCACGCACTTTAGAAGCGATCGCCATAAAAGCACGAGTAACGGCTGCGGCATCAGATAGATTTAAACGCACACCACCCACATCAGTTTTGTGAGTAATAGTTTCCGAATGAAGTTTCAGAACGACGGGATAACCAAAGCGATCGGCAATTTCGACAGCTTCGAGATCACTAGTGGCAATTTCGGTCGGTACGGTGGGAATACCATAGGCGGCAAGTAATTTCTTAGACTCATATTCAGTCAATAAACTGCGATCGCTGCTGAGTGCTGGCGCTAGGATTTTTTCGGCAAGCAGGCGATCGGGCGCATGTTGATCCGAATCCGCAGGCAAGGAAGGTGTTTCATAGATCCCTCGCAAATTGTAGGTATACCGCCACATATAGTTAAACAATCTAACAGCCGTATCAGGATAGGGATAGGTGGGAATATTTGCCTGATTGAGAATTTGGGTTGCTGCGGCAATTTCTGCACCACCCATCCAACTGGTGATGACAGGCTTGCCTAATTGACTGTAAGCCTTGAGCTTTTCCGCCGTCTGTGTAGGATTAGTCATTGCTTGGGGAGTCAAGATGACGAGTAATCCATCGCTATTGGGATCGTTCGCCACAACTACTAAGGTCTTGGCATAGCGATCGCTACTGGCATCCCCCAAAATATCAACGGGATTGTGATGGCTCCATTGAGGCGGCAAAAATTGATTAAGTTGCTGTACTGTTTCTGCTGATAGTTCTGACAATTCACCGCCGCCACTGATCAGGGCATCCGTAGCGATCGCCCCAGGACCTCCCGCATTAGTGACAATCGAGAGACGATTTCCTTTGGGTCTCGGTTGTTTAGAGAGAATCTCAGCCATATCAAATAGGTCGGAAATCGTATGCACCCGCAATACTCCACAGCGTCGGAATGCGGCATTCAGCACTTCGTCACTGCCTGTCAATGCGCCTGTATGCGAAGCCGCCGCCTTTGCCGCCGCCTCTGTATGACCGACTTTCAACACAATAATCGGTTTGTCCATGGCAACTTCACGAGCTGCGGAAAGAAAAGCATGGGCATCACCAATCGATTCCATATACAACACAATGCTGTGGGTATGAGGATCATCGCCAAGATATTCAATCAAATCCCCCCAACCAACATCCAACATCGAGCCAATGGAAACGAAGGCACTAAACCCCACATTTTCGCCGAGGCTCCAATCTAAAATCGAAGTACAGAGCGCTCCACTTTGACTAATAAAAGCGACATTACCTGCACGGGCGATCGTCCCTGCAAAAGTGGCATTTAACCCTGCAAGAGGATTCATCAGCCCTAAACAATTTGGTCCAATAATTCGCATCCCACCCCGTCTTGCTTCGGCGAGAACTTGTTGTTCTAAAGCTTCTCCCGCTTCACCAATCTCTTTAAACCCTGCTGAAACAATAATTGCACCTTTCACCCCCGCTGCTACACATTCCCGAACCACCTGTGGCACTGTTGCCGCAGGTGTGGCAATTACGACTAAATCAACAATTTCAGGGACACTCGCAATATCAGGATAGGACTTAATTCCTAATACACTATGACGCTGAGGATTAACGGGAAAAACAGTCCCTCCAAAAGGACTGCGAATTAAGTTCCATAATAATGTTCTACCGACACTTCCCTCTCTTTCACTTGCACCAATCACGGCTACAGAGCGAGGATGAAAAATACAATCAAGGGGATGGCGCTGTCCTTTCCAAATGTCATGAGCGGGATCACTTACACATATTTGACTTACTGAAACTTTTTCCATGCCATTATCCTGAGCTTAGGTATTAAGGTGTTTTTTTCACCAAGTAGAAACCAAGAAAGTCTCTCTTCTATTTCTCCAAACTATAGCGGTTTTCAAATAATTACAAAGCTAAACCCATAAAGTTGCGTCCCGTAGGGATGCAACTTTATGGGTTTGGGTAATTAATGATATCCATCTACTTACATATTCAAGTGAAATCAAAAAAACAGACTCTAGTAGTTTTTTGAGTTTTCAGGTTGCCAATGACAGCCTGAAAACCATTAGGAGAAATAGACTGGAGTAAGGGAATACTTTGCAGCATTTTACGATCAAAGTTCTTTTGTGAGGTGGTTTCGCCACGCTACACAAAAAGATTCTCTATTTTACTGCGATACCCTAACTCACAATGAGAGCGATAAATACTGCTATTGCTGTGACTAAGATAGCAAATATGATTTTATATTTAGAGTAAAGCTGCTCTTCATCAGTTAGAAGATTAGGTTCTTCGACATACATCGGAGTCAGAATTGCATAGTTATTGAGCAGTCCTCGATCATCTACTGTATAACCACTTGAGATTGGCATACTTGATACAGAACTGGTTTCAAAAGTGGTTTCTTTAACTGCTTCTGGAACTTCTACAGAGGGTAGCTCATTGCTATCACTACGACTATCTGTTACCTTCATTTCGTTGCGATCGATGGTATACATATCGGTGATTCCTCAATGAATAGTTTTATCTCTTCACTCTATAATTGTACCATTTTCTACGGTGGTAGGATAAATAATTGTTTTTGAGCGCAAAGTGTTGTAATTTGCAGCATAGTGGGAATTGGGGATCATATAACTCTAGGGAAATTAGCGATCGCCAATTTCCCATAACCACCAAAACTAACCTTCGAGAAGGCTACCATGCTATATCGCTCAATCCTATCAACTTTGTTGATTTTGAATGCTTCGACTTTTTCAGCAAATGCAGAAATGCTTTTGCAGCCTTTAACCTCTCAACATAAACTGGCTCAAAGTCAAGCTCCAAAATCTGAACAAAGCAATTTAGAACGCGGTTTTCAGTTAGTGATTGATGGTCGAACTCGGTTTCAGGGTGGTGAGGCTCAAGAAGCAATTCAACTATTTCAACAGGCGATCGCGATTTTCCAGAAAGAAGGGGATCGCCTTTCGGAAGCAAGAACTCAGAATTTTATTGGTAATGTTTATCTGAATTTACAGCAATTAGATCAAGCGATCGCCTCCTATCAGGGAGCTTTTAAAATTGTCAGTAGCATTCAGTTACAAGATGTGAAGGGGAATTTGCAGGTTAGATTAGATGAAGTGCTAATCCTGCAAAATCTGGGCTTTACTTTAAATCGGGCTAATAATTGGCGGCAAGCGATCGCCACCTATGAGCAAGCCCTAGAGAAAGCGCGAGCCATTAAAGCCCAAGATCGAGAATTAACAATTCTCAATAATATTGGCAATATCTATGTGGAGATTGGTCAATTTAGTCAGGGGCTAGAACGATTGCAGCAAGCTCTAGCTATTTATGAATCCACAAACAATCAAAAAAGTTCGGCAGGAGTCCTGCTCAATATTGGTTTTGCCTATCGACGACTAGGACAGTTTGAGAAGGCTCTAGACTTCTATCAGCAATCCCTCAAGATCGTGCGGGTCACAGGTGAACGCAAAATCGAAACCAGCATTTTCAATAACATTGCAGGCATATACCGCAGTCAGGGAAAATATTTACAAGCCTTAGAAGCATACAAAGCCTCTCTAAAATTATCGGAACAACTTGATTTAACCAGCCAAGCGGCAACCACTCTCAGCAATATTGGCGTTGTCTATAAGGAATTAGGACAGTTAGATAATGCTTTACGTTTTCAAGAATTAGCATTACAAAAAATTCAAAAACTTGGGGATCGGCAAGCAGAGAGTATTTTTCTGAGCAATATTGGTTCCATTTACGATGACAAAGGGAATCTCAAACAAGCATTAAGTTATTACGAAAAAGCCCTTGCTATTCATAAAGAACTCAATGATATTCCTGCACAGGGCATCACATACAACAATATTGGCGAAATATATCGACTTGCAAAACAGAATGACCTAGCAATTAGTAATTATCAGAAGTCCTTGGTGATTTTACGGGAGATCGGCGATCGCTCTGCTGAAGCAACATCTTTGAGCAATTTGGGGCTAGTATACGCTGATCTCAAACGCTATTCCGAATCTCTTGATGCTTATCAACAGGCTGCCGCAATCCATCGTCAGTTAGGAGAACGCCGAGGTGAAAGCATCGATCTTAGTAATTTAGGGAATTTATTTGCTAATTGGCAGCAACCAGATTTAGCGATTCTGTTTTACAAACAATCGGTGAATATTCGCGAATCCATTCGTAAAGAACTGCGATCGCTATCGGTAGCCGATCAAAAAACTTTTACGGGTACAGTCGAAAGAACCTATCGTGATTTGGCAAATTTACTGCTCAAGCAAAACCGCATTTTAGAAGCGCAACAGGTACTTGACTTATTGAAGGTACAAGAACTGGACGACTATCTTCAAAACGTGCGAGGTAATGGGGAAACAGTTAAGGGGATCGAACTTCTAGCACCTGAACAGAGATTTTTAACCGATTATAGTGCGATTCAAAATCGCTCCATTCAAGCTGGGAAAGAACAACTAGATATTTTGAAGATTACTCAAGCAAATCGATCGCCACAGCAAATTCAGCGACTGCGGGAGTTGCTTGATGTCCAATCACAATCATCTCAACAACTGAATACCTATGTGCAGAGTCCCGCCGTGGCAACAATTTTAAACCAAATCAATCAAGGCGGCCATCGCTCTAACACTGTGAATCTTCAGCAATTCACCTCTTTGCAAAAGACTCTCCAGCAAATGTCACAAAAAACTGCCATTTTCTATCCACTCATATTAGAAGACCGCTTAGAACTCATTCTTGTGACGGCTAATGGTGATCCGATTCGTCGCACTGTTGCGATAAAACGAGAGGATCTCAATAGTGCGATCGTGGATTTCCGTTCTGATGTTCGTGATCCAAGTTCCCTTGATATCTTGGATTCATCACAACGTTTATATAGTTGGCTGATCGCACCGATCGCGGCTGACTTACAAAAAGCTGGTATACAAACGATCATCTATGCCCCTGACGGGCAGTTGCGCTATCTGCCGATCGCCGCACTCTATGATGGCAAGCAATGGTTAGTGGAACGCTATGCGATTAATACGATTACTGCCGCAAGTCTCACGAATTTAAGCGATCGCCGCCGTAATAGTCAGCCCCTTGTGCTTGCAGGTGCTTTTACCTCTGGCAAATATATCTTTGAGGTAAATGGGCAAACTTTTAACTTTTCTGGATTACCTTTTGCAGGTAAAGAAGTTGATAACCTGATTGCCAAGTTACCTAATTCCGTGAAATTTATTGATCAGGATTTTAACGTTAAGTCTACTGTCGCTAAATTTAAGCAATACAACATCATTCATCTGGCTACCCATGCTGCTTTTGTAATCGGGAAACCCGAAGATTCCTTTGTGCTGTTTGGGGATGGCAGTCGAGCGACCTTACGGGATGTGTCCACATGGTCATTACAAAATGTTGATCTGGTAATTCTCAGCGCCTGTGAGACAGGGCTAGGTGGCACACTTGGTAATGGTACGGAAATAATGGGCTTTGGCTATCAAATGGAGTACGCAGGAGCAAAGGCAGCGATCGCCTCTCTCTGGCAAGTGTCCGATGGTGGCACACAAGCTTTAATGGATGCTTTTTATGGCATACTCCAAGATACAAAGCTAACCAAAGCTGAAGTATTAGCCAAATCCCAACGAGTGCTGATTAATGCTGGTAAAGATAGTAACTTTAGTCATCCTTACTATTGGTCACCATTTATTATTATTGGGAATGGCTTATAAGCATGTTTGTCCGCCTATATAGCTTGTCCTATGCCCATAACTAGTGATATATCCCCAATTACCGCCCTACCGATCCAGATTAGTGCTGTAGCTATTTGGATTGGGCTCGTATTTCTAGCTTCCGCAATCCTACGGCGCTTCAAACAAGATCCAGAACTCGTGCGGAAGGTTGTGCATATTGGCACTGGTAACGTCTTGCTGATTGCATGGTGGTTGCAGATCCCGACATGGCTATGTGTAACCGCAGGTGTGACCTTTACGGCGATCGCTTTAGCCTCACACTATACGAATATTTTGCCGATGATCCATGATGTGGGACGCAAAACCTACGGCGTGTTTTACTATGCGCTCAGCATCACAATTTTAGTTGCTCTTTTTTGGGATCAGCATCCCCAATATGCAGTTATCGGTGTGATGGTTATGTCTTGGGGGGATGGCATGGCGGCGCTAATTGGCAAACGCTTTGGTCAGCATACCTTTGTGCATCTAGGAAACAAACGGAGTTTTGAAGGCTCCTTTGCCATGTTTGCTACCAGCTTGATCGTAATGCTTGGTATTTTTGGAATTACTCACGGTATTCAGCCCCGTGACCTTGGAGTTGCGATACCTGTTGCCGCGATCGCTGCCTTACTCGAAGCCTATTCCCCTGGGGGAACTGATAATATTTCCGTGCCGCTATCTAGCGCATTCTTGAGTTTTGCTTTGCAGTCAATATGAGTTGTATCGCAATGCAAGTTTTGATTAGGAGATAAAACCCAAATAAATGAAGGCGGCGCTTCGCGCCGCCTTCATTTATTTGGGTTTTGGTATTATTAGCGTTTTTTCTTTTTGTTTTTATTGGACTGCTTACCTTGCTTACTCGAACCAAAACCTTTAGCAACAGGTTTGGTGGGCATAAGCGATCGCTGATTCCAATCATTGACATTGCGATTCTTTTCAAATGCATCTAACATCTCTCTGATTGCGAGAATTTTCTCTGGCGGCTTAGGTTTCAAATCTTCTGGTGAAAAATCAGACTCTTGTTTGAGTCCTAGCTTTACCTGAGCCGATGCCCAAGAACCTGTTAACCACTCATCGATCTCGCAGTTAGCAAATACCTGTTCGATTAAGGACGCAGCTTCTACAGCTTTTAATTGAATTAAAGTATCAACTAATATTGAATTGATCACGCCATCATCTTGTTGTTTATAGTGATGTAGTTGCGCGATCGTTGCCTGCACACAAGCATCACGACATTCTGGATAAGCTTTAGCAACCTCTCGTAACCCATTGGCTGCTGTTGAGCGTAACCATAATTCTTGGCTGGGATCTTCCAGTAATTTTATAAATGGTTTGATCGCAATCGCGCCAACCCGTTTACTGATCCCAGACACCTCCTCATGCAACCAATCATCATCGGGAAACTTTTTTAACTGGTCGATATAGAGATTTAGTCCCATCTCTGGATCTAGCTGAATTACGGCTCTTATCGCATGAACACCCCATTCCTCAACCTCAAAATCCAATGGTTCTTGATCCCAGCTTAACCGAATTAATTCTGGTATATCTGCTGTTGTCAACCCAAGCATTTTTGTGTAGTCCAGCCAATCATCTTCCCAACTTGTGGCTTCTTTTAAATGGAGAATCTGGGATACAGGGTGTTGATAAGAATGTGATTCTGTCATAGTTCAAGGTATTGAGAAATATTGTAAATATGGCAATCGCCTCTAACATTGAGAGGCGATCGCTATGGGTTATGTCCTAAATTTGCCAGAATTCTATTACCAACGTAGCAAGTTAAATTGCTCCATATCTACGGTGTCACGACTACGATAAATCGATAGCACGATCGCTAAACCAACGGCGGCTTCAGCAGCAGCGATCGAGATGACAAAAATGGTAAATACTTGACCACGAATGCTTGCTGAATCCAAGAAGTTAGAAAAAGCCATCAGATTCAAATTAACGGCATTTAACATTAACTCCACCGACATTAATACGCGCACAGCATTACGACTGGTAATTAATCCATAGATGCCAATACAAAAAAGTGCAGCCGCAATAATCAAAAAAGGTTCTAAAGACATATCTGTTTACTATTAATTGCAATTTACAGCGCTTTGCGCTTTCTTAAAACCTGCGAAATTTTTTAAAAGGCTAGCTTAGCCAGCTTTTAAAAAATTTCTTGTATACGAATCCTCAAAAGACTTTGTTACTTATCTATTTAGAAGCAACAAGTTGCTCTTTGGGCTTTTCTAATAACTCCAGTGAGTCTTCATCAACTTGACCCACTTTCACAACATCAGGTACTAGCTCACGACGAGCCAACACGATCGCCCCAATTAGGGAAACCAACAGCAAAATCGATGCTAATTCAAAGGGCAGTAAGTAATCACTAAAGAAGTGCTGACCAATTACCACCATCGTGGAAGGTAGTTTAGCGATCGTCGGCGTAACAGCCCAGTTTGTCGAAATGACAGTGGCTCCAAGCAATCCAAACAGCCCTAAACAAACAACACCAGTAACAACACTGCGTAAGGCTCCATATTTAACATCTTGGTAGTCTTGGCGCTTGTTAACCAACATGATCGCAAACAGGATCAAAATATTAACAGCCCCAACATAAATGAGGACTTGAGCCGCCGCCACAAAGTCAGCATTGAGCAATAGATATAGTCCTGCAACACTGATAAAAGTTGCGCCGAGCAGAAAAGCTGCATAAACGACATTTTGTAACAGCACCACACCCATTGCCGAAGCCGTTAGCATTGCAGCTAAAACAACCAAAGATACGGTTTGTGAACCATCACCTAGACCGATATTACTCATTAAAATCTCCTTCAGTAATCTTGTCTGTTATACCAATTTCCGAAAGTGTGGCAACACTTTTAGAAATTAAAAACCAAACCCAGTAAGGGTTTTAAAAACACAAAATAGCTTAGCCATTTTGTGTTTTGGTATTATTTATTCTCGGAAGTAGCTTCGGCAATTTCTTCAGGACGTAGCCCCGCACGCTTAGCAGTATGAGGTGTTTCATGCCCCTCAATTACACCCTTCGGCAAATAAGCAAGCTCACGAATTGGCGTAACAAATGGATCTTCAGTAACCTTGGTGGGCATCCGTCCGAGGGCAACGCTATCAAAGTTCAACTCATGGCGATCGAAGGTTGAGAGATCGTATTCCTCAGTCATAGACAGAGCATTAGTGGGGCAGTATTCCACACAGTTACCACAAAAAATACATACGCCAAAGTCAATGCTGTAACTCTTGAGTTCCTTTTTCTTCATCTCTGTGTTGAATTTCCAATCCACTACGGGCAGGTTAATCGGACATACCCGTACACAGACTTCACAGGAAATGCACTTATCGAACTCAAAGTGAATGCGTCCACGAAAACGCTCAGAAGGGATCAGCTTTTCGTAAGGGTACTGCACCGTAATCGGACGACGACGCATATGGTCAAAGGTTACCGACATGCCTTGTCCGATATACTTAGCTGCCTGTACAGCTTCTTTGGTGTATTCACCAACTTTATTAAGAAATTTCAGCATTTTGGTAATAGGGGTTTAAGTTTCTGCTTTAAATTCAAAAATCTTGTTCCCCTCTCCCAGAGGGAGAAGGGCTAAGGGTGAAGGCTTATCCGCCAAAAGCAAAGGGGAAAGCCAACTTCAAAGCGGCGGTAATTAACAGATTAGCAAGTCCGATTGGCAGTAAAAATTTCCAGCCTAGATCAAGCAGTTGGTCGATCCGAACGCGGGGAACTGTCCAACGTAAGAGGATGGCAAAGAAAATAAAGGCATAGGTTTTAACTAGGGTTGCCGTTAGTCCAATGAAAGCAGCAATAACTTGCCACCAAGCTGTATTTGCTTCAATACCAAGAGCTTCGCTAATTTTGTCGATAGGGAATGGTAACTCCCAGCCACCAAGATACAAAATTGAGGCTAGTAGACCAGCTAGCAAAAGGTTAGCGTAGGAACCACCATAGAAGAAGGCAAATCTAATCCCTGAATATTCAGTTTGATAACCTGCGACTAGCTCTTCTTCTGCTTCTGGCAAGTCAAAGGGTAGGCGCTCACATTCAGCAAGAGCCGCAATAATAAAAATCACAAAACCAATCGGTTGCCGCCAAATATTCCAAGAAAGAATCCCATATTCAGCTTGCTGATTAACGATATCAATGGTGCTAAGTCCATTGGTCATCAGCGCTACAGCAAGCACTGCCAAAGCTAGAGGGATTTCGTAACTAATTGACTGTGCGGCAGCACGTAAACCACCAAGGAGCGAGTATTTGTTGTTAGAAGAGTAACCTGCCATCAACAAGCCAATGGGGGCAATGCTGGAAATAGCAATGATGAAAAATACGCCCGTACCAATATCAGAAATGATCAGGTTTTGACCAAAGGGAATGACTAGATAGCATAAAAAGACAGAGATAAAAACCAACGCAGGTCCGATTGTGTAGAGCAATGGATCGGCTTTGGCAGGAATCGTACCTTGCTTGATCAATAGCTTACCAACGTCGGCAAGGGGAATTAGTAAACCAAAGGGTCCTGCATATTCGGGTCCAATCCGTTGTTGGGCGGCAGCGGAGATTTTTCGTTCTAGCCATGTGCAGACCAGTGCGCCCACAGTTACGCCTAAAACCATGACTGCCATGGGCAATAACATCCAAATTACTTTGGCGACATCGGCGGGTAAGCCCAGCCCTGTCAGGATTTCAATTAAAGATCTTTGTAAATCAATTCCACCGTACATTAGCGATCGACCTCACCCATAATAATGTCCACACTTCCTAAAATTGCCATGATGTCGGCGAGCTTCATGCCGCGTACTAGATCTGGCAAGATCTGTAAATTAATAAATCCAGGTGGACGAATCTTGAAACGCCAAGGGAAGACACTATCTTCACCGATGATATAGACACCCAGTTCACCCTTTGGCGCTTCGACACGAACATAATGTTCGCCTGAAGCAACTTTGAATGTGGGTGATGGTTTTTTGCTAATAAATTGATAATCCATCGAGTTCCATTCACTCTTTGGCCCTGCCAAAACTCTTTGCGCTTCGAGGTTTTCGTAAGATCCACCAGGAATTTGCTTAAGACATTGCAGAATCATTTTGGTGGATTCGCGCATTTCGCGTACACGCACCAAGTAACGGGCTAAGCAGTCGCCGCCGTTGTCCCACTGTACATTCCAGTCAAGTTCATCGTAGAGTTCGTAATGATCGACTTTACGCAAATCGAGTTTTACGCCTGAACCGCGCAACATTGGTCCTGATAAGCCCCAGTTAATTGCTTCATCACGGGTAATTGTGCCAAGCCCCTCAATCCGCTTGCGGAAAATCGGGTTGTTGGTAATTAATTTTTCGTATTCGTCGATAACAGGAGCAAAGTAATTGCAAAAGTCTTCACATTTCTCGATCCAGCCATAGGGCAGGTCAGCCGCAACTCCGCCAATACGGAAATAGTTGTGCATCATCCGCATCCCTGTTGCTGCCTCGAACAGGTCATAGATCATTTCGCGTTCGCGGAAGACATAGAAAAATGGGGTTTGTGCGCCGATGTCTGCAACGAATGTTCCGAGCCATAGTAGGTGAGAGGCGATGCGGCTTAGTTCTAGCATGATCATTCGGATGTAGCTAGCGCGTCGCGGCACTGGCACATTAGCTAGTTTTTCGGGTGCATTGACGGTAATTGCCTCGGTGAACATGGTCGCGAGGTAATCCCATCGGGTCACGTAGGGCAAATATTGGATAATCGTGCGATTTTCGGCGATTTTTTCCATTGAGCGATGCAAGTAACCTAAAACAGGCTCGCAATCGACTACGTTTTCGCCGTCTAGCGTGACGATAAGTCTGAGAACGCCGTGCATGGATGGGTGGTGAGGTCCCATATTTATGACCATGCGTTCGGCTTTGGTTTCAATCATCACCATGATTTGCGATCGCCTCTTTACTCTGTAAACTGTTGCTCTGGTTAAGTAGTGCTAGTTTTTGCTAGTTATTTAGGATCTGTTGTGCTAAGCGCGACAAATCCCAAATCTTTGTTATTTTAAGTCACGGCTTGGGCGTTTGCTCTAGCAAATGACTCTATTGGTTATGTGAATTAAGTAGATATACCTTGATGCTTCTCAGTATATCGCCATGTTGAGGCGGGAATATGTGTTAAAAAGTAGCAAGTCTATGATTTTCGCCATAATTTATCTTGTCAATTGCATAGATAAAAATCTATGCTTAAATAAAGAACTATTACTTAACAATTGTAGTAAATCCATATAAAACTTGAGACTTTTACTGAGAGATAAATTACGTTGACAGTAACGCACTTTAGTTACTGAATATTCATGGCAGGAATCAAACGACGTATTACTCCCGACCCTAGATCAAGTTTGATTGATAAACATTTGCCGAATACGCCTCAAGTTCAACGATTGCTAAGGAGGGAAGGCAGAGCGCATATTTTTAGCGATCGCGAAACCTTAGAAAAAGTTATACAGGCTATCATCTTAGATGGAGAACGAACTGGTATCGAGAATGAAGATGATGACTATGAAAGGTATGGGTTGTATTTTGCCGAGCCAATTGGTTACATAATTAGAGTAGATGGTAGCCAAACGTCTCTTTATTACGGTGAGATCAAAGTCTTAAAAGCTACAGGTGAGTATCATGCAATCCCTCGTGCCAGCTCTCGAAAAACAGGCTAAAACTTGGAAATTTATCGAACTTTGGGTTGATCCAATCCCTTTTCCACCTAAAATTTTGATGCTTGTCGGCGATCATGATGGTAGATGTAATATTTTTAATCCTGCATCAGATTACAAACTAGTAGTTTCTCATTCAAACTATCAAGCAGCCCAAGAGTGGTTTCTTGAAGATGATTATGAACGTGTCAAGGGTAAGCTTTTGGCTGAAGAAATTATGTGAGGCTAGGCGATCGCCTATTTGTTGATTTTTTATAAAGCGTATTTCCTTAAAATAGATCTAAGTTACTCCCTTCCCACCAAAGAAATAGACATCAAAAACCAAGAATTAGCGTTGAATTAGCGTTGCGCCGCAACGTCTAATCCTTCACTGGGAAGGGAGTATACCAAAACACAAAATGGCTGCGCTATTTTATGTTTTGGTATAAGTAGTTAAGAAAACCCGTAAAGTTTTGCACCGAAGGTGCAAAACTTTACGGGTTTTGCTTTGTAATTAATTATGCATAAGTACTTCCCTATAGCAAAATTAGGGTGACTGTGACAGATCGGTACTAAGACAATTACTCTATTTTTTTTTGGGCTTGATATTGGTATAAATGTCTTTGATAAGTAGATAGCCATAAAATATTGAATCCCCAATCCTTGAACACACAAACAGAATGCATCCAAGGATTGGGTTCTGATTTTATCTATATCGAGCTACTTAAGATTCAGAATCGCTACCATTATTTAAATCATGGGCAAAGCAAGAAAACATGAATCAGCCCAAGGAGACAAAACTCCAGTTTATCCGCTTTGATCGAGGTATTAGTCAGTACAATCATGACTACTACGCTGCTTTGGGCTTACCAATTATTAGCAATCCTACGTACATTCGCAATGTGTATTTGCGGATTGCTCGTATTTTGCATCCCGATATATACGGCTTTTCGGCAGAAGAGAAAGAAATTGCCACGCAATATCTGGCGAAACTTGTCAACCCAGCCTATAACGGGCTGATGCGAGAGCAGGATCGCACAGCCTATCAAGGAATATTTAAGCTCCTTGCTAAACGCTTAATGCAGAGATCTCGTAATATCCAGATTCATTCGGAGAGTGCCTGTGAGTTGGTGATGACTCCTAGTGATGAGGTTTACGAGCGCTTAGTTACGGAAATCGCTAAAGTGCAATATCAATCGCTCACCAAAATTCTGGAGCATACGGCGGAGATAAGTGAGTTAAATCTGGTTTACATCCTTTATAAACAGGGTTATCGACATGGGGCAGTTAACATGCCACCAGTACTTGCCCCAATGCTGACACCTAAAAGCACTAAATCGCATACCACAAACTTTCTCCCGCCACCCTCAAAACCGAGTTACACATACAACCTTCAGTATGCCAGCGATCAACAGGCTAGTAATCTGCAAGCTAACTCTGATGAGACAATTCTTCAGGCTCAATTTGAGAGCAATGACATGCAGAATGCTAGTAATCTAAAAGCTAACTCTGATGAGACAATTCTTCAGGCTAGCTTTGAGAGCAATGACATGCAGATGATTAACAATCGAATCAAGATCTGTGAAATCTATATATTGCAGAATAATTGGAAAGCGGCTCTCCAAGATTTGCGAGACATCTTGAGAGCTGATGAGAACAATAGCAAATGTCTTGCTCTGTTAGGTGTGGTTTACACCAATATGAATCAACCCCAAATGGCTAAAGCGAGCTTCAAGCGATCGCTTTATCTTAATCCTCAAGAAGCTCTAGCCCTCAAGCATCTTCTAGAATTCAACGAATCCAATGTTGACCAAAATAGCGCGACGAAGGCAAATAGCAGTAAGGGCGATCGCAAAGGAATTCCCCCAACCATTAAGAAAACGCCTCTACCACAAAAGCAAGGTTGGCTAGCCCATTTACTCAAATGGGCATTCTCCCGAAAATCCTAAAACCTAGTAATACCAAAGCTAAAAATGGCGTTGCCATTTTTGGCTTTTAAAACCCTTACTTGATTAGGACATAAAACCAGAAGATGAGTTGCGGCACTTCGCGCCGCAACTCGCTTTTTGGGGTTTACTTTGTAATTAATTATGCTTAGCTACTTATCAAAATATAAAGTCAAGAATTGATGGTGTGGGGCTGAGCCCCACACCATCAATTCTTGACTGGAATACTATATGAATACTATATATAGAGGATTTTCTGGGGTTAATCGGAGCGTAAAAGTCGCATAAAAGCCTAAAGTAAATCCTAGTAGTTACGAGCGAAAAATGAATGTGCTAGAAGCTTTTGTGCTTGCGACGATACTTTGTGGTTTTTTGGGGATTGTCCTCAAAAAAAATTTAATCATGAAAATCATCTCCATGGATGTGATGAGTACAGGTGTAATTGCCTATTTTGTGGTAATTGCTGCCCGTCAAGGCGTATTTACGCCGATCCTTGGTGATACCATCAGGACTAGCTATGCCGACCCTGTCCCGCAGGCGGTGATCTTAACGGCAATCGTGATTGGCTTCTCGATTCAGGCGCTGATGCTAGTGGGTGTGATTAAACTAGCGCGGAACAATCCCACCTTAGAAATCAATGACATCGAGAAGAGTGACTTGTCATGATCACCCTAACTTTGCTCTGGATTGTCTTGCCATTTTTGGTGGGATTCTTTATTTATCTGCTGCCAAAGGGCGATCGCTACTTGGCGTTATTTGGTGCAATTGCCTCGGCGCTATACGTAATCCCTCTGTTTGTCGAGCAATCGTCAATCAATTTACGATTGCTCGATAACTTTGGTGTGACTCTGATTCTTGACCATTTGTCAGGATTTTTTATTTTGACCAATGCTTTGGTCACGGCGGCGGTGATTATTTACTGTTGGCATAGCGATCGCACCGCTTTTTTTTATGCCCAAGTTTTGATTTTGCATGGCAGTGTCAACGCTGCCTTTGCTTGCTCCGACTTTATTAGCTTGTATGTTGCTCTAGAAGTAATTAGCATCGCCACATTTTTGTTGATTGCTTATCCCCGTAGCGATCGCTCGATCTGGATTGGCTTGCGCTACCTATTTGTCAGCAACGTTGCCATGCTGTTTTACCTGATTGGGGCGGTACTGGTTTATAAAGCCAATCACTCCTTTGGCTTTATCGGATTGCAGGGCGCACCTCCTGAAGCGATCTCCTTGATCTTTTTGGGACTATTAGCCAAGGGCGGCATCTTTGTCTCAGGACTATGGTTGCCATTGACCCATGCCGAATCCGAGTCACCAGTCTCGGCGCTGATGTCAGGGGTGGTCGTGAAGGCGGGAGTTTTACCAATGTTGCGCTGTGCCTTATTAATCGAAGAGCTTGATCCGATCGTGCGAATATTTGGGGTCAGTACGGCTCTGTTAGGGGTTGCCTTTGCCGTATTTGAAAAAGATACCAAACGACTATTAGCATTTTCCACGGTTTCCCAGATGGGTTTTATCTTAGCTGCGCCCGCCGTAGGTGGCTTTTATGCCCTCACTCACGGCTTAGTGAAGTCATCGTTATTTTTGACGGTGAGTAAACTGCCGAGCCGCAATTTCAAGGAACTACAACAACAATCGATTCCGAGAAATATCTGGATCATTCTTTTAATGGCAAGTTTCTCGATTTCAGGTTTTCCACTGTTAGCTGGATTTGGCTCAAAAATATTAACCCTCAAAAATGTCTTGTCTTGGCAAGATATTGGCATGAATATAGCGGCGGTGGGAACGGTGATCGCCTTTGCCAAATTTATTTTTCTGCCGCATCAGCCCGCAGTTGAGTCGCATCATTCCCAAAGCAAAAACAAAAGCAAAACGGATTTTTGGGTGGCGATCGCCATTTTGTTGGGTGGCTTGTTTGTGGCAAATGTCGTTTATTATGAAGCCTATACTCTGGAAAATGTCGTCAAGCCCTTGGTGACGATCGCGATCGGTTGGCTTGCCCATTGGCTAATTTTCCAACGAGCCTTAGTGAACTTACCCGTTGTCTTTGAGGAGTTTGAGAACCTGATCGGTTTTATGGGGCTAATCTTAGTGTTACTTTTTTGGATGGCTGTATCATGATTGGACAATTTATTTTGCGAATCGTGATCTGGTTTTTGCTAACTGCGAATTTTAGTATTACGAATATCATCATTGGTGTGATTATCTCCCTGCTCATGCCCTATTACCGATCAGAAAACGTTCGTCTTAAGGATGTTTTGAGAGGCATCGGCAGAATTATTAAGGCGGTTCCCCAAGCCTATGTCGAATCACTGGAAATGATATGGCAACCTCATAAACACGAAGAAGTGGTGATCGAAAAAGCCAAATATCGGCGATCGGCAGCATTGGTTTTCTTAGATATTTTCCTGATTACCTTCACACCCAAAACCATTGTACTGAGCCATCACGAAGAGGGCTGGTATTTGGTGCATCACGTTATAAAGCGCCAGAGGAGGCAGAATCCATGAACATTGATTTATCAACTAATGCAGTATTAAATTTTGTCGTGGGCGCGATGGTCTTCTCTTTGGTAATTCCGCTATATCAGGCGTGGAAGAATAATGACGATATTTGGGAAATTATGCTTGCCTTTTCCAGTATTGCCGCCAAAGCTGCCGTGATGATCTTGGTAATCGCGATACTAAGAGATGATTGGATGATTGGCGTAGTTGGCGTAATTATTTTGAGCGTTGGTAATGCGGGATTCATGCTCCTAGCTCATATCATCAGGCGTGCAGGAAATCTATAACCATGACAACTTTAGCGAATATCCTCAGTTACATTTGTATTTTTGGTGGATTAATATTCTGGTTTTGGGGAACTGCGGCGCTATTGACAAGGCGATCGGTGCTTTTTAAACTGCATAGCCTTTCGGTGTCCGACACCATTGGCTCGATCGCCATTGTGTTCGGATTAATATTACTGCGCCCCAAGGAATTACCATTACTGATTCTTGCCATTATTTCTTTGGCTTTATGGAACACGATGCTGTGCTATGTGATGGCTTATTGCTCTAGCAGTACGACTAGAAAAAAATAGCGAGTAACAGAGCGAAGTACTGTTACTCGCTATTAAAAAAAAGAAAAGGTAAAACTTTAAATGAGTAGTAATTACGATGGTTATGTCTATGCGATCGCAGTGCTGTTACCCATATCAGCATCAATGTTGGTATTCCAAACTAATCCCTATAATGCCCTAGTCATGCGCGGCATTTTAGGAGCAGTATCGGCATTAGTCTATACGGTTCTGGGTGCGGCCGATGTGGCGCTGACCGAGGCGCTAGTCGGTGCTTTTTTGGCAACAATGCTCTATGCAGTGGCGGTGCGCTCTTCCTTGGTGTTGCGTTTAGGAGTGGTTGAATCAATTGCGATCGCCCATGATTTAGCAGAGGAATTAGATAAGCTCAATCTTCCCTTTAAACAGCTAGATCAACCATTAGATCAGCCATTAAATCAACCATTAAATAAGCAAATTGATGAGCAAGATGAAGAATTGGGACAACCTGAGCAGCATAATGCTCCTATTTCTATATCTGATTTTGAGAAACTGATCGATGTTCTCAAAAACACTTTCAGTAAGCAATATATGCGGGTTGAGTTAGTTCCCTACGAAAATGAAGCAGAATTAGAACAAGCATTAATTGATAAAATTGTCCATGCAACCCTACATAATTCGGAATATAAAGAAGGCGCTGGATTCCAATTTTACCAAATCAAAATCCGTCTGCTTCGTCTCTATGAGATTATGCAAGCCGATCCAGTTTTGGCGAATGTCCAATTAGTTTACACAAAATACTGATAAGAGAAACCGCTCTCCTGTTGTTAAGGGAGCGATGCTCCCTTAACAACATCACACCAAAAACACCTTTTAAAAAATAGATTATGAAATGGATTTATATAATTGCAGGTATAGCTTTTGTTGTGAAAATGCTATTTTTGCCTAACCCTGCCCCTAGTTTGCCTTTCTCGATTGTTGAGGCGATCGCCCAAGACAGTGGGGTTAATAATGTGGTATCAGGCATCATTTTTCGCAATCGCCTCTATGACACCATTTTTGAAGTAATCGTCTTCACAATCGCAATCATGGGCGCTAATTTCTTGCTTGCCAATGAGAAACCATTTACGCGAATTTACCAATTTACCGATCAAACTTCAATTGTCCTTGCTCAATTGGGCGCAACTATTGCTGCTTTAGTAGCGATCGAGTTGGCAATTCGTGGACATCTCACCCCAGGGGGAGGATTTGCTGCGGGTGTGGCTGGCGGAACTGCGATCGGTTTGATTGCCATAACTTCACCTCCAGAGCGACTGCAAAAGCTCTATAAACGCTGGCACGCCGCAACTTGGGAAAAGATATCAGTACTGATTTTTATTGTTTTATCGGTGATCACGCTCTCAGGAATAGAATTGCCCCACGGTCAGTTAGGAGAACTAATTAGTGGCGGCATCATCCCGATTTTGAATATTTTGGTTGCGATTAAGGTGGCGCTAGGCTCATGGTCAGTCGTATTAGCTTTTATCCGCTATCGCGGTTTATTGTAGGAATGGCAGAGCTATGATTGTAATTACGATTTATGGTTGTGATCTATGCAGAAAATATTTGCAGGTATTCTCTTTTCCATAGGATTTATCTTTTTGACTGTGACCGTTTCATCGCTAGCCACCAAAAACCCCACTCCCAAAGATCGCAGTGCGGCTGCTGGAGGAATTATGCTTGGTGTTCCTGCATTAGCTGCTGGAACTTGGATCGTCTGGAAGGAGAAGAAGAAGCATGATGATTTAGCAGAAGTGCGCCAGCGTCAACTTGAATTTAACTTTTTAACAACTTTACAAGCCAATAATGGCAGCATTACGCCAATTAGTTTTGCGATCGCTAATCAGCTATCTCTAGAAGAGTCAAAGCAATATTTAGACAAAAAAGCGACCCAATTGAATGCCGATTTTGAAGTTACAGAAGATGGCGGAGTTAGCTACAAGTTTTATCTCTCTTAAATCTTATATAACTGATTCTCTGCCATACATACAAGGATTGGAAGTATTCCCAAAAAGTCTAGAGTATTTTCGGAGTTCACAGTTTTGTAGATTTTGATGTTGCAATTTTCATCAACTATGGAGAAGCTTCTACAGCAGGAGAAATGGTTGGAAGAGGTTTACCCTCCTCTGCAAGTTGTCTCATCATTTCGCAATCAGTACCAGATGCAAAAGTTGCAGTCTTAACAATACCAGCTTTTAACTCAGATGTAGTGCTGATGGTACATTCAGTTGGTGTACCGTTGCCAGAAAAGATGCTAATGATGAAGTATACAATAATTGCAATCAAAACCCAAGGAAGATTCAGTAAAAACTTACCATGCTTTTGGAGAAAAGAAGTTTGAGAATGAAGTATATTATTGCTTCTCTTCTCACTTGCATCAAGATTGGCAAAAATAGAAGTATTTGTTGTGGATGTTTTATAGTTATATTGATTGATTGGAAGCGCTGTGAAATGCTCTAGTAGACTGCGATGGATGAAAACATATCCACCGCCAACTTTTTGAAGCAAAATACAATTTGTTGCATAATTTAAAAAACTGGCGTAGTTCCAAGGAATATAGCCATTTACCCAGAGACTCACTCTAAGGACAAAGTGTTGGATTACCGCAATCCCTGCAAATACTGATGGACTTCGAGCAACCCATACTAATCCTGTCATAGCACCTCCAGAAAGGTACATTTGGATTACTATGTCATTAGTGTTAGATATCAAAAAGAAATTAGAGAACATGTAATAAATCATGCTGATGGAGATAGCACCATTAAATAGCAGAAGGAAGAGTAAATATTGAGTATTAGCTAAAGTTCTCCAGACTCCTTGATTGGCAACTACCTGTGTTTCTATATCTGAACTAACCTGACCAATACTAAGCATAATACTTATACCGAGACTCAGAGCAAGCCAAGGACTGACAAAAATCCCAATAACCAGAGAAATTGCTACAACTATAGTAATCTTTTTAATTGACCACTGTAGTTTTTCGACTAGTTTTATCTCATCCATTACTCCTATGATCCCACACCAACTAATGCTAATTAAAGCCAATACAAATATAGTTATCCCTAATCCTCTAATGATTATGTATAGGATTGATTTAAAATCTATAAAAATATTCTCGAAAGATAAATTATGACCGAAGGTAGGAAGTGCTATAGCCGAAAATACTGGAAAGGCAAGAATAAAGCTGTACATTACAGCAAATAGAATTCCAAATAAAACACCTGAAATAATTCCTACGCCCAATCGATAAAGCCAGCGCTGACTCCAATGTTGTAACATGTCGGGTTGAAGTCGTTCAATTAGGAAAATAGATTGAGAATTGAGAAACATTTTCATTGATAGCCAGTGCAGCCAACGTTTCGTTTGTTTTGCAGAATATTGCTTAGAAGGACGACGCTTTAACATGCGCTCAACATAGGTTTCAAATAGATGCTCAACGTGGTTATCAGTCAGACTCATCTTAATCAAATCAGTAACAGATAATCCCCGATAAGCGATCGCCATGATATTTACCATCAAAGGAGACTTTGCCAGTTCCAGCAACTTCGCATCAGTTTGCAGCATTTCCCTTACTCCTTCAAGCTCTGTACCAAGATGCTCAAAGTACTGATAAATCTGCTCCTCACTCAGTGGTTGAATGAAAATTGCCCCTTGGAATTGCAGTCGTTTTGTCAATGCTTCGTAATCCTGAATGCGGCTACAAGTTACAAGTTCAGTTTCCCGAAACTCATCATGGAACTGATTGATAGCTTCTACACAAGCATTACGACGCTCTACACTAACTTCATCAAGACCATCTAACATCGGCAAAATCTGCTGTTCTATCACCCAATTTCGACCAATTTTTTGGGGAACTTGATATTTTGTATCCAACTCTTGTACTAGCCAATCAGAGAGCTTTTGACCATTTAGCCAAGAAGATAAGTTAAACACTACAGGTATTGTTTGCTCAGCATCTATTTCTGCACGAGCAACTAACTCGCGTGTAATTTCTAAAAGAGTAGTAGTCTTACCCGCCCCAGGATCGCCCAAAATCAAGAGTGTTCTACCCATACCTAAGCGATCAAATTGATTAATCGCTTTTGTACCAATAGGTAAAGGTCTTCTAGTATCTTCAGGAGTTTCCCAATCTATCTGCCAAGGATGTTCTAAAGCATCTAGACGAGTTTGCAATCCTAGTTCGATGAGCGCTTTGCCATATAACGAAGTTTCCAGAATAC
>NZ_NDHW01000012.1 GCF_002251945.1 Pseudanabaena sp. SR411
TTCATCGCTGAAAATCACTCTCTTAGTCCTATATAAATTGAAAACAAGAATTTTATATCCCTATTTCTATAATCTTTGGTATCTTATTTCTTCGCAAGCCCCCTACAAGGCAGAAGCACTTTATTACAGTTGTTTTGCCGACAATCAAGATATTCGTCAAGTCCTTTTGACACATCTTTTTGAATCTCATTATTTTAAACAAACCGATGTGATCAAGACTCTCTTTACTGCAATCGCTAGTGAAGGCAGTCTCGAAGCTGATATTTTATTGACTGAAAGTACACGCAAATTTTTGAGCGTGATCGAGCCAGCAGCAATGAATGGATCGATAGTTCTAGAACAAGAATTTGTCAGTAATGAGGAACTTGCAAAACTTAATCTCTCTCGATCACAACTAGAAGCCACAAGGCAAATCTGCTTTGCTCAAATCCAATTTCTAGAGGGTTTAGCTAAGTTTGCGGCACTTATTTATAAAGCAATGATTGTTCCAACATCTCAACGATTGCAATGGTTACGGCAAGCAAAGGAACTCGCTGAATATCTCGTCACAGATGCAAATCCCGAATTTAGCTCTGAATTGCTCCAACGGCATTTAGGACAAACTTTCTTTGAAGTAGAAAACTACGAAGAATCGATCAACTCCTTTGACAAAGCCTTGCAATTCAACCCTAACGACCACGAAGCTTGGTATAACAGAGGCGTTGTGTTATTTAATTTAGGAAGAAACGAAGAATCAATTGCCTCCTTTGACCAATTCCTAGCAATTAAACCTGATTACCACCATGCATATCACGCAAGAGGCTTTGTACTATATAGTTTAGACAGATACGAAGAAGCGATCAATTCCTTTGACAAATCCATAAGCATCAAGCCTGACCAACAAGAAATCTGGAGCAACCGAGGCATCACATTATTCAAATTAGAAAGAGGTGAAGAAGCTCTCTCCTCTTTTGAGAGAGCTTTAGAAATCCAACCTGAAAGCCACAAAACATGGTACTTACGAGGTCTTTTACTGTATATTTTAGGCAGATGCGAAGAAGCGATCATCTCCTATGACAAAGCCTTAGAAATCAAACCTGACAACTACGAAGTGTATGATGACCGAGGCAATTCGCTAAGAAGTGTAGGAAGAAACGAAGAAGCGATCGCATCCTATAACAAAGCCCTAGAATTCAGACCTGACGACCACGAAGCATGGAACAACCGAGGCATTGCGCTAGATAATTTAGGCAGATACGAAGAAGCGAACACATCCTATGACAGAGCCTTAGAAATCAAACCTAACTACCACGAAGCATGGTACAACCAAGGCAATGCGCTAGGTAATTTAGGCAGATACGAAGAAGAGATCGCATCCTATGACAGAGCCTTAGAAATCAGACCTAACTACCACGAAGCATGGAACAACCGAGGCGTTGCGCTAGATAATTTAGGCAGATACGAAGAAGCGATCTCCGCCTATGACCAAGCCTTGCAAATCAAACCTGACRAASACGAAGCATGGMACAACCGAGGCGT
>NZ_NDHW01000126.1 GCF_002251945.1 Pseudanabaena sp. SR411
CTAGATTCGATACTTTCATCTCTGTATTAATATTTACCTCCTCTTTTTTGATTTTCGATGATTTTGATTTTCGGTAATTATTTTACCCTTCCATTACGAGCGGAATGTAGGCTGAAGGTATCGACTACTTAGAGCTATTGCCGTAATTAGAAGAAGATACGATCACATCTTCTCCTATCTAAATCTCATTAATCAATTGCAGCAACGCATCAGTCGTCACCTTACCACTCATATCCGTGCCTTCCAGCAAGCTATCCGCCAGATCCCGCTTATGAGTGTGCAGATCAACAATCTTCTCTTCGATCGTTCCCTTAGCCACAAGGCGATAAATCGTGACGGGGCGCTTTTGACCGATGCGATGAGCGCGATCGCTAGCTTGATCCTCCACCGCAGGATTCCACCAAGGGTCCATGTGGATTACATAATCAGCAGCCGTGAGATTTAAACCCGTACCGCCAGCCTTGAGACTGATCAGGAAGACATCACCTTCACCCGCTTGGAAAGCCTCCACGCGCTTTTTGCGGTCTTTAGCGGGAGTACTGCCATCGAGATATTGATAGCTGATCTTTTGCGAATCTAGATAATCGCGAATGATATGTAGATGATCGACAAATTGGCTAAATACTAGCGCCTTGTGTTTGTTGTCCAACAACTCGCTGACCACTTCGCCGAAAAGCTGAAGTTTAGAACTAGGTAAAGGAATATCAGGTCTAACCAACTTGGTATTGCAGCAGGCGCGGCGCAATTTCATGATTTCTGCGAGAACTTGCAGATGCTTCTGTCCTGCATTTGCCTCAGTACTGGTTAATTTGGCGATCGCCTCACGACGTAATGCTTCATAAAAAGCAAGTTCTTCTTTGGTGAGTTCCACTTGTAGCGTGACTTCAGTGCGCGATGGCAACTCTTGTAGTACTTGGTTTTTGGTGCGGCGGAGAATAAAGGGCTGGATTAATTTTTTGAGTTGATTGCGGGCTTCTCGATCCTGCGATCGCTCGATCGGGTTAGCATAATTCGTATTGAAACTATCGAGGGAACCCAATAGCCCGGGATTAATAAAGCGAAATAGATTCCATAGTTCTCCGAGATGGTTCTCAATTGGTGTGCCAGTCGTGATCAGTTTGAATCCACTTTGGAGATTCATCGCCGCTTGAGATCGCTTAGTCGCTGTGTTCTTAATGGCTTGCGCTTCATCCAGCACAACCGTTTGCCATTGCACTTTGGCTAGCATTTCTCCAACTTCTTCTTGCTGAAGTAATCCATAGCTACAAATCACCATATCAAAGGGTTGGAGATTGTCGAGAACCTTTTGGCGATCGCCTGTCCCAAACACAATTACATTCAGCGTTGGCGCAAATTTTGCGGCTTCACTGATCCAGTTCATACAGACTGAAGTTGGCGCAACGATTAGGGTAGAGCCTTGAGTGGCACGGGTCAAAATCAAAGCTAAAGACTGCAAGGTTTTGCCCAAGCCCATGTCATCGGCCAAGCAAGCACCGACTCCCCAATGGGCAAGACGTGCCAACCATTCAAATCCCTCAATCTGATAATCACGGAGATCTGCTTGCAATGTAGAGGGAAGTTGCGGCACAAAATTTCGCATTTCCTTAATTCTCTTGACATGCGCTTTCCAATGTTTATCGGCTTTGAGATCGTCGATTTCATCGACAAAATCCTCTAGAGCTAAAGCAGCTAAGGGATGAAATCTTGTGCCTTTGCCATGTTTTTCCGATAGGCGACGGAACTCATCTAGACGATTGCGAAACTGTTGCGTTAGAGCAATAAACTGCCCATCACCAAGGGGAATAAAACGACTAGGAGTTTTATCAAGTAATTCTAATAAGCGCTGCATATCTAGCACTTTGTCATCACCTAGGCGTAATTCGCCTTCAGCAGCAAACCAATCACGGCTTTGATTGATCGACATCCTGAAATCACCAAAACCAGCACGGTGGCTAATTTTCATCTTCTCGCCTTCTGGCCATTCCAAGACAATGCGATCGCCTAATGCTTGTAGTTCCATTAATAATTCCAAACAAAATTCGGGATCGTCAATAGTCCATTCGCTCTCATGCTCTTCATAATTACCGAGGGTTAGACAAGCAGCGATCGCCTCACTAGCCAGTTTTTTCTCTTCTTTTAGATTACGGGTTGCTTGCAAGCGCTTACCATCTATTTCCGCCAGCACCGTCGCCCCGCCTGTCCCTGGACGATAGTAGGCTCCCGCATTGGCAAAGGGACGCGCTAACACGGCAACCTTCAGCCCACTTCCCGCAGGTAAAATATGCACATGGGGTTTGCTATCCGATGGCACTTCTTCGGCATCGCTGACACCACCACCAATGTCCGAATGCACAGTCACAATCGAAGAGATGCCATGAATTGCTGCAAGCACTTTCTCTTTAGCTGCTACGGGAATTTCGAGGCGATTTTTTCTGCCAATAATTTCGGTGATGCGGCGATGGGATTCATTTACCTGTGTCACCTTCAGGCGCGTGGGGCTTTCTTTCGTAACGACAAAGTTTTGTCCATCTTTTAATTGTGGTGAGAATTCTAAAACTAAGCGATCGCCTTTACTTGCTTTGACGAGTAGTTCTGGTTCCCCTTTGACAATATCAACACGAGTAGTCGGCGAATCTTCCCAGAATACCAAGGGATGTCCAACTAAGGCGCAGATCGTATCTTCATCAAATTCATACTGACTCTGCCCATAATAGCCATGATAGGAATAGACTTGCACATGGGAACATACCAGAATATCCTGTGGAGTCATATAGGGAAACTCATGCACCGACTCCTTCAATCGCTTGACTGCAATGTTACGCCCTGCACTCCACACACCTTTAGCATTAACTTTCTGCTCTCGCGGCTGGATCGTACAGATTCCCTTATTAAAAGTAATAAACCAAACCAAACGTTGGGGTGAATTACTAGCTGATTTTGACTGTTCCTGTGGCGATTTGCTAAGATTTAGCAATGCATTCAGACTTAGTTCCCAAGTTTCTTGAGGACGGATCAGATTGACAATAGTGGGAATTTGGTTGCTTTGGCGCAATTTGTGAGCATGTTTTTGATGAATAGAGTTAGGCGCAAGTTCTCCCAATAATTCTGCTGCTTCCATCGATATCCAATGATATCCAGCATTTACCGATTGTTTAAGTAATGGTTCGAGAATTCTAGGTAATTCGATTCTAGCTTTTTCAGGATTTGCCCAATAGAGACAGAGTGCACTTATTAGTGCTTCAAGGCAATGACTCTCTGTGTGATTGTGGATATATTCACTGCTGAGCAAATCCTTTTGTGGGATATCTCCCAATTGGAACTTCAAAACCTTTTGCAATCTGCTATAAGAAACCTGTAGCCAATGATTTGTCTGCTTTACCATGATCGCCGTATAGCCTTCGGCTTCGCGCATACTTTCAGCAGTGCCTTCCTGAATTAGCGCTAATATAAAAAATAGCCCAGGTTCACCACTAAAGTAAACTTGACGCTTACCTGTAGCTTTTCTGATCATCTTTAGGGATTGGCGAAACTGGGCGATCGCGAATTCGCGATCGCCTTTCAGAAAATACAACCAAGCTAATAGAGCATCCCCAGCATCTTTATAGGCAATCGATAGTCGATTGTAAGCTTCTTGGACAGTTTGCAAATCAGCACGTAATAGACTCTGCTCGATCAAAACTAGTAGTAACTGATCGGTACAGCGATCGCCTTTTTCTTGAAATTCCTTGTGTAGAAGTGTCAAAGCTGCTTCAGTTGGCTTCAACTTTAGCATTCCATTGGTTAAAATTGTTGCTAAAGCGATTTCATAGAATTCTAGTTGTAAGGTCTGGAACCATTCAGGATCGAAGGGGTTGCTACAGACTTGATACAAAATTGCATCTAAGGTTATTTTTTGTTGGGAATAGCCATAGCGATAGAAGTCTTCAAACTGCTTAGTGACAAACTTAATATCTTGGCGGTAAATACCAATCCTGACTTCACGGATAAATTGCGATTCACTCCTGAAAGTCCGTGAATCAGTTCTACCGTAAGATGGTACAGGAATTTGCAACTCGATCACAGTAACAATCTTCTCAAATTGTCCTGATTTCACGGCATCACGCGCGGCAATATCGATCAAAGAAGTATGGCATTGTAGACCTTGAGAACGATCTTGAGTAAGTAAGTTTAATTTTAAAAATCGATCAGTATATGTCTTTAAACTAATCCCCGTAAAGTGCTTATTATCTTTGTCTTTGAGTCCAAGCTGAAGTAGACAATCAAAATATACGCTGCGATTAATTGGCTCATAAGCGATCGCAAATACTTGGATCATCTGTTTCTCTAGTGGCAATAATTTGCTGTAACTAGCTGTCAGGGCTTCATAAAGCTTCGCAGAATCAACTTGAGAATCAGACATATCAGGGTTTGTATTGTGACTAGATGATTAGAAGAATTTGCGATCTGTGGCAACAAAATAAACCCAAAATTTGTATTGTATTTGTTGCCAATTACTAATCTTAGCAAAAATCTGGTTTTCAATATAGATTTATAGCAATTTTCGCTCAACCTATTGACTGATGTAATACCAAAACACAAGATGGCGTAGCCATTTTGTGTTTTTAAAACCCTTACTGGGTTTGATTTTTAATTCCTGAAAGTGTGACCACACTTTCAGGAATTGGTATAACGGGAAAATAGAGGTAGTGGTTTGGTCTCCAAACCCTCTGTCAATAGGATATTGACAGATCAAAATGCACCTTTATTCTTCGTAGCATGGGTATTGAGTCTATATAACCAACCTTCTGCAAGACGATGATATTTGATAATGGAGGAGGATTTTGTGGACATGAGAAGCTATCTAAAAGCCTGTAACTAGGCACTTTCTTTGCTAATCCATATCATTCATGGGAGCGTGGATTGAATGAACATACAAATGGATTGATTAGAGAATTCTATCCTAATAAAAAGGTAAGGATGGGCGGCGCTTAGCGCCGCCCATCCTTACCTTTTTAAGACTAACCGAACCAATTGCATTTCATAATTGCATTGACGAACGTTTTATTATGAATGTATATGCAACGCCATCCTGACCATTTAATTAACAAATCTCCTTTATCCTTAACACTTTGTAATGAATTTGTAATAGCATAGGGGTTGACTCTACACAATAACCTCTATGTTGGAACCTTCTCTAGCCGTGACAAACCAAGATGCGACCATTGCCGAAACCACCGAAATACCATCATTGAAGGTTCCAGCTTTTTCTCTAGCTCATCCAGATCAAGACTACCTAAGCGCGACCCTTAGTGATGCAGAATTTGCGCCAACCGATAGTTTTGTGAGCCGTCACATTGGTGCTAGTTCGTCAGAAATTCAGCAAATGCTCATTGCTATTGGTTGTGACTCTCTAGAGGACATGATCGAAAAGACTGTGCCTGAGGCAATCAGAATTAAGCAACCCTTGCAGTTAGGCGAAGCACGCGGGGAATATGAATTGTTGCAGGAGTTAAAGGCGATCGCCTCCAAAAACCAAGTTTGGCGATCGTACATTGGTACAGGCTATTACAACTGCATCACTCCCCCGATTATTCAACGTAATATTTTAGAAAATCCAGGTTGGTATACACAGTACACTCCCTACCAAGCCGAAATAGCCCAAGGACGGTTGGAAGCCTTGCTCAATTTCCAAACCATGATTATTGATTTAACGGGTTTAGAGATTGCCAATGCATCTCTTTTAGATGAAGGAACGGCTGCTGCCGAAGCGATGACAATGGCAGCAGGACTTGCCAAGAACAAGGGGAACAAGTTCTTTGTATCCAGTGATTGTCATCCACAGACGATCGCAGTTGTCAAAACCCGTGCGATTCCTTTAGGGCTTGAAGTGGTAATTGCTAAACATGACGAATTTGAATTTGACAAAAATTACTTTGGCGCGTTGTTGCAATATCCTGCTAGCGATGGTGCAATTTATGATTACACCGATGTAATTGCTCAAATTCATGCCCAAGGTGGTTTAGCGATCGTCGCCGCCGATTTGTTGGCACTCACATTGATTAAATCACCTGCTGAATTTGGTGCGGATATTGCGATCGGTAGCGCCCAAAGATTTGGAGTTCCCTTTGGTTATGGGGGGCCACATGCCGCTTATATGGCAACCAAAGAAGCTTATAAACGCCAAATGCCGGGGCGGATGATTGGTGTTTCTAAGGATGTACATGGTCGTCCTGCTCTACGTTTGGCATTACAAACCCGTGAGCAGCATATCCGCCGCGACAAGGCAACCAGTAACATTTGTACGGCTCAAGTTTTGCTCGCAATCATGGCGAGTATGTATGCGGTCTATCACGGTGCTGAAGGCTTAAAACGCATTGCTAAGCGCGTAAATCTCTTGACGGCAACCCTTGCAAAATCTTTGGAAATTCTGGGACACACGGTTTCCCATCAAAACTATTTCGATACGATTCGCGTTGAGTTAAAGGGAATCTCTAGTGAGAAAATTAAAACTAGAGCCGCCGCTAAACAGATCAACTTGCGTTACTTAATCGATGGCGCGATCGCTATTAGCCTCGATGAAACCGTCTCTAAACAGGATTTACTTGATTTAATTGCCATATTTTCTGAAGATAAATTAGGAGTTACGAATTACGAATTACGAGCTTCTGATTCTCAATTCGTAATTCCTAATTCCCTAATTCGTAATTCCCCCTATCTCACCCATCCAGTATTTAACTCCTACCATTCCGAATCAGAATTATTACGCTATATCTATCGCCTCCAATCTAAAGATTTATCGCTGACTACATCGATGATTCCCCTTGGCTCTTGCACCATGAAGTTAAATGCTACTTCAGAAATGCTTCCTGTCACATGGGCGGAGTTTGGGAATATTCATCCCTTTGTGCCATTAGAACAAACGCAAGGCTATCAAATTCTGTTTCAACAATTGGAAGCTTGGCTTGCCGAAATCACAGGTTTTGCGGGTGTATCGCTTCAGCCCAATGCAGGTTCTCAAGGAGAATATGCAGGGTTATTAACGATTCGAGAATATCATCAACATCGTGGTCAAACTAATCGTCATATTTGTCTAATTCCCACTTCAGCACATGGGACAAATCCCGCTAGTGCAGTCATGGCTGGGATGAAAGTTGTTACTGTAAATTGCGACAATGAGGGAAATATTGATGTAAATGACCTCAAGTCAAAAGCTGAAAAGCATCAGCATGAACTTGCTGCACTGATGGTCACCTATCCTTCGACGCATGGAGTATTTGAAGAATTAATTAAGGATATTTGTGACATCATTCACTATTACGGTGGACAGGTGTATATGGATGGTGCAAATATGAATGCCCAAGTTGGACTCTGCCGCCCAGGGGACATCGGTGCAGATGTTTGTCATCTGAATCTGCATAAAACTTTCTGTATTCCCCATGGTGGTGGTGGACCTGGCATGGGCCCAATTTGTGTCGCACCGCAGCTAGTTCCCTTTTTACCTAAACATCCTTTTAATGGAGAGCCTGAACATACCACAATTTCGGCTGCTCCTTGGGGAAGTGCTAGTATTCTCACGATTTCTTGGGTCTATATTGCGCTGATGGGAGCGAAAGGGCTAAAACTTGCCACGGAAGTTGCTATCTTGAACGCCAACTATATGGCTCAACGTCTTGCACCACATTATCCAATTCTCTACACGGGCAAAAATGGCTTAGTTGCCCATGAATGTATTATCGATTTACATGATTGCAAAGCAATCGCAGGTATTGAAGTGGATGATGTGGCGAAGCGCTTGATGGATTATGGATTTCATGCGCCAACGATGTCATGGCCAGTAGCGGGAACGATGATGATCGAGCCAACCGAGAGCGAATCGAAGTCAGAACTTGATCGCTTCTGTGATGCAATGATCTCAATTAAGCAAGAAGTAAATGCGATCGCCTCTGGGGCAATGGATAAGCTGGATAATCCGCTAAAAAATGCTCCCCATACTGCTGAGACTCTACTAGCCGATGAATGGGATCATGCCTATACTCGTCATCAAGCCGCCTATCCTGCCCCTTGGCTGAAGGAGCATAAGTTCTGGACAAGTGTAGGACGCATCGATAATGCTTTTGGCGATCGCAACTTTGTTTGTTCTTGTTTACCGATAGAAGCTTATGACCCACATTCCGCTCTCAAAGGAAGAGAAAAATAATTAGGAATCAGATTACACCATTCATACACATTGCCCCAATCAAGGTGACTATTTTTCCTTTAGGTTTAGGACGTTGACCATAATATCTCTTGCCTCACACTGAACGACCATGAGTGCACGTAAAGTTAAGACGCATCCCATCGATTTTTTAGAGGGGCGATCGCTGGTTGAGTGTTTTTTAGAGGTGGCGATCGCACTGGTTTCGGTGTTATGTTTCTGTCAACCAACAGAACTGGTAACCATGAAGAACAATGCGTTCATCATGTTGAGATGGCTTTTTACCAGTATATAAATCGATAAATTGGCTATAAGCACTAAAACCCTTATTAATTAATGCTGACAAGTCTAAATATTGCGGATTTACGTCAAAATTGGCAAGTACTAACACTTTCTCGGATGGGCGCTGATGATCGAACCGAATAAAACCGAGCAAATGTTCATTGTCTAATTGGAGCAATTCACGATTATTAAAATCGGCAAACGCCGAGATCTCTTTGCGAATAGAAATCATCTTTTTCATGGCAGTGAAGATCGCATATTGTTCAGTGCCTTGTTTTTTGCGTAGTTCGGCTTTTTCCCAATCAATTTTTGGACGATGAACCCAACGATTATCATTGCTTTTGCTAGGATCTTCGCTAAAGCTGTAATCATTGAGTACACCGATCGCATCACCGTTATAAATCAAAGGAATTCCACCAAAGGATAGAATAATTCCATGCAGTAAGAGAATTCTATTAATAGCAGCAGAAATCAAGTTTTTGTCTTCCGAATCCAGAGCCGATTCTAGACCAACTAGAGAAGCCAAAGACCCACAGATGCGTCCATCTCCTGTAGCTTCATTATGCATGAATTCTAACCCCCTAGCCAAGCCATCAAACTTGCCGCTAAAGTAATCAATTAAAAAGCGTCTGTGAGAATAGGGTTCGTAACCCGCTAAGCGAATATCGTTGTCGTCAAAACCAAAACCAATGTCATCGTGACAGCGGACATAATTTAGCCAAGTCGCCCGTTCCAGTTTATTGGGCAAGCTTTTGATCCCTTGGCTGAGGAGTTTCGTGTTTTTAGTTGCCACGCTATCCCAGAGCAGAGCCATTAAAGTAGCGTTATAGGCAATTTCACATTCTTTAGCAACGATCGCATCTTCTCCAAAATACTTAATTACTTCCACAGGCGCAACGATCGCTTCGGCAATAAATAGCACTCCTGGAGCAGTTACTTGGCAACAGTCCTTCATTAGCTGCAAAATCAAATGCGCTTTGCGTTCATTTTGACAAGAAGTGCCAATCTTCTTCCACAAAAAAGCCACCGCATCAAGACGCAAAATATCCACACCTTGATTTGCCCAAAACAGAATAATGTCCAGCATCTCAATAAATACATTAGGGTTGCTGTAGTTCAAATCCCATTGATAATCATGGAAAACTGTCATTACCCATTTCTGCATTTCAGGATTCCAAGTGAAATTTCCTGGAGAAGTTTCAGGAAATATCTCTGGCATACTCTGCTCAAACATATCAGGGACTTCTCGATCTTCAAAAATATAGTAATAGTCCTGAAAGCGGCGATCGCCCTTAATCGCTTTCTTAGCCCATTCATGTTCATCAGAAGTATGATTGAGAACAATATCGAGAACCAATAAAATATCGCGTTTGCGGAAGTCTGCGGCAATGTAGCGAATATCTTCTAGATCGCCAACACGTTCATCAATTTGCCGAAAATCACTGATAGCATAGCCTCCATCGCTTTTACCTTCAGGACATTGCAAAATTGGCATAATATGCACCAAATTGATACCTAATTCTTGAAAATAGCTGGATTTGCTAGCAAGATCCTTTAGATTATCAGCAAATCCATTGGAATAAAGCGCCATCCCCACCCACTTTTGAGACAAAAACCAGTTGTGATCCTGTTCGCGCAAAATATCCAAACGCTCCAATTCCGCAGAGCGATCGATATATCCCTTTGCCATTGTTTCCACTAGACGCAACATTTGCAACTTAAAATCATTACGATGTCCGTACAGCGTATAAAACAGCGAATGGATTGCATAAAAATTAGCTCCCAGCCTTGTATAAAAATGTCGCAAGTCTTGACGGCGAATTTCGGGCTTTAAATCATCAAGAATAGAATTTAAAAGGGAATGAGAAATTTGTTCGTACATGAAGTTTTTCTAGAATATGTTTGTCTAAATTATTTCGTTGTTTGTTACTAAAGATCCCCCTCAATCCCCCTTATAAAGGGGGAAGAAGAAAATCCCCCCCCTTTATAAGGGGGGCTGGGGGGGATCTACACCCTAAAACGTAGACATAGAAACTTGTGTATACACAGTAGAGATGAGGATTTTATACTGATCTATTCTATCCATTTTTGTGCGTCTGGATAATAATGGACAATTCCTTCCAAAATTCCTGCACTATAGTTCCCATTCATGTCCAAAAAACCGCCATGAGCTAAATACAAATTGTGTATATTCCCTTGTTCCTTTGCTTGTTGTTGAGATTGAGTAATTATATCGACATGGGCATTGGCGACCAAAATCGAAGGCACAGGACTAATCAGTAATGGTAGATCGTTACCACTGTCACCTGCAAAAACTGTATTACTGTGATCAAAATCCAATTGATCCATCAGAAATTCCACTGCATGGAGTTTGGTGGCATGGGCTGGCAAGATATCTAGTAGTCCAATTCCCTTAGCTTCATCAACACTATAGATCAAACTTGCAGCAATATTTTGTTCTTCAAGGCGATCGCTGATGTACTGCTGCAAAGCATCTTTTTCGATATCTAAGGGCAGATAATAACTAAGTTTAAAACGGCTCTGTTGATCGGGTTCTTGCAAAACTAAATGCGATATTTCCGCTAAATCGCTAAACCATGGCTCTAGATCCACAGCGTTTAAACCTCGCCAATCCCCTGCAATCTGCTGTGTCCAGTTTTGCCAAGATTTCCAGCGATCACCTTCAAATTGATAAATCGTGCTACCCACATCGCCAACCACCCAATTGGGTGTAGGTAGATCATACTCTTGAATCGCTTCTTGAACTAAGGAGAGATTTCTACCGCTTACATATACCAAGCAGACTTCGGGGCGACTGACTAAATGGGTAAATATGGTTCGTGCTTCAGGGGATTCTGGTTGCTTTCCATTTGGTATTAAGGTGCGATCAAGGTCAGTACAAATCAATAATTTCTGCATAGGTCACAATTGTATTAGTTAGTGAGGAAAGTTTCCCCGCCCAAAGAGGGGAAACTCTCTATAAATTAAAGAAGTCATAATGGGCGATCGCCTCTAAAATGCCCCCAGCATGAGCGCTATCCGCAAAATAAACGCGATCGCTATCACTCAAATTCAATAGCTCTTCACGGTGACGATTATCAACGACTACGCCCAAAGTATTGCCACGCAGCATATCTTCATCGCCGCCTGATCCACCATTCACCAAAACCTGCTCTAGAGGAATGTTCCATTGTCTAGCGACATAGCGCAGGGCAAGCCCCTTAGAGGCTCTTGCAGGTACAAAGTCCAGATATTGACCAAAGGAGAGGGTTGTATTCACAGACAATTCCTGTTGACGCAATAGGGTCAAAATCTCCTCCATTGACGGGGCAATATTGGCATCGTAGTAATAGGAAACCTTAAACCGACTTTGCTGATTTTTTGGTTGGAGGGTGATCCCTGGTAACGGATCGATAATGCGCCGTAATACCTGCGGTGTCCACCAGTGATCGATATGGTAATTCCAAGCAATATCCGCAGTATATCGAGGAGGATAGTAAATCTCTGTACCTAAACTGGTAATTAGAACATCGGGGGTGGGAATTCCATAGGTTTTTAAAATCTTGAGAACTGAATCTAAACGCCGACCTGTGGCGATGCCAAACAGAAATCTTCGATGTTGTTGGCGAACTAGTTGAATAAATTGCGTCAATGCTTCCGCATCCCCCAACAAGGTATTGTCGATCGCTGTGAAAATCGCCCGCTTGCGGTACTGACCTGCTTTTGGTGAGAATGTTGGCTTTGGTAAAGGTTCCTGTTGCAATACGAGAGGCTGAATTTTTTGCAAATAGGTTTGAGCATGAGCCTCCCATGAATAGAATTTGGCAACATTTTTTAACCCATTTTCGGAAAATTGCTGCCAGAGATCTGCATCTTCGAGAATCTGCAATAAAGCCTCAGCGATCGCCTTCTCATTCAAAGGATCAACTAATAATCCATTCTGACAATTACCAATAATATCCACTGGCCCCCCATTTTCCGTGGCAACCAAGGGCAATCCACTTGCCGCCGCCTCCAATAGTGTTAATCCAAAAGGCTCAGTGAGAGCAGGATTGACAAAAACACCCTTGGACTTAGCTGCTAATCGATAAATATCGGCAACTTCTCCAGAACTATGGTGCTTCGGTAGAGCTACTCGACCATAAAGATCATAGCAATCCATTACCAGTAATAACTCTGTCAAAACATTTTGCGCCCCCTCATTTAGCTCTCGAATATCCTGTCGATTACCCGCCACAATTACCAGATTAGCTAATTCTTGGAGACGAGGCGATTGACCATAGGCTTCTAAAAGTGTAACGATGTTTTTGCGCTGATCAGGACGAGAAAGAGCCAGAATAATTGGCTTTTCAGGATTATTGAGAAACTTGGCTAGCACCTCTTGAAAAGCGATCTCTTCCTGATCATCAGTCAGGGGATGAAACTGATCTAAATCTGTCCCTGGGGGGATGATCGCCATTTTTTCGGGCGTGTAATAGTCGTAAAGTTCATATTGATCTTCAATTTCATTGCGCGTGCTAGTAATCACCAAGTCTGCATTACTGAGGGTATCTTCTTCAGCACTGACCCTCTGGAGCATATGATAGCGTTCTTCGATCTGTTCTAGGGGTATTCCTGATCCCAGCAATCTTCGCAACTTATCTCGTCCTAAGGAATGTCCCGTATGGATTAGGGGTAAACCTGTTAAATGGGAAAGTCGCACACCCACATATCCTGCATCGGCATAGTGAGTATGGATTACATTAGGCAAACGCGGCTGCTCAAGCAACCAAGCAAACAGGCGATCGGTAAAGCCATCCAGATGACTCCATAATTCTTCTTTAGGAATATAGCCTTCAGGTCCTGCTTCAATCCGCACGATCTGAGCATTTTCGGCTAAAGCTTCGGTCTCTAAGCCATAGTCAGCATCTACAGCATCATCAATAATCAGTCTGGTAACCAAATCAACACGTTCTACATTCGACTGTTTGGCAATAGCTTTAGCCAATTCCACAACATATTTGGTTTGACCTCCAGTATCTGCGTCTCGCCCCAATTCTAGATTATGACCTCTGATCAATCCATGAATGCTGATAAGCAGAATATATAATGGTGTGCGATTCTTGTTGGACATAACTGGTTAATCTAAGGTTAAAATACAACAGATTTGAACAATTCTCCAAATAACACTTTATAGAAGTAAACTATAGCAACTCAAGTCATCTCGATAGTTGCGGCGCGAAGCGCCGCAACTATCGACTGGGTTTTGTTTTTGTCTTAACATTACTGACTATAGCTATAAAGATATGAGATATTATCTCCGCGCTTCTAGTTTAGAATATCTATCTGAGAATATTTGGAGATCCTAAAAAACTTCTCAAATATCTTCCTAATGAATGAGTAAATTTAAATTACTCCCTTCCCGCTATAAGATCAGTGAATTAATGAAAAGATAAAATCCAGTGTTTTTCGTAATTGTATTTTTGAGAGAAATTGACTGGATTCAAAAAACTGCTCTAGCTGATTAGTGATATCTCCTAA
>NZ_NDHW01000127.1 GCF_002251945.1 Pseudanabaena sp. SR411
TGCTTCCGACTATATCCTTCATAAAGTAMTTTGATTGCTTCCAATCGATGCCTTAGGTACTCTTGTTGATGTCGATTGAACTGCTTCTGCCAATCTTTGAGATCTAACGGCTTGTTCAGAAGCGCTTCGTTTTGGTTCATTTTTTTACTGTCTTTTTATTTCATATTTTACCATGCCTTACAGCGGGAAGGGAGTAAGTTGCCATATGGGGCTATAAAGGTTCTTTTTCATTTTGCCAAATGGCGCGAATGATCTTAATTTCATCATAGGTATATTCCTCTCGCAGGTGATCGAATAGATTGCGTAAGGAATCCCCACCGATCGCATCTAAAGCCTCATAAATTACAGTTTGACGTTCTGGTGGCACAAGGCGATCGCAGTTAATTGCATAACCAGCTTCAATTAATTGGACGAGATGCGTCCAGACTGTTGCGGGTTTAAGTCCGCGATCGCGAGCTATTTCATCAATATCTAAGCCATTCTCATACATGGTTAGGGTTTCGCGCTGTGTACTCGCTTTTGATAGTTTTGATTTTGGTGTAGATTCCTGTTTGACTCTAGATGCAGTTGATTCAGTAGGTTCCGCAGGCGGATATTTGAGATGATGTTCGAGAATAATCGCGATGAAGTCATCAGCATATTGCTCTAGCTTCTTCGCACCAACCCCTGACAATTTAGCGAAATCTTTGCGATTAGTGGGTTGTTGCTCAGCCATTTGATTAAGCGTCGCATTACTAAAAATTACGTAGGGCGGTACTTCCTGCTCATCGGCAAGATTTTTACGTAGTAATCGCAATCTCTCAAAGAGAATATCCACATCAACGGATCTTTCTTTTACGCTTTCGCGATCAGCAACAGAGACAGGCTCAGTATCCCGTTCTATTGGCAATAATACATTGCGCTGGTTTCGCATTACTTCCCAACTACGATCATTGAGTTTGAGAATGCCATAGCCATCAGTGGTTTGGGTTAATAGCCCTTGATGAATTAGCGATCGCGAAAGTTGTCGCCATTCATCGAGACTGCGATCTTTGCCGATGCCATAGGTTGAGAGATGCTCATGACCATGTTGTAATACTTTTTCTTTACGCGAACCCCGCAATACATCAATGATATGTCCTGCACCAAATCTTTCCTTGGTTCTTGCCACACAGGATAAGAACTTTTGAGATTCCACTGTCCAATCTTCCATTGGCTTCGGCGTGAGACAATTATCGCAATTGGCACAATCTCCATGAAAATGTTCGCCAAAATAACGTAGGAGAATCGTGCGGCGACAAGCTAAACCCTCGGCGTAGTCAACCACTTGACGTAATTGCTGTTGTGCGATGCGTTGTTCTGCTTCTAATGGTTCATTGGTGTGCGGATCGACTTTCTGAGCGATGAGATACTTGATTGTTTCTAGATCTCCATAGCCCAAAAACAAAGTACAGTGAGAATCCTCACCATCACGTCCTGCCCGTCCCGACTCTTGATAATAGCCTTCAATATTGCGTGGTAAATCGTAATGGATGACAAACCTCACATCAGGTTTATTAATTCCCATACCAAAGGCAACAGTTGCTACCATTACCTGTACATCGTCACGAATCCATCGCGTTTGGTTTTCTTCCCGTTCTTTATTTCCCAGTCCTGCATGATAGGGAATTGCTTCGATGCCATCTTCTTGGAGACGGCTAGCTATTTCATCGACGCGCTTACGACTGAGGCAATAAACTATTCCTGAACCCTGTAGGCGCTTGATTTGACGTAAGAGATTGACATAGGTTTGCTCATTACCTTGCTTCGGAACAACTTCATAATAGAGATTAGAACGATTGAAACTGGCAACATGAATATAGGGATTTTTTAGTTCTAATTGCTGGCTAATATCTTCTCGGACTCTTTCGGTTGCTGTAGCCGTCAAACCAATCATCGGTACATCAGGAAATATTTGACGAATTCGACTTAGTTGACGATATTCAGGACGAAAATCATGTCCCCATTCTGAGACGCAATGCGCCTCATCGATCGCAAATCCTGCAATCCCAATTTTATTTTTAATAATATTTAGAAATTCAAGAAACTGTTCGGCAAATAGACGTTCAGGAGCTACATAAACTAATTTAATTGCTCCATTCAAAATAGCTTGCGATCGCTGATTAGTCTCCCTCCCTGATAAGGTACTGTTCAGAAAAGTCGCGCCAATTCCATTCTCTTTGAGCGCTGTAACTTGATCTTGCATTAAAGCAATTAATGGCGAAACGACAATCGTAACACCCGTTTTTAGTAACGCAGGTAATTGAAAACAAATCGATTTACCTCCGCCTGTAGGCATAATCGCTAGAGTATCGCGTCCCGCGAGACTTGCTTCGATAATTTCGCGCTGACCCGCCCGAAAGGATTCGTACCCAAAATATTGTTTCAGCGCTTGCTGTAAAGGATCGCTATTTGTCATAAATTATGATTTCGAGAAAGTCTGTAATAACCATCGGGCGATCGCACCATCGTCTTCCTCTTTTTGGCTACGCCTTAATGCTTCTTCAACTATGTTAATTTCTAATCCTTCAAGAACTTGTGATTGCGAAATTCTACCACTACGACCATTGGCGATCGCAAAGGCAAATACTTCTGATGTATTGGCGTTCACTGCCCAGTATTCTTGAACTTCTAAACGTTCATAGAGCAGTCTTTTATAACTCAAATCATCTTGAATAGTGGTTGCAGAAATTTCCACAACTAGGGTTGGCAAATCAAACTCATTTAAATCAACTGGAGAATTATTCCTAGGTGGAATTTTTAATCCATTACCTAGGTAGAAAGCTATATCTGGCTGAAATTCAGCACTATTCTTTTTCCGAAAACTACAGTTGGTATACTCATAGATAATAATGTTGGCAAGAGTAGCAAACAATCGAACTGCGTTAGAAACAATCGAGTTCTCATGAGCGTGAATTGGTCCAACGGGTGACATTTCAATCCTCATTAAATTCTGGTCATAATAAAACCGAGCCTTATCTAAGCTTGGCTCTTCAGTAAGAGCTAGAAATTTATCCCAAGATGCTTTTAACCAAACATCAGACTCAAATTCTGGCTTGACTTCTACACTATTTTGGGGATCGTTTGCCTTTGCGCTAACCGTAATAGTCATAATTAGTCCAGTTAGGTTTGATTGTTGATGATTTTAACATAGCGGTTTTCAAGTGAGTCACTGCCGAAGGCAGTGACTCACTTGAAGATTTACTCAAAAAAGTCGGGAATCTACACCTCAGCATCTATTGATCTTCTTCGGTGATTTGTAAGCGAATTGTCCGTCCTGAGCGATCATTCCCAATCTGTACCGTGACATTTTGGCTAGCTAGGGAATCAAGGGAGTTAAGTAAATCGATTAAATTGGGAGTGCTTGCACCAGCTTCCACATATAGCTGATCGGCGGATGAAGACACTCGCTTCCATGTGCTGTAGAGCTTAGCGATCGCCTGTTCAAGTTGCGAAGCTTGACTAACTAAATCCGAGGCAAGTTTGAGACATCCCAATCTTAGGGCTTCTTCAAGGGCAAGATCGATATTAACTGAACGGTTAGCGATCGCTTGGACTTGACCAGTATTATTCAAATATTTAGTTAGCCTTTGAGCATCAGCCGTAACCAGTTTAATATTATCCAAATCAGAACCATCAGCGATCGCCTGTTTCAATGGAGTTTGATAGGCTTCAGGCAGTTTGTCGATTTCCCTAACTAGGGGTGCAACATAGCGAGTGGGAATTGTATGGGCAGCAATTTTTTCTTTCAACTCATCGGGAAGATGCTCAGAACTCATTGATGTCCATTCATCGGAAAGTTGTCGAACTTCTCGACGGGTAATCTTTTCGCCATTTCTTGCCGCATCGACTATCAATTGCTGTACTTCCGTAGAAGCTTGGGCAGTTTCCAAAAAAGCTCTCTTACTAAATTGACGGATATCATCGGCATCTAGCTGACCATCCGCCATTAAGGTGTCTGCACTATTAGCAAGCTGAATCCATGAATAAGCCTGAGACTTGCTAATTTCACGCTCTTGAAGCCATTTTAAAAATCCTGTGCCGCGCCCTTCTCCATTTGCTTTCTCGCGATCGCGTACAGTCCGTAAAATTCTACCGCGCCAAATATCTGTCTGCAAATCGAAGCGATCGCATACTTGCCAAGCCTGATCGACTTCTGCTAAAAATTGACCTTCTGCTAAACCTTCATCATTAGGATCTGGCAAGTTAAGCGAAAAATCTGTTAGATCAAGACTGGCTAAAGCTTCATTGGGAATAGATGCAACGGAAATAGTTTCGAGTACAGATTCGCTCACGGACACAGACAACCTTTGATTTAATAACTTTGCAACACAAGCAACATAAAAGTTGCCCGTCTCATATAGTAACTTACCTTACGCAGAGCGAAGATTTGTCCTAAGCCCCAAGACCTGTCTCTCTATCACACATATTGCGAACGCCATTCAAGTGCAGGCTAAGCACTAAAACCCTTTGAAACGGGTTCAACGGGTTGATTTTGTTCAGTCATCTTTAGATGACTTTAGCTTTTAGCCAAGAACTTGAGTTCTTGGATTTTCTTTAGCGAATCTGAAAGTTGATAAACAGACAGCTTAAAAATGTTAGCTGGGCGGTCAGTAAAAACATATAAACCACGGCTCGTTTTTTGAAAATCGTTAAAATCAAGCCGATCGCCTTGAGATCGATGATTGGACCAAAAACGAGAAATGCAAGCAATGAGCCGCCCGTAAAGGTAGCGGCAAAGGATAGAGCAAAAAATGCATCCACCGTCGAGCAGATCGAAACGATCGCAGCCAAAATCATCATCGCTAAAATCGAACTAACGGGACCCTGCCCCAAACTCAGGATAATATCGCGCGGAACCCAAACTTGGATGACAGCAGCGATCGCGCTACCAATGACTAGAATTGCACCTAACTCACGCATTTCTGCGAGGGTATTATCTAATAGGAGATTTAAGCGATCGGGCAAGGATTTAGTTACAACTTGATTGCTAGTTGATATGTAACCCGCAAAATCCAAAGGTTGGCTGCGATCTTCGCCTAAGAAGAATGTCCCCACAGGCACGGCTCCTGCTTTGACTTTGGGCGCTGGCAAGGCGATCGCAATATTTGGTTGCAAAATGGCGCGTAAATCCTTTTGAGAGCTAAATACCATTGCCACAATGTTAGCAACCATAAATGACAGTACAACTCGTAAAACTGCAATTTCAGGCTGATCGCGAAAGGCTGTCCAAGTTGCCCAAATCACTACAGGATTAATCGTTGGCGCAGCCATTAAAAAGCTGATCGCCACCGAGATTGGCGCACCTTGCGAGATGAGCCGCCTTGCCACAGGCACATTGCCACATTCGCACACAGGAAACATAAATCCTAGTAAGCTACCTGCTAATGCGCCTAGGAATGGATTTTTGGGTAAAATCGCGATCAGTTTCCGCTCATCTACAAAGATTAATAAAGCTCCCGATAGCAAAACCCCCATCAATAAAAATGGTAACGCTTCCACAAGGAGGCTCAAAAACAAAGTAAAGGCACTGAGAAGTTGGTTCATAGTTGCGCTATTTGACATTCCCAGAGATTATTAAGGACGCAAACTGTTCTTTTAATTTTCAGGATTTAAGGCGATCGCTAAATTATTAATTTTTAGCTTAACAATTATAGAAGCTTATCCAGTCCTTTATAAAATCTCTAGAAATATCGATTTTATCGATGAAAGCTCTGTAAAGATTGGTTTTGTGGATAATCTGAGTTCCCGATCATCGTAAAGCACTTACAGATTTTAAAAATTTTTGGGACTCTTCTCGTAAAATGTAATGTTAAGGCAGTAAAACTCAAATTTGCTGCCATGGGTAACGGGACTAAACCATGCACCAATGCTTAATAGGACACAGCTACTATGACCGCACCAGAGCCTAAACTACCCGCAATCCCTACCACTTCTAAAATCACTCCACCTAAGTTAGAAGATTATCGGATTCCTGTGTCTCCCGGATATGCACTTCCCGAAGATCGTTATGTGATGTCTGCGCCCGATTTGGGTGGTGAGTCAGCAATTTTAGCTGAGTTCGATGCGGCTGTGCGTTCTGACCAATTTTCATCAGCGTTACAAAAGCTGATTCGTTGTCGTGATAATGTTTTACCCGCATTGCTAGAACGCCTCGAAAGCGATGAAGTTTCTATATCCAAAAAAGCGGCGATCGCCTTGGGCTATTTGCGATCACCTGTAGCGATCGCCCCTTTGATTGCTGCCACCAAAAACCCTCACCGTCAAATTCACTGGCAAGCCGCAGCAGCCCTAAGCTGGATTGGCAGTGCGGAAGCAATCAGCGCTTTAGTACAGTTATTACGTCATCCATCGATTCAAGTCCAAGCAGCCAGTGCCAAAGCTCTTAGTCGCGCAAGTTTACCTGCGGTATCGCCCCTAGTTGAGGCTTTAAAACATAGTGACGACATGGTAAAAGTTCATGCTGCTCACTCCCTTGGGCAAATTAGCTCGCCTCTTGCGGTTACCACCTTAATCGAAGCCCTTGAGCATGGTAGTAAATCAGTCCGTTTTGAAGCAGCTTGGGCGCTAGGTCAGATTAAATCCCCTCTATCAGCTAATTCCCTAGCGAGTTTACTTACCGATAGTGATATTAGTGTCCAGTCTCAAGCCGTGCAAGCACTCAAGAATATTGGTGTTCCCGCAATTGCGCCTGTGGCAAAAATGCTCAGCAATCCTTCTAGTCATACCCGCAGCGTTGCCGCCCGTACCTTGGGGCAGATTGGGATGGAGGAAGTCGTCCCAATGCTGGCTCAAGTCCTGAGAGATGATGAATATGCCTATGTGCGTTGTGACGCAGCACTAGCCTTGGGGGAAATTGGCACTCATGATGCTGTGTTCTATCTTTCTCAATCTCTAAAAGACCGCGATCGCTCAGTCCGTAGCGCTATTTTGAGAGCCTTAGCACAGATAAATTCACCTGAAGCACAGGAAATTTTGCATAATATTAAGCATACAGTTGCTATACCGAATTATTCCGTCTCTAATCTCAGGGATTTTGGTGACGAATCAGACTTTACGACAATTCAGGGTTAAACGCACTACCTAAGCAAAAGAATAAAGGCGACGCTTTGCGTCGCCTTTATTCTTTTGGGCTAAATATTGCCATATCAACTCTTTGTGTATACAGTATACATAGGCTGTAAAAGTAAATTATGCCAAAACATAAAATAGCTAGGCTATTTTATGTTTTTAAAATCCTTACTAGGTTTGGGTTTTGATTCACGAAAATATTGCTACACCTTCGTGAATTGGTATTACTACTTCCTAATTGATAATGGGCAGACTGAAGCAGCTCTTACTATCAATGTTCTGATTAGACAGATTGGCGACATTTATGATGATTTCCATTCCTCAGCCTTTGCAGACGATAGTGACATTATTATTAGTGTTTTTACTTGGCAATTACTTACTGGCTTAAATATTGTGTAGCGAATTTTAGCTCAAACAGCAAAAGTATCTTGAGATGTCTAATAACTGTTTAAAATTGCAATGTAGCAGTTTTAAATAATTTATAAAATTGTAATCATTATATCGTCAATACAATTTGTGTTTATATCTATTAAAAAATATTTACTTGTTAACCAATGATATTTCAAATCATTGGTTAACAAGTAAATCACCTAAAGTTAATCGATGAAAATTAATTTTTAATAAAATCACAAAGAAATTAGTTAATAATAACTACTCCCCAAAATTCACATGCAAATAAATTTTAAGACGCTAATACAATTAGTTGATTTAACAAAAAAGTAGTTTAGAATACCGTTATTGTATGGATATACTGTTGTAATAAGATATGTATGACAAATCAAGTACATTGATTTAATGTTTCGTTTTGGTCGTGCAACCAATTTTTCAATCTATTTTACATTGACATTTTTTAACAGTATTAATGTTAGTGATTAAGTAGTGTAATTGCTACCTTTAGATTGAGTTTATTAGTTTAGTTTCGGTACTCAAAAATCAGTAGAGCAAAAGTATGCTTAAAAACAAATTCATGAAGATGTTTAAATCACCTAGTCCTGAGCTAATTACTAGATTTAACAGCCTGTGCTTATCACTAGTTCTGATGTTGAGTGTATTTTTCGGCAACCCTATTCATGCACAAGCATCCGTAACAAACTCAATTCAATTGACTGAAAATGGTGCTATTTTTGTTGGTTTAGTTGCAGATGCAGTGGTAGAACCTGAAGCAACTGCTGAAACTCCTGAAGCAAAAGCTGCTGCTAAACTGGAAGCAAAAAAAGCAAAAGCTGCTGCCAAACTGGAAGCAAAAAAGCTGAAGGAAGCAGCTGATCTAGAAGCAGCAGAAGCTAAAGCTGCGGAAAAAGCCGCTAAGAAAGCCGCTAAGCTAGAAGCCAAGAAAGCTAAAGAAGCCGCTAAGCTAGAAGCCAAGAAAGCTAAAGAAGCAGAAAAAGAAGCGGCCGAAGAAGTTGCTGAAGATAAATTGAAAGAGACTGAAGAAACAGTTGCAGAGCCATCAACAGAGTCACCTGTAGAAAGTGAACCTACTGTTAGCCCTTAGTCTTACAACTGAGTTTTTATTTGCATTCTAAATTGAGTGCTAGGGATAGAAGAAATTACCAGCTTCACCTAGCACTTGATAAATAATCTATTCAGAATCTAATTCAAGGCAAGAAAATGACTTCGGCAATTCCGCGATCGCAATCTAAGTTCAACCTTAGTGCATACTTAATCAGCGACGGGCCAGCAGGATTTCTATTAAGTTGGGTGGCTGGTTTTGTTGATACTTCTGCATTTATCATTTTGTTTGGATTGTTCACAGCCCATGTGACTGGCAACATTGCATTAGCTGGATCTTCGTTTGTTAGTGCTGACACTGAGACAACTATTACTCGTTTGTTGATGTTGCCGACATTTGTAGTAACTGTCGCTTTAACATCTCTACTAGCTCGTTATTCTCGCAGTCAGCAATGGTGCGTGTTTGGAGTTTTGTTGACAGCAGAGGCGATCGCCTTAGCGGTTTTTCTTTCACTAGGCATGACCCTTTCACCTGCGCTTTTACTCGATGTCCAAGAAGAATTAATCTTGCCCATTGGCATTTCTGGTGTAATTGCCATGGCGATTCAAAATGCCCTGATGAAGGAGTCAAAAGGAGTATTTAAAAGCTACATTCCCACGACGGTTATGACGGGAAATACTACGCAACTAACCATTGATGTTGTGCAGTTTTTTAGTGCGAAGTTGGCAAAGTCTCAAACAGAAGCAACGGAAACAGAAGCAGCGGAATCTTTGGAAAGAATTAGCCGATTTATTCCTACGATCACAGGTTTTGCCTTGGGTGGATTGCTCGCAGCTTGCTTTGTCTTAGTTTCTGAATCTTGGTGGAGTCTATCTCTGCCTTTGATTATTATTACAGTTTTAGCGATCGCTGCATTTGTCGAACATGGTCGCAGAAACTCTATGTAAATTTCGCCCAAACTGCGAAGCTCATCGATCTATCCTTTAAAATTTCACAGAAAAAATAATGAAACAACGTCTACTAGCAATTTGTATCAGTTTGATAGTTCTTTTAGGATTATTCGCTGGCAACAGTGTTCAAGCTGAGCCACTCTCTTCACCTTTAACAACTCTCATCGCTGTAGCAGATGTTTCCGAATCTCCCACAGAGACTGAAGTATCTGAACCAGTAGCTGAAGTATCTGAACCAGTAGTTGAAGAAGTTAAAGCTTCTGAACCAGTTGCGGCATCTGCACCTAAAACTCCCGATGAAGCAACGAACTTACTTAAGCAATTAGAAACTGAGATTTTGCCCCAAATTGAGAGTGTCTTGACTCCAGAACAACAAGAAGATTTTGCTGCTAAAATTGCCGCAGGAACTAGTTTTCGTAAGGCTTTTAAAGCGATAACTCTCACCCCTGCCCAAAAAACTAAGCTAAGTACTGTATTCAAAGCGATTCCCAAAAAAGATATCTTCGCAACCCTTACCCCTGCTCAAAAGAAACAACTATTTTTGAAAAATAAACAGCTATTTATTCCTAGTTCCGCCGAAATTGGGGCAAAAATAACTGCTGGTATGCAAATGGCAAAGGATAAGTCACCCTTAGCGCCTTCGGCTGAGTCAATAGTCGAGAAAGTTACCGCAAAAATGAAGGCTATTGAGGAAAAAGAATAAGCATGGATAGCTTCATATCCCATCGTCTCACCGATTGGCTATTTCTGGTAGCTGCAATAGTTGCCTCAATGGTTATATTTTCTTCGCTAGAGAAAGTTGCGCGATCGCTGTTCGTTCCATTTGTAGTTATAGCGATTGGGCTTATTGTCGCCAAAGTTTTTTTTGGACTTACACCTCAGCATCTTTGGCATGAGTCAATTTATCTAATTCGGCGATTAGGGTCAAGTTTTTTTTAGGAAACCATAGCAACGTAAGTTTTGCTTGGGACAAATCAAAACCCAAAAGATGAGTGGCGGCGCGAAGCGCCGCCACTCATCTTTTGGGTTTTATATTCTAGCTATCCCTTGAATTGCTATACAACAAGGCGTAGCCTTGTTGTGGCTTTAAAAAATTACATTTCTATGGATATGAATAAAAAAGCAGCTCAAAGCGCCGCTTTTTTATTCATATCTAATTTTCTGATTTTGTAGTTATTCTAGCGGAATAGTTTTGAGAGAATGTATACAGTATACAAGCATATATTCCAAGCAATCTAAGCAAGAAATTATGGATGCAGATAAAGAACTGAACCCAGAAGAACAACTAGGTGAAGATATTGCTGAGCCGCCCGTGGTAACTAAATCAGGATTAATCTATGGTTTAAATGATAAACCACCAGTTGTTGAAGCTATTTTTGTAGCTTTTCAGCATGTTCTTGCTGCTTTTGTGGGGATCATTACGCCTCCAATTATTATTTGTAGTAGTTTGGGATTAGATGCGGCAAATACTAGTTATTTGATCAGTATGTCGCTTTTTGCTTCTGGAATTTGCACTTATATTCAATGTAAAAGAATCGGTCCTGTTGGTTCAGGTTTACTAAGTCTGCAAGGAACTAGTTTTGCATTCCTTGGTCCCATTTTAGGCGTAGGAACCGTTGCCTTACAAAAAGGAAGTTCACCAGAACAAGCTCTAGCATTAATTTTTGGAGTTTGTTTGTTTGGTTCTTTTGTAGCAATTATTTTGAGCCAATTTTTACATCTCTTTAACAAAATTATTACTCCAGTTGTTTCAGGAACGGTAGTGATGATCATTGGCTTAGGACTAATTAAAACTGGGATGATCAGCCTAGCTGGTGGGGCTGTATCTTTAGCTCAAAAGGATGGTTCTTTTGGCAGCTTGCAAAATCTAGCCCTTGGCGGAACTGTTTTATTGATTGTGCTTTTTTTAACTCTTTCGAGTAATCGATTTTTAAGAATGGGCGCGATCGCGATCGGGCTAGTAGTTGGTTTTATTATCTCTCTATTCCTTGGTATCATTGACTTTAGCTCTCTTAGTCAACTTCCTTTCTTTAGGCTTCCTGTTCCTTTCCGTTATGGGATCAGTTTTGACTTTGGAGCTTTTTTGCCTTTCATTTTGATTTACGTTTTGACTGCAATTGAAACCGTCGGTGATTTGACTGCTACTTCGTCTATATCTGGAGAACCTGTTAAGGGTGGTGTATACATTCGTCGTATTAAAGGTGGCGTATTAGGAGATGGTGTTAATTCATTGATTGCGGCAGTGCTAAATACATTTCCTAATACAACCTTTAGTCAAAATAATGGTGTTATCCAAATGACAGGTGTAGGAAGCCGTTATGTTGGTTTCTTTGTTGCTGGAATCTTTGTCATCTTAGGATTGTTACCTGTTATTGGTGGTGTATTTCAAGCACTTCCTCAACCCGTTTTGGGAGGTGCAACTCTAGTTATGTTCGGCTCGATCGCTGTAGCTGGGTTGAATATTGTGGTATCCGCAGGACTGGATCGTCGTTCGATGATTATTGTTGCTGTTTCCCTAGGTTTAGGCTTAGGAGTGGTATTTGCCCCTGAGATTTTTGTTGGTAAGCCTCCAATTTTTAGCAATCTCTTTGGGTCTGCTATCTCGACAGGTGGTTTAACAGCAATTCTGCTCAGTTGGCTACTGCCTAGATCTGAAGAAGAAGTTCTTGTTGCTCAAGAAAATCCTGCTTAATGTCTATACAATTCAAAATCCAAGAAGTAAGGTTTGGCGCAAAGCATCAACCCTTACTTCTTGGATTTTATAGAACCCATTTGGCATCTTAGGAAGCTTTAGCAAGGCGCTTAAGCATAAACCTGATAAAGCAAAGATGAATTCTCGCATTAGCGTTGGCTAAAGTTCTGTAATCAATGTTTTGAGCAAACATTTCAAGCAAAGCCTTGTCATCGGAAAGACTTGCCTTAGTGCAAAGGGTAAAGAATGGCAAACCGAGAGAATCCACACCGAGGTTTTTCTTGATCCCAAGGGTTAAGATTTGCTTTGCCAAAAAATATGGATGAGTTGCGGTTTTTTGTCAAGAATCGTCTCTCCGAAATGACTAAATCTGTAATTGCTTCCCTTGTCGGTAGAGATTCCATACTGGATGATCTATCTGTTGCCTCTCTTTTGTTATTTGGTATTACTATCATTGCGCGGCTTTCATTCCCTCACGTCTTAAATGACCAGTGCCTAGATGGTCAGATGGCATGTATTTTTCTGATCGCTCAAGGCTGACAAAGATTGTATTTTCATAGCGATCCCAAAGAAATTGCTAAAAGATTACAAACAATTGCCCCTCATTCTGGAAATAAATGACAAGATAGACCGTATGTCAATCTGTCCTGATTTAGAAATGAGCTGCTAGTAAGCTCCAATTGACCGAGATCCACTCTATAGGAGCAGCAAGATAGGGCAACCTAGTCATGAAAAAAAACAACTTAATTTCAGTGGTCGTAATCATTGGGCTGATTTTTGCAGCTAGCATTTGGTACGCACGCAATAATGGCTTACTACCAGTTGCCGCAGGTGACGAAGCAGTCTTATATGACGGGCTTTTTAATACGATCTTGGCGATCGCCTTCGGATTTTTCCTGATTGTTGAGGGCGTATTGATCTATTCGATCATTAAGTTTCGCCGTCGTAAGGGTGATAACACCGATGGTCCCGCCATTCATGAAAACTTAAGCCTTGAAATCGTTTGGACAGCCATCCCCACCGTAATTGTGATGTGGGTAGCCATTTATAGCTTTGACGTATACACCGCTATGCAAGGTACGCAAGATCTTGGTGGTATGGCTCATGGCGGTATGCATCAAACTGTGGCAAATGCTAATCATGAAAGAGGGGGAATGCCGATGTCAAAAGCAACTCTTGCCTCGTCCAATAGTGATGGTGTGCTAATGGCAGGTACATTACCTGCTGGTAGCGATGATGTTGTCGCAATTAATGTCAGCGCCATGCAGTTCGCTTGGATTTTTAACTACACCGACGAAATCGCAACTGCTGAACTCCATGTACCAGTTGGCAAAAAAGTACGTTTAAATATGAACGCTGTGGATGTGCTTCATGCCTTTTGGGTTCCTCAATTACGGATCAAGCAAGATGTGATCCCCGGACGTGAAACCTATCTCGAATTCACGCCGCGCGTGGTTGGAGAATATCCTGTAGTCTGTGCTGAGTTATGTGGCTCGTATCATGGCGGTATGCGTACCACGATGGTAATTGATACCCCTGAAGACTATCAAGCATGGTTAAAGGAGCAGCAAGAGATTGCCAGTAACGATCCCGAAGCGATCGTGGCTACAAATTCAAGCCCATCGGTATCTCAAATGTCTGAACAAGAATATCTAGCTGGGAAAGTTGCTCAACTCGGCGGCGAACATCAGCACATGATGATGAACCATTAATCAATGTGGCTGAGTCCAGATTGTTAAATACCAAAACAGCACTTATTTTACAAACATTTTCCTATGACCCAAACCCTTACCCCAACCGAAAATTCGGGCGCATCGGGACTAGAACCCCAAAAAACTCTTTGGTGGGAATTTTTCACCTTTAGCGTTGATCACAAGATTATTGGGATTCAATATCTCGTTACATCTTTTGTATTTTATTTAGTCGGTGGGGCGCTTGCATCTGTGGTGCGCGCAGAACTAGCCACACCCGATTCCGATCTAGTCGATCCCGCCTTTTATAACAGCTTGTTCACAATGCATGGCACGGTCATGATCTTTTTGTGGATTGTGCCTGCGGTAACAGGTGGGTTTGGTAACTACCTCATCCCCTTGATGATTGGGGCGCGTGACATGGCTTTCCCTCGTTTGAATGCGATCGCCTTTTGGTTGACGATTCCTGCGGGGATGTTGCTAATGAGCAGCTTCTTTTTTGGTCCTGCTTCCACAGGTTGGACAGCCTATCCACCTTTGAGCATTTTGACCAATGAGCATGTTGGTCAAGCGATCTGGATTGGCAGCATTCTTTTGGTGGGAACCTCATCGATTTTAGCGGCGGTGAATTTCATTGTCACAATTTGGGCGATGCGGATGCCAGGCATGGATTTGTTTACCATGCCCCTGTTTTGTTGGGCGATGATGGCAACCTCAGTACTTGCTCTTTTAGCAACACCTGTCTTAGCAGGAGCAATGGTGCTATTAGGCTTCGATCTGTTGATTGGCACAAACTTTTTTAACCCTACAGGTGGCGGTGATCCCGTCGTGTACCAACACTTATTCTGGTTCTATTCGCACCCTGCCGTCTATGTGATGGTTTTGCCTGTATTCGGGATTATTTCTGAAGTTTTGCCTCCCCATAGCCGCAAACCGATTTTTGGTTATAAGGCGATCGCCTATTCCAGCATGATGATTTGTGCTTTGGGCTTGTTTGTATGGGCGCACCATATGTTTACCAGTGGCACACCTGACTGGTTGCGTGTTTTCTTTATGGTGGCTACGTTGCTAGTTGCCGTACCCACAGGTATCAAGGTATTTAGCTGGGTGGCAACACTTTGGGGTGGTAAGTTACGCTTAGAAAGTCCTTTGCTATTTGCGATGGGCTTTATCTCCACATTCTTAATTGGTGGTCTTAGCGGCGTAATGCTCGGCTCCGCCCCCATTGATATCCATGTTCACGATACCTATTTTGTAGTTGCTCACTTCCATTACGTCCTCTTTGGTGGCAGCGTTTTTGGCATTTACGCGGGGCTATATCACTGGTTTCCAAAAATGACGGGTCGGATGTTGAATGAGTTTTGGGGCAAGGTACATTTTGTGCTGACCTTTATCGGAATGCATTTAACCTTTGGACCGATGCATATTCTTGGCTTGCAAGGTATGCCGCGCCGCGTGGCTCAGTACGATCCTCAATTTGCGCCTATCAATGTAATTTGTACAATTGGTGCTTTTGTACTGGCGATTTCTACAGTTCCTTTCGTAATCAATGCTGTTTATAGTTGGTTTAAGGGCGAACAAGCACCTGATAATCCTTGGAATGCATTGACGATGGAATGGACAACCTCTTCACCACCAATTCCCCATAACTGGGTTGGTGAGCCTGTTTTATTGAATGGTCCCTATGACTATGGCGAAGAATATAAAGAGGCTCGCAAAGAGGCGATCGCTGCATCTCAAGCCGCAACTTAATCTGAAATTCTATGTAGGATGCGTTAGCGCAGCGTAACGCATCAAAACTTCAAATTTTTCTCCAGTTCATTTATCCAAACATTAATCTATGCAAGGATCGATCGCTCCAGTTACAACACAAGATGAAGCAATTCATGCTCATACCGCCGAAGCTGGTCACGCTGAACATCCAGATCTAAGGGTGTTTGGCTTGATTGTTTTCCTGATTTCTGAAGGAATGCTTTTCTTTGGCTTGTTTGCTGCTTATTTGACTTTCCGCTCAGTTGCCACGTCTTGGCCTCCTGAAGGTACACCCGAACTTGAACTTCTCTTACCAGGAATCAATACAATTATTCTGGTATCCAGTAGTTTCGTAATTCATCAAGCCGATCACGCGATTAAAGAAAATAAAGTCAAAGCGGCTCAGCTATGGTTTCTCGCCACATTTATCATGGGCGCGATCTTCATTGCTGGACAGATATATGAATATCAGCATTTAGAGTTTGGGCTAACCACGAATCTGTTTGCTAGTACCTTTTATGTCTTGACAGGTTTTCACGGCTTGCACGTAATTATTGGCTTGTCGCTAATTGCCGCAGTATTAGTGCGATCGCTTAAAACTGGACATTACAGCAACACGAGTCATTTTGGAATCGAAGCTGCCTCTGTATATTGGCACTTTGTCGATATTGTCTGGATTGTCTTATTTTTATTGCTTTATATTCTGTAGACATCAAAAAAGAGGCGACGCATTGCGTCGCCTCTTTTTTAAGCAAATTCCAAAATTTATTTCTCAATCTTGAAAGAGGTAATAAAGCGATCGACATCGGATGCAGCAATTTTATCGGCAGCCCCCAATGCAAATACTTGATACAGACGATTGTCTGCAAGACAAAATCTTCCTTTCATGGATACATCAGTGGTTTGAACTTTGCCACTAGCTTCAAAATCACGGCAGGGAATATCGCCGAGTAAGTATTCCTTTTCTGACTTAATTTCGCCTTTGAGATTAGCAACTGAACCTTTGACAGAATCTGCTAACCCTTTTTGAACAGCCGCAGGATCGGCAATTTTGTTAGGAAAGTCGGCATAGCCCACAAAATATCCTGATTCATTGGCTTCAGCAATCACCATATTCAACTTGATTGTTCCCACATCAGTCTTTTGGTCTTGAGATTGCTCTTGTGGCTTACTAGGGAGTTGCACACTAAATTTCCCAGTCGATGATTTGTAATCTTGCCAAGCATTAGTGGTTGCAGGCTTATCGCCCGTTTTAACTTCTGGTGTACTTGTAGGTTTGTCAGTGGGCGTTGCTGTAGCTGTAGTTTTTTGGGGAGGTGTATTCTCAGCTACAGGGGTAGACGGAGTGCAAGCACTGACTGCAAATAAGACTAAACCAGCGGCAAGGGAAATATACTTTTTCATGTGTGATTAAGATACGACCTTCGATTGGGGAATAAGCTTGAAGCTCGTTAGATACTATATCGTGCCTTGTAATCACACAAACCATTTTTTTGACAGGTTAGCTTTCTGTTAGTGATGAAGGCGGCGCGAAGCGCCGCCTTCATCACTTGTATTGCTAATCATCATCTGTATCCAAATTTTGATGCTCGCTGCGACGCGACTCTCGGCGATAGCGCTTTTTCAGTAACCTTGGCTCCTGTTGTTGCTTACCATCACTAGTATCTTTGACTTTGACAGAAGCATCTGCGTTAGCTGTATTTTTTAGTCTTTGCTGATAGACGATCGCCTCTTCTAAATATGCCAAGTAATGCTCATAGCGTTCCCAATCGCCGCGCACTACACAATCTGGCTCATCACGACGATGCAAACAGTTATTAAAATGACAGACATCCCCTGAAGCTAATCTCTGTCTGGCTTCAGGAAAACAATCCGTCAATTCTTGTGGTGTAACTGTCAAATTAGGTTGCATAAAACCTGGGGTATCAGCAAGATATCCTCCCGCAGGCAACGCAAATAGCTCGACATGGCGGGTAGTATGTTTTCCATGCCCTAAGCGTTGAGAAACTTCACCAACACGGACTTGTAAATTCGGGATTAATAGGTTAATTAGGCTAGATTTGCCAACACCTGACTGTCCCGCCACAACAGTTACACCAGTTTGTAAATGTTGCGCTAGTTCGTTAATACCTTCCTTGGTATAAGTGCTAATCGCTATCGGTGAGTACCCCCATGACTGTAAACGATCGCACCATGTTGTCCATATTGCATCATTAACCAAATCGCGTTTATTTAGACACAGTAAAACATCAACTTGAGTACTTTCAGCTTTTACTAAAAAGCGACTTAGTTGATGCGGGTCGAGACTTGGTTCAGCTAACGCAAAAACTAATAAAATCCGATCAACATTCGCCACAGTTGGACGATCCAGCAAATTACGACGTGGCGATACTTCTGATATCGCTCCCCGTCCACCTTGCCAATCTGGTTCTTCAACTGTGACGCGATCACCTACACAGATCTGCTGTCCAATTTTTTTGAGTCGCGCCCGACGAGTGCAGAGTAACTCACAAACAAACTGGCTAAATTTCTGTCCCGATTCATCAAGCAACTCTAGACTGAAAGCTTGATCTAACATGACGCGATAGTAGTTGGCTTGTACAGCCAAGACTGTACCTGTTATAGCCAACATAGGATAATTTGCATCATGCTTTTTGGACTGTCAAAGCAAAAAAGCGATCGCGTTCTTCAATCCCTTTGACCTGATGACCGTCAGAGATCAGGCTATTAGGAACTTGCTCAATTGGTTCCCCCCCATCCAGCAATACTTCCAGCAACTGTCCAGTCTCTAGCTTTTCAAGGTGCAATTTTGCCCGCACAAAACTGAGCGGACAGGGAACGCCGCGTAAATCAATGGATTTGATAGCCTGAATGCACATACTCTTTCTCTACTACAGATATTTTCGATTTACCCTTCTCAAAACCTTTGCATGGCTTTTAGAAAACTAAATATTACTTTTGGTTGCCTAATGTGCCACCCAAAATATCACCTATTTCACCACGATTACCTAGTCATTGTCAGGTTGCACAAACAAATATATATACAGATCGCCTGATGGAATGCTATGTAATCCTGCATCCCCTTCGTTTGCAACCCGCAATCTTGTGCCACTATCGACACCTGCAGGAATTGTGATTTTCATCTCTTTGGTAACTTGATTGAGTCCCGACCCGTTACAGTTTTCGCACTTCTCTTCAATGCAGGTGCGTGGTCGAGTACTAGGCTTGGCTCCAGATCCGCTACAAATGCTGCAATTTTCTAGATGCACAATTTTGATTTGTTTTTCGCAACCAAAAACGGCTTCACGGAATTCCAGTTTTAAGTCAAGCCTGATATCTTCGCCTTTAGTTGATTCACTTTGGCGGCGGTCTTGTTGCTGTTGACCTATATCTGAAAAGCCACTAAAGAAACTTTCAAGAATATTGTTAAATATACCCATGTCAACCTCTTTCTCTGCTACAGGTATTTTCGGTCTAGCTTTCTAAAGTCCATGCTTTGCATGGACTTTAGAAAGCTACTCTTACTTTTGGTTGCCAAATATACCGCCTAAAATGTCACCAATGCCACCTTTCGCGGCATTACCAAACTGCTTTTCCTTAAGTTTTTCAAGGACTTCGCGTTCTTCACTACCGATTTTAGTGGGGATATCGATCTTGATTCTAATTAAATGATCACCCCGAGCGACAGGATTGCCCAACTTAGGCACACCCAACCCCTCTAGCGTCAAGACTGTATCTGGTTGTGTCCCTGCTGGAATCGTGAGTGGCTTCTTGCCATCCACAGTATTAATGGCAATTTTATCACCGAGAATTGCTTGCAAATAGCTAATCTTGATTTCCGATAAAACATTAATACCTTCACGCTCAAACTCATTGTCCGCTTGTACAAACAAGTAAACATAGAGGTCGCCCGAAGGACCACCACGTTGTCCCGCATCACCTTCACTGGATACCCTTAATCTGGTTCCACTATCGACACCTGCGGGAATCGTGATTTTTAGCTTTTTGGTAACTTGATTTAGTCCTAGCCCATTACAGCTTTCACACTTGTCCTCAATAGTTTGACCAGTGCCGTTACAAGTTGGACAGGTAGACACTTGAGTAAAACTACCAAAGGGGGTTCGTGTCGCCCGACGCACTTGCCCCGTACCGCTACAGGTTCCGCAAGTGCGAGGACGTGTCCCCGGCTTTGCGCCTGAACCGCTACAGGTTGCACAGGTCTCTAGATGGGAGATTTTGATTTGTTTCTCACCACCAAAAACTGCTTCGCGAAATTCTAGCTTCAGATCAAAGCGTAGATCTTCTCCGCGCGTGGGACCACTACGGCGGCGTGCTTGTTGTTGTCCCGTATTAGAAAATCCACTAAAGAAGCTCTCAAAGATATCGGCAAATCCGCCCATATCGCCCATATCAGGTGAGCCACCTCCGCCACTTGATACGCCAGCTTCGCCAAAGCGATCGTACCTTGCACGGGTTTCTGGCTCTGAGAGAACCTCATAAGCACGGTTAATTTCTTTAAATCGTTCATCTGCCCCCGTTTCTTTGTTGACATCGGGGTGATATTTTCGAGCTAAACGTCGATATGCTCGTTTGATTTCCTCTTTGTCAGTATTGCGATCAACTCCGAGGATTTCGTAATAATCACGCGCCATAGGGGGTTTCTCTGTCGCCTAAAGGATTCATAGACAATTATTCTAGTTTAACTAACGTAGCACTTAATCGTTGGTTCGGTCATATAAGAAAGAGTACGTTTTACCGCACATATCTCAATTTAAAGCTCGGCTTTGCCAAGCTTTAAATCGAAAAACTACGGCTTAGTCTTGACACTCACATTTCCTTGATTAACCAAGGTTTGACAGGCGAGACGATAATTATTTGGTTTGTTTTTAAGCTTTTTTTCTTCAAATTCAGTTTTGGGCGATAGGTTTTCAAGCCCATCGACAATCTCGACAACACAGGTGGCACATTGTCCATAACCATTACAGTTAGTGAGCTTCGCAACAAATTTATAGATGTCGATGTTGTTTTCGAGAGCTTTTATGCGAAGGTTTGCGCCGTCCATCGCGATCGCCTCTTTTCCTTCATTCACAAACGTAATGTTTGCCATAGCTGAGTGTTAATTTTTTGTTAATTTTTATTACTTACTTATTATCCTATCAAAAGGGGAACAATAAACATTAGGGCTTCGCCGTAAAATAAAGAACCGATTTTTGATGGCGCGGCTTCGCCGTGCCATCAAAAATAGAGAGGGGGCGATTACATGCCAAGCGCGGCTTAATATTAATCTATATGGCTAAAATTCCTTCAAGTTCAGACATCGAAGCTCTTTCTCATGATTTACATAAGCTAGTTGATAGTCTTGAATCAACTGAGCATGGAGAGCTAATTTATAGGGCTTTAAAAGCGATCGCCCAACTGAGTCAGACCGATGCAGAGCGGTTAGACTGGAAAATTCTGACGGGTTCTTTGCAGGATATGCAAAAAGCGATCTCCATGTTTTATCCCCATCGCTTTAATCGAAAAGTGAGCATCTTTGGCTCAGCTCGTACTGACGTGAATGCACCTGAATATCGTCAGGCTTTTGAGTTTTCTGAGAAAATTACCAAGCAAGGATTTATGGTGATTACTGGTGCTGGGGGCGGCATCATGGCGGCTGGTAATGAAGGCGCAGGTAATAATTCTTTTGGCTTAAATATCACCCTCCCCTTTGAGCAATCAAGTAATGGATTTTTGTCTGAAGCTTCACGGCTAGTTAGGTTTCGCTATTTCTTTACGCGCAAACTTTATTTTATAAAAGAGAGTGATGCGATCGCTCTTTTCCCAGGGGGATTTGGCACACAAGATGAGTTTTTTGAATGTTTGACACTTTGCCAAACAGGGAGAACAACGCCGCGCCCGATTGTATTAATGGACAAAAAAGGTGGTGACTATTGGAATGATTGGGATGTATTTGTCCAGAATAATTTGCTTTCAAGGGGCTTGATTACGAAAGAAGATCGAAGTTTGTACAAAATCACTGACGATATTGATGAAGCTTGCCAATTTATTGCTTCGTTTTATAGTGTTTATCACTCTTGCCGATGGGTTGGAGATTTATTCGTAATTCGGTTGCATGTTGAAATTACTGATGAACATTTAGAGCGTCTAAATGATAATTTCAGCGATATTTTAATCAGGGGCAAGATCGAACGTAGCGCGGCTCTCCCCAAGGAGGCAAATGAGCCACATATTATTGATTTGCCGCGTTTAGCGATGCACTTCAATCAGCATGGGTTTGGACGTTTATATGAGTTAATCGCCGCAATCAATGACACTTGTGATAGTGGCAATCCGCTAATTTGTCATCCCGAACAACGTTAGGCTAAAAATGCTTTTATAGGAGAGTCCAATGTAAACGTTGTTCGGCAAAGCGATTCCAATGATCGATGGCGAAACGACGTAAGTACAAGCGCCAAAGCTGAGGCAAAGTTGGCATCTGTTCGTCCACCCAAGCTAACAACTAGCGCAAGGGGGATGGGTGACTCGAATAACTTGGAAATGTCGTTGGGCAGATTTCTTAAAGTGTAAATTAGACCATTGTTGGATTTGCACCTGCCCGATAGTCTCATCCTCTAGGGTAGAAGTTGATTGGGCTTCTCCCCAACTAGCAGCATTGGCAAGTTGGAATTTGTCACCATGTTTGCGGGGACGACCACAGCCACTATATGCCTCAGGTGATTTGTATAAGCATTGATTCGGACGTAGTCACAGTAGTAAGTCTGCTGGAATATCCTCGGTCAAATTCATAAAGGCGGCACTGTCATATTCACTGTCATAAGTGGCGATCGGTCTTACCGTTAAATCTCGACATACCTGTCTCAGTTGGAAAGCGCCTCTTTGGGTGCTGTCTCAAAGCTACTGATACGCTCGTGACACAATGGGATTGCCCAACTCCCTGACATTTCTGGTACCCATCCCAAGGTGCTGTAGTCATGCCCCAACACAATTGGTTTGTTACCTTCAACCAAATTCGGTTGATGTACAAAACTCCTATCTTTTAGGGTTTTGGCATGGGGTCTTCCCCATCCTGTATGGTCTCCTGCTAGCAATGGTCGGACTCGACAAGCTTCTCAAAGTTACGCTGAGTAATAACTAAATCTTCTACCGACTTTATCCCATCAAAAATCTGGTTCCTTTTTTACGGCGAAGCCCTAAGCTATTGCTAGTTGACTGAGAAATTCTCCTACTAGATATAAAGATCCACAAAGAATAATCACATCATTTTGCTGATCCTCAAAAGCTGATGCTAGTCCTAAATTTAAACTTTCATAAGGATGTGGCTTAACCGTGAGAAGAGAAGATGCAATTTGAGACAAATCCTGTGGTGAGGTAGTTGCCGTGTTAGGTACAGGTACAGGAAAAAGTAAATCATCGCGATCTAAAAGTGCCTTGAGAATACCGAACTGATCCTTCGTATTCAAAATCCCCATTACCCAACGTTTGCGCTGATTAGGGAAAGCCTCATCGACAAATTGACGTAGATATTCCGCCGCCGCTACATTGTGCGCTCCATCAATTAGGATTTTATAGGGCTTGCCATTTAAGTTAAATTCCACCCATTGTAAGCGTCCTGACCATTGAGTATTTGCCATCCCTGTACGCATTGCCGCATCACTAATTTGCCAACCCTGATCTCGTAATGAGTGGATCGTGGCGATCGCTACTGCCGAATTAATTAACTGATGATTTCCTAATAATGGCAAAGGATACTCAAAACCTTGATAGATAGCACCTGTAGTTGTTCTCATCGCTGCATTTACCAAGGTTTTAGGCACAGCATTTTCTGTTGCTTTTGCTTGCAAAACAGCGATCGCTTCAGGATGATTATCAGCAATAACGACAGGACATTTTGGTTTAATAATTCCTGCTTTTTCGGAAGCGATCTCTCCTAATGTATTTCCCAATTGCTGACAGTGATCTAGACCAATGGAAGTAATCACCGAAACTAAAGGGCGATCGCATACATTCGTTGCGTCTAATCTTCCCCCTAAACCCGTTTCTAGGATCGCAATATCAACTTTCTGTCTAGCAAAATACCACCACATCGCTGCCGTAATCACTTCAAATTGAGTGGGTGGAAATTCAGGAGCGATCGCCGCTTCTACTTGCTCCAAAGCCTCTAGCAAATCCTGATTACTAATCCATTCGCCATTAATCGTAATCCGTTCTCGCCAATCCAGTAAATGCGGTGAAGTATAACGCCCCACCCGATAACCCGCAGCCTGCAAAATTGACAGCAAAAAAGCACAAACAGAACCTTTTCCGTTTGTGCCTGCGACATGGATCACGGGAACTTGTTGATGGGGATTTCCTAAAGTATCGAGCAGTTGATAAATTCGGTCTAAACCGAGATGAATGCCAAACTTATCGAAACTGGCAAGATATTCTTCAGGAGATGGATTAATTAGCTTTGGAGACATGAACTTCTAAGGCGTAGATTTTGCCTTGGGCATCGACTTCGGCAATATGTCGTCCTTGCATCGCGAATAGTTCACCACTATCACGCTTACCTGCGATCGCCCAAATTGCTTCTAGTCCATTTTCCGTCTTTCTGGTCGTCCAAACACGTTGCATTCCTGAATAAGATTGAAAAAACTTACGGTACAGTTGGGCGATTTCATCTTTGCCAACTACTTTTCGCGCCCCAGATGGATGAACTTCAGCTTGCTCCGCAAACAACTCTACCAACTCATTAAATGCTTGTTCGTCGTCACTAGCGCGATCAGAAAGTTTAAAATATTGATCTAAAACTGTCATATTCCCTTACCTCAACTACTTTAAAGCTAAAAACTTCGTTTAACGAAACTAAGCATGCTTTATTAGAGTTTTGCTATACATTCTATTAGTTTGTAAACATATATTAAGCCTTTTACTAGCAAATTAACTTCCCCCTATAGGGCATAAAAAAGATGGAGAAAAGTGCATAGCACTTTTCTCCATCTTTTTAAAATGACTTTTATAGCTATAGCCACCTGTATCAGGACAAATCAAAACCCAAATAGTGTGAGGCGGCGCTTCGCGCCGCCTCACACTATTTGGGTTTTATGTCCTAACAAGAATAGCTATAGCTATAAAATGACATTTAGCCGAAAATATTTAGAGTGCCAAAGCCAAGGGCAAGAAAAACAATGATTCCCAAAAGTGTTTTTTGTAATCTCGTCATGACTGGCTTAATTTCATAAGCGACTAGCAATCGATCCTTGACTAGATCGGCTTCTGGCTTTTCCCATGTTTGCCCATCATACCAACCCGACTCTTCATAAAAAATCTTCGCGCTATCCAGTCTTTGCTTGACGTGACTCCATCCTGATAGCAATAACAGCACTGGTAAAATCAGCCCTACAGCACCGCCAATACTTGCCACACAGATAAATTGCCATAAATGTCGGCTGGGGGACTCAATGCTCATCGCCACTGGCGAAAAAATAACGGTAAATCCTAGCCACATGAACAACAACATTCGCAAATATTGCGATCGCGCTAGCTTTGCCCAACGATAAAAGAACGCTTCCTTAAGTTCAATATATTCATTGAGTGGTTGTTGGTCTTTGGGAACTGGACAGGTCATGGGTTATATGATGATGAGCAAATATTCTGTCAGTGTAACTCGTTTCAATAGGTTTAAGAACTAAAGGACGCGCAGTAAAATTTTTAGTGACGAGGAGAAGCCGCATCACTAAAAATTGGGAAACTATGCTTTAGCAATCACAAATATGCCGACAGCAATCATTACGCAACCAGCAACTAGGTTGATTCTGGTTTTGGTTTTAGAACTAGCAATCGCACTCACTTTATCTGCCATAAGTGCATACATAAGCTTCACACCACCTACAGCTAATGTGGCAACTAAGATAACGGCGATCGTATCTAAATGAGATATTTTCGAGATATCAAGGAAGGCTGGCAGAAAGCCAAGATAGAATAACGTCGCTTTTTGGTCACCTAAAGTAATGACCAACCCAGTTACAAAACTAGAAAACAATGAAGACTTTACAGGCTGATCAGCTTTAATTTCTTGTGCTTTTGACCTATATAGACTGATTCCTAGCCACACCAAATAAGCACCACCAAGATATTTGATCAAAACAAAGAGACTTCCCATAGTTTCAGAAAGAAACGATAAACCCCAAATGGCGATCAGGATGAAAATGATATCTCCTGTTACGATGCCGATGGTTGTGAAAACGCCGTGGATAAATCCATAGGTAGCCGCTCTTGTGGTTACAGTTAACACACTGAGACTAGGAATTGCTGCCAAGATAACCATGGCAGTAAAGAGGGAAATAATATTGCTAAGTGTCATCATGGGAAACTGCTTAGGGATTCATTAGTAAAGTTCCATTTTGCTTTTGTATACGTGGCGAAAGTTATCTAGTTTGAGGTCGATCGCCATAAGGCGTTTGAGTTTGAGGTTCTAGAATAGCAGGTCAATATAAAAGTCATCATTATCGATAATGGCATCTTCGAGAAGCGATCGCTTATATCTAAAAAGTCTAGGATGTAGGGATCTTTGAGCAGTAGATCGGGTGATATTTGCTGCTCTTGACGCAGTTGTTCTAAATGATGGCAATGGGGTTTTCGGGTTTACGCACAAGTTCAGCATTTCTAATAACAGCAACGGTGGCACGTTGTTTGGCTGCATCAATAAGCTGACTAATTTCGCTGAAGAGTTTTTGTGCTGTTTCTTGAATATCTGAATTAATCTGTGGTGAGTTGCGATCGGCTTCGTTCATAGTGCTTCTCTATTTTGAGAATAAGTATTAGGGTAGATAGATGGCGATCGCTAGGCGTTGCATTTCATCCTTGAATTGGCGAGGTATTTGCAAAACAACTATTTCAGCTATATGTTTCTCGACAGGTTATACCAATTTTATTCTACAATCTAAGCAAAGTTGATTTTGAGACTGAGTACTAACTCAAGGTATTCACTATGCAAACACTAGCTGTTACTGAGGCTGTGACAACAATCGTTGAAGCAGAACAAAAATTTGGCTTGAGTCGTAGTGAATTGAAGGATTTTTTTACAGAATGGTATGACGAGCTTCCTGAGATGAATTCTAGCGATCGCGCTAGTTTAGAAGTTCTATGGCGGCGTTATATTTATCATCGCTCTGGTGGACATTTGCTAAAAAGCACGGTGATGTTGTTGCTGGTTTCTCCATTACTAACGATTACTGGTTTATATGATCCTCCTTTCCTTCTCAAGGCAGAAGAGTCTGTGCTGATCAAGATATCGGATAGTGAAGAAACTCTACAGGGGCGAATTGATGTGTTGGTATTGCGCGATCGCCTGTGGATTATTGTTTTAGAATCAAAGAAAACAATGCTTTCGGTTTGGTCTGCTTTGCCACAAACTCTTGCTTATTTGATGGCTAGTCCAAATAGTGATCGCTCTACTTTTGCGATGTTGACTAATGGTGATGATATTGTGTTTGTGAAGCTAGAGGGTAAGCAATATGGAATGTCTCAGGTTTTGTCTCCTCTGGTTAATCAGGGTGAGTTAGAGGTTGCCTGGCGAGTTTTACGCAAGATTGCAGAAATAGAAGTTTGATGTTTGGATGTTACTAGGCAGGTTGTTTTTCTTGAACAGTTACCGAGAGTTTTAGCCCTAATTGGTTGAGTAATTTAGCAATGGTCATTAACTCACTGGGTTGTTGTTTTGGAAGTAGCTGAGGGTTGATATCTAAATTCAGATTATTGTTTTTTGAATTGTTAGTAATATCTTGTTGAGCTTCTGCAACATTTTTTAAAGCCAATAAAATATGTTCAAAGTCACCATCTTCTAGGACTGCATCTAAGTAAGCAGCAGCTTCTAATGGATCTTTTAAGGATTCAATTAGGTAAGAATGATAGCTTTTATAGGTTGGCATTTTCTCTCCTCTGAAAGTCTACCCAGTAATGCTTAGCTCTGATGATATCTTGATTTTGGGTGTTTTTGTCACCGCCACATAGCAAAAGAACTATGGTTTCTCCTGCTTGAGCAAAATATATTCGATAACCTTGTCCATAGTCAATCCTGAGTTCCATGACTCCTGAGCCAACAGGTTTGTAGTCTCCAAAGTTTCCATTTTCAACTCGATCAAGGCGTGCTTTAATTCTAGCTCTTGCTTGGCGATCGCGTAGTGACTCTAACCAAAGCTCAAAGGGACGCTCGTCGTCTTCGGTAGCGTAAAAGATCACCTCTTGTGGACGTGCTTCCATGAACCTGTATTGCTTATAAAATGAAACTTTTTAATTTTGTCATGGAACTAGAGACTTTTTGTGTTTTGTTAGGCGATCGCTGGGTTGCTCCTGCCGCGATCGCTAGTCGTTGGTACAATGCTTCTAGTATTTGCAAAACAACTGTTTCAGCCATATAGTTACTTTGTTAGTTCTGAGACTGACTATGCTAATTCTGCCATAAGGATTCTGAGTCTAGTCTTTTTATGAAAATTGTAGCTAAAGTGATCGCTAAATTTTTACATCTAGCGATCGCCTCTATAAAATAGTTATGTCCATCATCTAATCGATGATCTTGTACACCAGTATATTTTTCCGTCCCGTAGCCAAAAATGGCTTTCACAACCGACTTTTCGCCAAATTGACGGTTTAAGAGTTGCTTTGTTATGAACATCGGATGAAAGAGACCATTTTGGACGCTCATCAGGAGAAAGATTCATGTATAAAATAGCTTGGCAATTACAAGGACATAACATTGCTGCATACCAAAGGTAATCGCCTTCACCAACAACATATAGTCTAGAAGAGATTAGGGTTTCTGGTAAATCATCAACTTTATACACTTTAAAGAGAAGTTCTTTTCTCCATAAATGTTGTTTGATAAATTGCCAGAGATTTTGAAACCACTGCATCACTTTATCTCCTTTCGCTTAATGAAGGCATTCCTAGTAACGGATGAACATCACCTTTCCCAATGTAATTCTCTAAATATGAACTTGTAGAATTGTCTGAAGAATGTTCTAGAAAACTATCACTTAGACTTACTTGCCAAATAGAATATTCTGAATTTGGCTCATTGCGATATTGATGTAAGCGTCCTAACATCTCCATGACTGCAAGAGAAGCAAAAAACATATTGACACTGATGACAGCAGGTCTATCTTCGACTACACCTGAGATATAGCCGACTTTTAATCTTTCTTTGTAACTTTCAGGATCAACTCTTAGAAGATTGGCAGCTTCTAAATCTTTTTGGGTATATAGTCTTCTCTCTAGGAGTGATTGTGCTGGTTGCAGATAATGAACACCTCCACAAATTTGATCTATACCGCCCTTTCCATCAGCAACTAAGCGAATACCAACGTCAATATAGGGAATCGAGTAAAAAGTGGCAAGACGGTTGAGTAAATGTCTACCATCAACGCTGTCCATACATCCAAAAACAATGTCACAACTGGCTATTGCTTTGACAACTCTAGGATCAAAGAGATTCTGAGCATGAGTTTCAACTGATGTTCCTAAGCCAATATTTTTGATGGTGCGTTTCATCAACTCTACTTTAGGAATTTGTTGAAGTACATCTTCAATAGTTGAATTTAGAATCCGATTGAGATTTTTCTCTTCAATGCTATCGGGATCGACTAAAACTAATTCTCCAATCCCCAGCCGTGCTAATTGCTCAATTACTGGACTACCTGTACCAGAACATCCAACCACTCCAACTTTTAAAGTTTTTAAGAGATCAAATGTACCTTTCCCAAAAGCTTGCTCGGTACGCTTTGCAAATTCAGGCGTAAGACCGTTGTCTTGTGTAGCATGGTAGAAAGATAAATCATCTCCTACAACTTTGACGGTTTCCAAATTATCAAAGCTTCCGTCAGCATTAACTACTCGCCCTACAATTCGACCACTAGGCAACAGTATTGCGCTGATATGAGGATAACCGTCGTCTAACCATCCGTATATAGAAGGAAAAAGATTTCGATCTGAGTCATCATCAACTTCAGAGTGCCAAGGATAATGTTCAGGATGTCCATGAATTTTTACAACCCCCAAATTATGCTTAATTGCTTCTTCAAGCAGTGGAATCAAAATTTCTGTAGACCATGCAACCCTATCTGGTGCTCTTACTGAACAGTATTCATGGGGAATAGGGTGAATAGCGTGAGCAATAAGTCTATTTTCATGCTCACTCGTTAATCGCCCACATAAAGCGATCGCGACAGCTTCATTTCCATCATCTGGAAATAGGTGTTTTTGTAGGATTTTACGCTGTTTATCAGTCAATGTTAGTGTTGTTTTCATTAGGCTTTTCCCTTTAAAAATTCTCGTTCCAGCCAATGTTCAACCAAAGCCATATGTGTTCCGATATAGTCCACATCTGCTCTCCAAGGATTGGCAGGTGTTCGATGTCGTGACCACTGCTGCCATTTTTTACCATCAAAAGCTGCACTCGTACTCGTTGCTGGAATCGGCTTACCATCTGCACGAGTTATTACAGGATGAAAGAAAGCCATATCAATTTGTGCATCAGGATATCCTGCACTAATAAGAAGGTAAAGCGATACATCTTGCTGGTTGTAGCCATTTGGCAGAGGGTATTTGTGGATGACTATTCGTTGGACATTGTTTTCCATCACTGTCTCCCAAACTAAGCCCAAGGAATCAAGGTATTCTCGATCATTTTCTGGGAGATCAAAGTGATGACGGGCTGTGTAACCTTCTTGCTGATCAAGTGGCAATGTCATAAATCTTTCAATGCCAACAGTTGTAAAGTCTACTCGCTCATCAAGTTCAATTTTCTTGACTTGACCACCCTTGAACTTTTGACGAATGCTAAAACGTTCAGGTTGTTTTCCAGCTAATTCAAGAAGTTCACGTCCAGTTTTAGAAGGTTCAGTGACAACGTAAGTCTGTTTGTCAATGCGAATTCGATAGCCTTTGCAACGTGTGGGAGGGACTTTGCCTTCTTTAGCAAACTGCTCAAGATCGACAATTTCTTCGGAAAAATCATATTCAGTTTCTTGCATGGAAATTCTCCAGTTTTGTAATTGATAAATAGTTTGAGAGAACCTCACCTACTTACATCTGCTTGTAGGTGAGGTTAATGAATCTAGTGTTTGCGATCACGAGGAGGATTAGGGTCGTTAGCAGGAGAAACCGTATCGGAGTCCCGCCAACGTCCATCTTTTCCCTGAATTCTGACTTCTCCACCACCAAGGTTAGAGACAATCTCTTTAGCTCGGATTTCAGCTTGGCGCTGGGTATCACAAACCTCACTTGCTCGTTCAGCGTGTGATTTCTTTACAGCCCATCCGTCAGGGTGTTTGACAACATAGCGATCATTAGACATAGCCAAAAGCTCCTGTAAATAAGGATTATTCAGAAAAGTCAACACAAAAAATCCTTTTTGCGTATAACTTTATCCTTTTACAGGATAATTGATGGTTCAAGGGTTGTCAATGCCAACAGGAAAGATTATCCTATAGGAGGATAAAACCAATGTTTTTAAAATTTCACTATGTATTTGTAATGTCAATAATTGAGTATGTAGGAGATCGCATTCGGGCACTCCGTGCTAAGGAAAAACTATCTCAGGAAGCTCTAGCTCAAAAAGTTGGGACAACTGCAAACACAATTTCCCGATGGGAAACGGCTGTTTATCGTCCAACTCTTGATGATCTTGAAAAGCTTTCTAGATGCCTTGATGTATCTATCTTAGAATTCTTTCCACCTGAAGAGCGTTCTGGAGATGCTGAAATAACTGCTTTATTGAGAGCCGCTCAACAACTCCCCCCAGAAGATATAGAAGAACTCAAAAAATATGCTGAGTATAGAAAAGCTAGAAATCTTCAACAACAAGCAAGTAAAGTCAAAAGTAGCCGTAGAGGTAAAAAGCAGAATGAGTCGAACTGAGTATTACGAAGAGCTTAAAAGTTTGGCTCGTTCAATCCGCAGCGATTTTCACATTGCGACACCTCGTGTACTTAAGTCGGATCTTCGACGCATATACAAGCATTATAAAATTGATATTGATTTATGGCCTCGTCCAGGGAGTCATTCAAGCGTTAAATTAAAAAAGCTGAGAGGTGCATTTTTCTACAACGGATCTAGTGCATCAGTTATGCTTAATCGTGATTTACCTGATGAGCCTAGAATTTTTACAATGGGTCATGAACTCAAGCACTTTTTGAAAGATAAAGATTTAGGTTCATTATATTGTGGCAACCATAATCAAAACGAGCTTATTGAAATAGGTGCTGAAGTCTTCGCTGCTGAATTAATTTTCCCAGACAAGGACTTTAGAGAAAACTTCATGGATATATCTGTAAAATGTATATCTTGTCCTGCTGAAAAATTGGTTCATTTAAAACAAAAGACACTAACGACTCTTTCCTATGCTGCACTGGTAAAAAAAGCAGTTTTTTTTAAGTTTGCTAAGGATGACGATTTCAAAGATGTGAAATGGCGGCAGCTTGAAGACAAGCTTTACAATATCCCACGTTATAATCGCAACTAAATTAAAAGTGAAAAGCTAAGTTGAATATCTCTGTCGAACTCTTCCGTAACTTTGGTCGTTAAATACGAACTGAACTCCATAGACTCATGAATATGCAAAGTCATGTAGCCGCCATTTGTAGAGATTATTGGTGTGATCGCCTTTACTGCTAGGTTTTGCTAAACTAAAACTAACTTGAGTGTGAATCGAGAAAATTAGTATGAACACAATTAAAAGCGAGATAGTACAGCGCTTAGAAACTATCCCTGATAATAAGCTGCGAGAAGTTCTTAGCTTTTTAAACTATCTAGTGTGGCAAACTGAAAACTCACGCACTCAAGAAGATACAGACTGGCTAGAGAGCGACTTGTCAAGTTTAGATAACTATGAACCCTATGAATGGCAAGAAGGAGAACTACTAGAAGGTCTGCCCGTTAAATTTATCGCATCAGCCTCACACCTCAACAATATGAAGCGATCGCAGAATCACTTCAAAAAATAATAGACCCTGCTTAAAAATCTCATCGCCTTTTGTAGAGATTATTTGGTGCGATCGCCCCTTGAAATATCGTTTCTAGTTAAAGTTCTAAATACCTAACCAAAATCTGCTGTATCTCTTCCAATTGATTCGGATCTACTTGACCAAGACATTGAATCAATCTTCGTTTATCAAAAGTCATCGGATCGACACAGACCACAAAACAATTACTGCTAAGTCCATTTGTAATAGAAGGAACCAAAGGCACAATTACTGGAAGTAAGCGATCGCTAGGATTAGCAGAAGTTATCGGTAACACAGTTACCTTACTACGCTGATTAAAAGCAGTTCCAGAAATAATCACCGCAGGACGAGTTTTGCGAATTTCTGTACCAATCGAAGGATCGAAACTAACTAACCAGATACTTCCCAATCGATAACCGCCGCTTGCTGCCATGCTGCATCCTCATCATTTGTCAATTCATCCAACAACAAACAAGCCTCAACCATCGCCTGCTTTTCCTGCTGCTTCCGCCATGCTTGCAGTAACCCCTCAATGAGCCGACTACGATTTTCTACGCGATCGTCAACGTAATGGACTAACTCATCTGGAAGAGAAATAGATACTTTCATAACTATTTTGTACTACTCACAATACTACTGATGGTAGCACAAAACAAAAAACGATCGCCTTTTGGAGAGATGATTAGTGCGATCGGATTAAAAAGAGCGATCAGCCTAAATCTATAATGCCAGCAAAATTACCCGTGAGACTAAAATTAATAGCGCCAATGGCAAACTCCATCGCAAAAAATTTGTTATTTCCGCAACCACATATTTGCCACCAAAAAATCTTTCCATTGCTGGATTCATGATCGTAAAGTTGATAGATAGACCTAAAAACTGGAAGGCAAATCCTAACCAAAGAACTTGAAAAAATACGCTATCGATACTTAATGCTGGATAGCGGATCGATATAGTAAAACTGAGGGCAACCATCGTCAAAATACTACCTGACCAAGCAGAAATTCGTTTATCCAAGTCAGCATTACTCCATAGAGCGATGATGGTTGGTACGAGCAACACTAAAGACAGAGGGATAAATACTCCTGGGATATGACTAGTGGGAATCCGTTTCACCATAGTTTGGGCTAATAATTGAGGATGAGATTCTCCATCTAAACCCTTAAAGTTAGAGAATAAGAAGTTGACATCACCAGTATGCCAACCTGATAATTGAATTTCCTGCGGTATGCCAGAAAAATCAATGTCATCCTGAGTCTGCCAGAAAACAACTTTATTACTGTTGTACCTAGATATCAGGCGAATTGGTAAAACTTGTTGGTCAAAAGGGAAATCCGCCAATTTATACTTAGCTTCAAACGTAGCAGTTAATCGCTGAAGATATACAACAGAACCATTAGCGTTTAAATATAGTTCTGATTCAGATTTTAGTGGCTTTTCCGCCAAATTAGCGATCGCGATTTGGGGATTCCAGATATTAGCGAGCTTAGCGATCGCCTCTTCGGCAATGAAGCTCTGCTCATTAACACCTGTGTTTTTTGGATCAAAAGCTTGATTAGGATTCTGCCAACGTAAACGTAGATCAATATCTGCGGAGAACGTACCCGCAGCATCAGTTATTTTTGAGATGTTGTTAATCACTAAAGCAACCTCGACCTTAATCGGCTTTGGGACATTGCTTGGAAAAGCATTATTCGGCACAGTGACATTTGGCTTCACAGCAACAATGGGAGCAGCTTCTTGAGAATAGCCACTTGCGGCTCCTATCCCTACAATCAATAGTAAGCAAAGCCCTAGCGTAAATAGAAAACGACGGAGATTAATCATTGATTTTTAGCTATTCTTGCTCTATCCATTAATGTCTTGTTTTAATCCAATTAATCTTTGTTGGATTAGTTCCAAACTTCTAGCAATTTTCCCAACTTCATCCCGACGAGAGGCAAGATCATCTATAGGTTTAGCAACATCATCGATCGCCATACTCGTGATGCAATTACCAACAGCAATCATCGGTCGCATCAATAATCCATTAAATAAAATCGTCGCTGTTCCACCTAAAATGATTACAGCAAATAATGAAATGACCATAGCATTAATGAGAACAGCATTGGCTTGACTGGTTAAACCTTCAAAGCTTTTGCCAGCAACAACTACACCTATTTTCTTGCCTTTAAAATCCAGTAGTTGTAATAGAGCAACGCCATAGTCAACACCATCAATTTTTTGCAATTTTAAAGTCGTATCGTTGACCTTGCGCAACAAATCAGGGGAAACGAGCGATCGCACCAAACTCCAGTTAGTAGAACTTTCATTTCGTAAGCCCCCAATCACGCGATCGCTTTCGGGTGCAGGAAGTCCAGTCGCGACTTTCGTCATTAGATCGTTGTCAATAAATACTCCCAATTCAAAACCAGTTACTTGTTTGACCGCATCTAAAACACCGTTAAAACTCATGCCGACCTCAAAACTTCCAATCGCCCCTTGAGCATCAGCTATTGGTACAACCCCACGAATATTTAATCCATGCCGACTTATTTCAACCCCACTTTGCGGTTCCTGTTTTTGATTAGTGATTAAGACTGTTTCGCGAAAACTACTCATATCTTCGCCATATTTTTTGAGGTAAAATAAACGCAAAAAGGATGTTGCTGGTGCTAAGTGGAAATGGGCTTCACGAACATCATAGCGATCGCGTTGAATCACAAAAGCGGGTAGAAGTATCTGAGCTAATTGATCACGATCTCTTGCCCGAAAAGCCTGTTGCACCGAAGGAAGTGATGCAACCATTTCTGCCCTAGACAAAGCTTTTTTTGTGTGCTCCTCAGTATATTTTTGAATTAAAGTAACCGTTGTGTTTAGTTCTGCTTTTTGATTATTCTCAATTGATTGTAAAGCAGTGGCATAAAAGAATAATGACAATGACAGCGATGTAATCAAAGCAACTAAAGTAATCAGTAATGGAACTTTAATCCTTAACTGCATGAACCCATCCGAGAAAATTTCAAAATAATTTTCGCAATTATAGCAGCTAAGTTCCACGTAACCTTGCTGTTATAATCTCTTGCTAAATGTCAATTCAGCAATTCTCATTATAAAAAAGCAATCTCTATAATGAGAATTGCTGACATCAATTCTCGAAAGTAAGTAACTATTTTGAACTTTGGGATGATACTAAGCTCAGCTAATACTCATGCAAACAAGTGTCGGTACATTTGTCTGCATGGGTATAGGGCTAAAAATCATTTGAGGCTTAGTATTTCAAGTCAAGTTTCAAGATTCGAGAAAAACGCCCATCTTACGGAACTTTTGATAACGTAGCTCTTGTAAATCTTCCACAGACAACTTACTTAAGCGATCGAGATTTTCGACTAGGGCAGCTTTGAGATTTTCCGCCGCCTGTAGTGGCAGACGATGCGCCCCACCGAGTGGCTCATCAATCACATAATCGACAATGCCCAAACGCTTCAAGTCAGGAGCCGTGATTTTTAACGCTTCCGCCGCCTTGCCAGCCTTTGCCGAGTCGCGCCACAAAATTGCTGCACAGGCCTCAGGAGTCGCCACCGTATAGACCGAGTTTTCAAACATCATGATGTGATCGCCAATGCCAATCCCCAAGGCTCCACCCGATCCGCCTTCACCAATGACGGTACAGATAATTGGTACACCTAGACCAAACATTTGTCGTAAATTTGCGGCGATCGCCTCGCCTTGTCCCTGCTCCTCAGCCGATACTCCAGGGTATGCCCCAGGGGTATCAATCAAGGTAATAATTGGCAATTTAAAGCGATTTGCATGATCCATCAATCTTGATGCTTTGCGATATCCCCCTGGGGAAGCCATGCCAAAGTTGCGGGTCATGTTGTCCTTAGTATCACGCCCCTTTTGATGCCCCAAAATAACTACAGGGCGATCACAAATTCTTGCTAACCCCCCAACTAAAGCTGGATCATCATTACCTCTGCGATCGCCATGTAGCTCCATCCACTCATCGGTTATGGCTTGCACATAGTCAAGGGTACTAGGGCGACGGGGATGCCTTGCAATTTGCATCCGTTGCATTGCACCCAATCCCGAAAAAATCTCTCGCCGCAAAAGCTCGGCTCGTTGCTCTAAAAGCTGAATCTGACCAACCATGTCCACATCGTTGTCATTCGCGAGTTCGCGGATTTGGGCGATACGGTTTTCTAGTTCAACGATGGGCTTTTCAAAGTCAAGCAGGATTTGGCGATCGGCCATGATGCAATTTTGTATAGTAGATACCAATTCTCAGATTAGCAGACAAAGGGATAGTTAAAAGCATATTTTAAAATTTATGAAAGAACTTCGTATTCAAGATCAAGTAGAACCTTAAACCCACAAAGATAAATGGCGGCGCTTCGCGCCGCCATTTATCTTTGTGGGTTTTGAGTTGCTATAAATGACAAGCCGTGTTGCTGGTTTGCTCTGTACTTCGCGATCGCTTATTGACTAGAAAAGGGATAACATATAGCTCGCAACTTCAATAATCAGCAAGGCATAATTTCCCAATATTTCTAATCATGAAAAAAGTTCTCATTTTGGGTGGCACTGGTGATGCTGTGAAACTCGCCGCTAAACTTGCCACTATTCCCGAAATAGAAGTAATTAGCTCCCTCGCAGGGCGCACAAAAAAGCCAGCCGCTCTAGTTGGACAAGTTCGTATTGGTGGATTTGGTGGTGCAGAAGGATTAGCTCACTATTTACAAGAAAACTCAATTGATGTTCTCATTGATGCGACTCATCCCTGTGCAGGTCAAATAACCATTAACGGCGCGATCGCTACACAATCAGTTAACATTCCTCACTTAATGCTCGTTCGTCCCCAATGGGAAAAAACAACTGGCGACAATTGGATTGAAGTAGAAAGTGTAGAAGCCGCAGCAAGTGCAATTCCTGAATCTGTAAATCGCGTGTTTATTACATCAGGGAGACAACAACTAGAGCCTTTTTTACAGCGATCGCATATTAGCCCGCATATCTGGTACTTAATGCGCTCCATCGATCCGCCTGAAATTGAACTTCCTAATAGCAAAGTCTTGCTTGATCGTGGTCCATTTAGTTTAGAACAGGAACGAAAGTTATTGCGAAACTATCATATTGAAGCGATCGTTAGTAAAAATAGTGGTGGCAATGCGACCTATGCCAAAATTACTGCGGCTAGAGAATTAGAAATTCCGATCATAATGGTGCAGCGTCCAGCCATGCCTATAGGTGAAAAGGTCACAAGTATCGAAGAGGCGATCGCATGGTTAAACCAGCTTTAGATTTTTGAAAATGAATTGGGAAGCCACTTTTTTTAAATGTATAGCAATAAAAGAGATAGCTAGAACAAATCAAACCCCAAATAAATGAAGGCGGCGCTTCGCGCCGCCTTCATTTATTTGGGGTTTATGTCCTAAGCAAAACTTTCATTGCTATACATTTAAGATCAGCACAAAACGGTATAACGCTCCTGCCCCTAGTTATAATTAATGAAACTTGATCTTAATAACAGATCCAAAATTATAAAGGGATATAGCGATTGATATGGGGCGACTAGGTGTTTTACTGCTGAACCTCGGCGGGCCAGACAAATTAGAAGATGTCCGCCCATTTTTGTATAACTTATTTTCTGACCCAGAAATTATTCGCTTGCCTTCGCCATTACTCCAAGCACCTTTGGCTTGGTTAATTTCGACCCTGCGTGCAAAAAAATCTCAGGAAAATTACAAAAAAATTGGTGGCGGCTCACCATTACGGCGGATTACCGAAGCACAAGGAGCAGCATTGCGATCGCAGCTTCAGCAAAACGGTCATGATGTCCATGTTTATTTGGGAATGCGCTACTGGCATCCTTTCACTGAAGAGGCGATCGCCCAAATCAAACGGGACAAAATTGAAGAATTAGTAATTTTGCCTTTATATCCCCAGTTTTCGATTAGCACCACAGGTTCTAGCTTTAGACTACTAGATCGGATTTGGAAAGCCGACCCCGAATTACAAAAAATCAAATATACAGTTGTTCCTTCTTGGTATAACAATTCAGGCTACTTGCAAGCAATGGCAAACTTGATTGCGACCAAACTCGATCAAGTTAAAAATCCTAACGAAGCCTATATTTTCTTTAGCGCTCATGGTGTACCTGTCAGCTACATCGAAGAAGCAGGTGATCCCTATCAAAAGGAAATCGAAACCTGTGCCGCACTGATTATGCAAAAACTTAATCGCCCCAACCCCTATAAGCTCGCCTATCAAAGTCGTGTGGGGCCAGTTGAATGGTTGCAGCCTTACACCGATGTGGCGATCGAGGAACTTGCCAAACAAGGTGTCAAGGAATTAGTTGTAGTTCCGATTAGCTTTGTATCGGAGCATATCGAAACCCTCGAAGAAATCGATATGGAATATCGTGAAATCGCTGAACATGCTGGCATTGAAACCTTTGCACGAGTTCCTGCCCCTGATACTGACCCCACTTTTATCCAAGCTTTAGCCGACGTAGTGATGAAAGCTTTAAGCGATCGCCCTATAGCTTTTGCGGAAACGATCCAACCACAAAAGAATACCAAGCTATATCCTCAAGAGCGTTGGGAATGGGGAATGACCCAATCTGCCGAAGTTTGGAACGGACGCTTAGCAATGTTAGGTTTTCTGATCTTGCTCCTAGAGCTTTGGCTAGGACGCGGACAAATCTTTCAATAAATTTTTCAATAAAAAAGGGGCGCTTAGCGCCCCTTTTTTATTGTTATTAATTAGCTAGCAGCATTAGATTCACGACGAACAGAGGTGTTTTTGGGTTCACCCTTGATCTTCGTGATTAGAGAATTCCAGCCAAACTTAGTTAGAGCCAGTAACCAGTTACCTTCTAGCTCACGGAACATCGCCATGTTCATATGAAATGAAGCATTGGCTTCGTCCACAATCCGCTCAGCCGTTGCTGCGTCCACAGGCAAGGTATCCAGAGCTTCACGATAGCGTTTTTTGAATTCGCCATGATTGCGAATGTCATCAAACTCATAAAAAGCAGTCCCATCGCCTTCGTTCAAGCCCATCGACTCCTTCGCGATTTTTTTAAGGATTTGACCACCAGAAAGATCTCCCATGTAACGAGTGTAAGCATGAGCAACTAGCAACACAGGGTCATTAGCTGAGATCTCATGGATACGGGCAAGATACTTTTCGCAAGCAGGAGTGGGCTTTACTTCTTCGCGCCAGTTGGAGCCGAAGTAAAACAACATATCGAGTTCCAGACTCTTTTCACGCCACAATTCACGGTAATAAAGCTTGCTGAGAACAGGATCATTTTTGTGAACTTCAAACTCTGCTTCGATCGCTTTGTAAACAAAGTAAAGGTTTCCGACGAGTCTGCTATAGGATGTCTTATCAACTACGCCCTTTAAAAAACATTTAATAAAATCGGTACTTTCGGCAGCCGAGTGAGATTTTTGTGTGCCTACACGCAAAAGAGTTGCTAAACCTTGACTCATGGATTCTCCTAAACTTTTTTAATTAAAATAGTGTCTTTGCTCATACTAGACAAAGCTTTGCACCGTCTAGCATGAATTTTAAATTAGTAATAAAAACAGCAATAAAAGCGATTATGGAAATATATGCTGGAATAAATTAATCAAAAATAATTGCAGGTCAATCAAAAACTGCGATCGCTGCTAAAGCCTCAAATCGACAGCATTTGACATAAGTTTCAATTATATAAGCCAACCCATAGACAAATTTCTAGTCTGTAACAAATTTTCATCTACCATCGCTCCCATATAATGTAGTCATGATCTCCTAAATTTGTATCAGCAAGAATTCTTGTAAAACAATAGGCTTACGTCTAGATGAACAAAATAAATTGCAAAACTAAACCTGTAAAGTTGCGCTCCGCAGGAGCGCAACTTTACAGGTTTAGTGAATTTATTTTGTCCAAGTGCTTAAGGTACAACTTAGAATTTAGTCAAGCTAGCTTGAAGAGGTAATAAATTTTGGTTTTAAGCGGATACGAATACTTACTGGTATTCATCATCGTTTGTACGCTTGTCCCACTATCGGGGCTAGCACTATCGGCTCTGTTAAGCCCAAAACAATCGGGAGCCGCAGGTCGTACCACCTACGAGTCTGGCTGTGAACCCATTGGGGGAGCTTGGATACAATTTAATATCCGTTATTATATGTTTGCACTTGCCTTCGTTATCTTTGACGTAGAAACGGTATTTCTATACCCTTGGGCAGTCGCATTTAGTAAACTAGGCTTGCTTGCTTTTGTGGAAGCATTAATCTTTATTAGCATTCTTGTATTAGGTCTAGTCTACGCTTGGAGAAAAGGAGCCTTAGAATGGTCATGAAATCCGAAAACGTTGGTCTGGACTTCAGCATCGAAGAACAAACCCAACGCCTCATCAATCCCGCTGCTACACCACAAGTCACCCAAGACTTATCAAATAATGTCGTTTTGACTACCCTCAACGATCTTTACAACTGGTCGAGAATGTCTAGCCTCTGGCCAATGCTCTACGGTACTAGCTGCTGCTTCATCGAGTTTGCTGCCATGATTGGCTCCAGATTTGACTTCGATCGCTTTGGTCTACTGCCCCGTTCTAGTCCTCGTCAAGCCGACCTGATCATTACCGCAGGGACAGTCACCATGAAAATGGCTCCCGCGCTAGTGCGTCTCTATGAGCAGATGCAAGAACCGAAATACGTAATTGCGATGGGTGCTTGCACAATCACAGGTGGCATGTTTAGCACCGACTCTTATACAACAGTGCGCGGTGTGGATAAGCTGATCCCCGTTGATGTGTATATCCCAGGTTGTCCGCCTCGTCCTGAAGCAATCATGGACGCGATCATCAAATTGCGTAAAAAAATCGGTACGGAAGGCTTTAAAGAAAGAGCTACCCTTGATCGCACCCATCGCTACTATGCGGTGAAGCATGAAATGAAGGTAGTTAGCCCAATCCTAACTGGACAATACCTAGAAATGCCTAGCCGTATGGCTCCACCTAAGGAATTAGTCGAGTCGGGTATTCCTTTGCCCGCTTTGCAAATGGCTCAGAAGGAGGTAGAAACCGTTGGCAGATAATCAATCAGGAAATCAAGAAGCAGCATTAGCTACAACTGAGGTAACTGACCCAGTTTCGCAATGGCTAACTAGCAATGGCTTTGAGCATGAGTTTTTGGGTTTGGATAAGCAGGGTGTTCCCATTCTCAAAATTGATCGCCAATTTCTATTGCCATTCTCGACTGCGCTTTATGCATACGGCTTTAACTACTTGATGATGCAATGTGGTTATGATGCTGGTGCTGGCGATAGTTTGGTGAGTGTCTATCATCTGGCTAAGCTCAGCGATGAGGGGATTAATAAAAGCGATCGCCTCGAAGAAGTACGTATCAAGGTATTTCTTCCGCGCACTGATCCGCGTTGTCCATCGGTCTACTGGATCTGGAAAACTGCTGATTGGCAAGAGCGCGAAACCTTCGATATGTATGGCATCATCTACGAAGGGCATCCCAATCTCAAGCGGATTCTCATGCCCGAAGACTGGATCGGCTATCCCATGCGAAAGGATTACGTCACACCAGACTTCTACGAGTTACAAGACGCATACTAAAAAAGAAGCACCCAAAGGGTGCTTCTTTTTTAGGTGGATATCAAGCTAGATCTCTGACCACACTGCAAATTCATTGCCACTTGGTTCCGTAAAGTGAAACCGACGACCACCGGGGAAGGAAAAAATTGGTTTTATAATCACACCACCAGCTTGCTCAATTTTTGTTTGAGTAGTTTCAAGCCCTTGACTATAGAAAACAATCAGCGCTGCACCATTGCTAGTGGAAGACTCTAAGGCTGAATGGTAAAAACCACCATCAATTCCTTGATTAGAAAAAGCAATGTATTCGGAGCCAAAATCTTCAAATATCCATCCAAAAACCTGTTGAAAGAAATCCTTTGTCGCTTGGATATCTTTTGCAGGAAATTCAACATAGTTAATTTTTTCGTGCTGGTTCATGATTAGTAAGTAACGTAAATTCGGGTTAATTTCAAACTAGCTGTGAGAAAGGAGGCGCAAAACTTGCCCTTTCTAGGAAGTTAAAGCAGTAAGCAAAGCTTTTACTGCTTTAACTTTAAATATCTCGAACTCACGTTATTTAAGGGCGATCGCGGGATGGGGTCGGTTCAGCGCTTGGGGAATTACTAGGGGAAGCACTCGGAGAAGGTTTTGGATCTTGAGGAGATGGGGATGGAGAGACTGTGGGTTCAGCCAGAATTGGGATTTTGGAGATAACTTCTTCAGGATGGCTTGGTGGAATCCCCTCACTGACAATAATATCTTCGATTACTGTCTTGACAATGGGAGCCGCTACGGTAGAACCAAACGCATCATCACCAACAGGCTCATCAATTACCGCCAACACCACATAGCGAGGTTCTTTAGCGGGAAAAATACCGACAAAACTAGTGATTTTGGCATTGGCATAACCACCACCAGTGGTTGAAGCTTTTTGAGCTGTTCCAGTTTTACCAGCAATCCGATATCCCGGAATTCGCGCAGGTAAACCTGTTCCTTTCTCGACAACATTAGTCATCATTTCCACAACTCTTTGAGCCGTAGCTGGCGAAATTACCTGCCGAGGCGTTGCCAATTTGGGCTGATAATACTCTTCGCCTTCTTCATTAATTAAACCTTTGACCACATGGGGCGTGAGCAACTTACCGCCACTGGCGAGAATACCGTGCAATTGCGCCATCTGAATTGGTGTAAGCGAGAAACCTTGTCCAAAGGAGGCTGTTGCTGGCTCGATCACATATTCAAGGAACTGCTCTTGGGGCTTGAGGGTACTAGGTGTTTCCGACGGGAGATCAATACCAGAGATATCTCCCAGCCCAATCCGCTCTAGCCAACCGTAATAAACTGAAGGCTTCATGCGCTGAACGATATGCACCATCCCCACATTGCTCGATCGCTCTAGGATTTGACTAATACTGAGGGACCCAACTGCACCGACTTGTTCGTAGTCAAAGTTAGCGACTGGCCAGCCGCCAATCGTTAAAGCACCTTCGTCGTTAAATACGGTATCAGGCTGAATTGCTCCTGCTTCGAGGGCGATCGCCACATTGAGCGGTTTAAAAGTAGAACCCGGTTCATATAAGTCCGAAACGGCCCAATTTTTGAAGAGTTTGACATCGGACTCATAGTAGCGATTGGGATCGTAGGTTGGCTCAGTTACGAGGGTGAGTAATCCACCATCTCTGGCATCCATGACAATCACTGATCCACGCTTAGCACCAAACTTAACCATCTGCTGCTTGAGAATTTGCCTAGCCGTCCGTTGAATGCGCGAATCAATCGTCATTTGCAAGCTTGTGCGATCGGTTTGGAGCATTCCCGCAGGAATCCGATTAGGAATTAATTTCCCAGAGCCATCTTGGGTAACCGCAGGTGCTTGATCGGTACGCTCTAATAATTTTTCTTGACTAAGTTCAATCCCAGCTTGACCACGATGATCGACATTCACATAGCCGAGTAGTTCAGCGGCAAGATCCTGTTGTGGATAGAGTCGATGGCGCTGTTGAACCAGATCTAAACCATCTAGACGCAAGTTAAAAATGCGATCAGCATTTTCCTCCGATAGCCAATATTCGACTTGAGTAGAAGTCGTATCACGATTGAGAATACTGAGCAATTTGTCGGCGGGTCGTCTGAGGATCGGCGCAAGCTTTTCCGCGATCGCCTCAGGTTTTTCTTTGTAAAGATGGGGATGGGCAAATAATGTATAGACAGGGCGATCTAGAGCTAAAACTGCACCTTTGCGATCGGTAATCGTGCGACGGGGAATAAATGGTCGCAAAGTAAACATTTGCTGTCTTCGCGCCTTTTCGAGTAAGTCAGATGATGTCACCACTTGTAAAAAAACTAAGCGCACAATTAACCCAATCATTGACAGAGCCAAAATCATCCAGATCAGCACTGTGCGACGTTTAAAAAGATTAATAGTGGCAAGATCTCTAGGTGGAAGCGATGGGTTCATGACTATAATTTTGGCGAAATTCTGTCTACAAGAACCGATGTTTAGTAGCGAGGCATTGCCGCGCCATCAAACATCTGGTCTTTATTTTATGGTGAAGCCCTAAGCTCTTGGCAAAGTTGACGGAAGCGATCGCCACGTTGCTCGAAGTTAGCAAACTGGTCAAAGCTAGCACATGCGGGTGAGAATAGCACAGTTGGTAAAGGCTGACTAGGGTGGTTATGGGCGCGGCTATGGGCAATGTACGATGCTTGTTGGACTGCGTTCTCAAGAGTTTCGACAATTTCATAATTTTTAAACCCTACGTCTTTGAGCATTTCCGCAAACAATGACGCAGCTTCGCCGATTAATAATACGCCGATCGCTCTTTGACGAATTTGCTCTAGCCATGCACTGGCATCACCTTGCTTCGGTTGACCACCAGCAATCAAGACCACAGGGGGCTTTACTGCTTTTAAACCTACTTCCGCAGCATCATAGTTTGTGGCTTTGCTGTCGTTAATAAAGGCAATTCCTTCATAAAAGCACACATGCTCAAGGCGATGGGGAACACCTTGAAAATTAGAAATGGCAAGATCGATATGTTTTGCGTCAATCCCAGCTAGCTTGGCGGCGGCTACCGACATCAATAAATTTTGACGATTATGAATTCCCAAAAGCTGCCAATGGGAGATTGGGAAAACTGGCTCACCACGAAACTTGACCCAGCCTTTGTCAATGTAAGCACCATCGGCGATCGCCTCCACCACCTGATCATCAATCCCTGTCCAGATCGCTTTTGGCCACATGGCTGCCCCAAAATTCTCCAAGTACGGATCATTACCATTGAGGACGATATGGGCGGACTGATCGATTAAGCTTGCCTTAATATCTCGATAGGCTTCAAGGGTATAGTGACGATTGAGGTGATCGGGGGTAAAGGTTGTCCAGATGCCAATTTGAGGTTTGACGCTTTGCGTAGATTCGATCTGATAACTGCTTAACTCCGCAATAATCCAGTCGGGCTGAAGTTGTTTATGCAAGACCTGTAACGCAATTTCGCAAGCGGGAAAGCCAATATTGCCACAGGCGATCGCCTTTAGCCCCGCCGCCTGAAAAATTGCTGCCGTCAAAGATGTCACGGTTGTCTTGCCGTTAGTTCCTGTGATACCCACCCAAGGAATATGCTTAAGGTAGCGCCAAGCTAGTTCGATCTCGCCAATCGTATCAATACCGAGCGATCGCGCCTGTTCAACGGCAGGGCAATCCCAAGGAACCCCCGGACTAACAGCGACAAGATCCACACTTTGCCCCGACTCAATTATTTTGGCAAAGTCAGGAAATCCTCCAAGCTCAACTGCAATTCCTGCTGACTCTAAGGTTTGCTTACGCTGTTCTAGGCTAGCACTTGCCTGACTATCACTAACTGTCACTTGCCAGCCATCAGCTTTGAGGAGTTTTGCCGCAGAAATTCCAGACTGTCCCAGTCCCAGTACATACGCTTGATGCATGGCGATCGCTTGATTTGTAAATTTATTAAATTAAAAAGTTAATAGTCAAGAATACAGGAACTTGCTGACATTTGTTTTATGGCTGCTAAGAGAGCAGCAAAACCAATTTTAGAGTTTTCAACGCCGTAGGCGTTGAAAACTCTAAAATTGGTTTTGACATTGTTGCGAAGCACACTCAAGAGTTTCAACACAAAGCTGTATGTTGTTAACATCCAACCTAAAAGACAAGATAATTGACGGTTTACTAATCAGTAAACTCCAAATTATTCTGATCTTTGACATTGCTAAACTGTTGAATATGTTGATATATGGCAAATAAACCTCCCTTTTCAAGCAAGAAAGCGAATGCAAAAAGAAAGAGGAAGGCTGCCGTTGCTGCTGCTGCCCCGATATCTAGACAAGCTTCCAATAGGAGTAGTTGGTTAAATAATTTACCGATTAGCGCCAAAATCCTCTTTGCGATCGGTTCAACTAGCTTTTTATCCTTAATAGGCTTTGCGATCGCCGCTTTGTATTTAAATAATAGTCTCGCGCCGATTGTCAACCAAGAGGCGCAAAGGCAATTATCCGATGCCACCTTATTTGTGTTTGGCTTAGGGGTAATTTTGATTGTGATTAGTGCGATATTCGGTTTATTTATCGGTAGTACGCTTAGCAAAAGGATTCGGGGGCTAGAAGCGATCGCTAGACAATATGCCGCAGGGGACTTTGGCGCAACCGTGGAGCTTGGGGCTAAGGATGAAATTGGCAAGTTAGCTGATATTTTTAACCAGATGACTTTTAACCTTGCCCAAAATAAGCAGGAGCAGTCTACGGCTCAGGTCGAGGCTGAAGCCCAAAATAATATTTTTCAAGATGAAATTTCGCACCTGTTGGATGTGGTTTCCGAACTGGAGATGGGAGATTTAACAGCTAAGGCTGAAGTTAGTCCCCACGCTACTGGTTTAATTGCGGATACTCTCAATCGTCTATCAGAGCAATTAGCGGAGGTGCTTGCAGCCGTATTGCAGACTGCACAACAGGTAACTCTTCGGACTAATCGCCTTGAGCAGTTAGCGATCGCGGTATCCCAAAATGCTGAGCAACAGGAAGCACTGGTGGTGCAAGCCCGTTTAGGAATTGAGGATGTAAACCAATTAGCTCAAGATGCAGCCCAACAAGCGATCGCTGCCAACAAAGCTGTGCAGAGGGTGCGATCAGCCGTGCGGCAAGGGGAGGAACAAATTATTTACTTGACGGCTTCGATTGAGTCTCTGCAAGCAGCAACGGTGCAGATGGTGCAAAGAATTAAAAATCTAGGGGAATTCGTGGCTCTTGCGAAACAATTTGTGTTGGATCAAAAACGCCTTGCATCTTTAACTCAGGTTTTGGCGACCAATGCCTCCATGGTGGCGGCAAGGGCGCTAGAACAACGCGATCCTGAACAATTTGTCTCCGTCGCAAGGGAATTTGAAGCGATCGCCTCACAGGTAAATAACTTGGCAACCCAAACCAATCAGGGGCTAGTGGTACTGCAACAAAGGACGGGATTTGTGGATGTGGTTGTGTCGGGGATTGATCAAGACGTGCGCGACGTGAATAGCCTTGTGTCGGACTTCACTAACAGTGTGAATAGTTCGGAGCAGTCATTTACCAACATCGCCACTGTAACTGAGGAACTAGCCGAAATTGGCGTAGCTGTAACTGATTCATCGCGATCAATTGCGGAAGCTGTCAAATTTAGTTTAGCCTCGATCCAAGATATTGAAGCGATCGCGGAACGTTCTGCTTCTCAGGCTCAATTTACCCGCGATCAATCGGGCAAGATGGGCATGTTGGCTCGTCAACTACTAGAAAGGGTGCAGTTTTTCCGTTTACCACCAATGCTAGAAACGCAGATTACGGAAATGGACGAGATGGAATCGATTACTGATCGATAGATTTTAGTGGCTCGGCTTCGCTGAGTCACTAAAATCTATCACAGAACCCTAATCACAAATTGATAGCGAATAGCGAAATAATGCCAAATTCTGAATTTGATGATTTACAACTGCAAGAAGAACTGCGTACTCTATTTGAATTAGATACCCAGAAATATTTGCAACTCTATGTGCAGACTGTCCATCAGTTAAGTATTGCCAGTTGGCGCGAAGATATTCAGCAGCTATATCGCTGTGTACATACGATTAAAGGTGGTTCTGTCACCGTAGGATTTCAAGCAGTACTTCAAGTTTCGACGATATTAGAGGACGTTCTTTCCGATCTGCGTTATCTAGATGTTGCACCGCCCTTAACTGATGGTGAATTAGCAAAGTCTTTGATTGAAGCTGGTGAATTGCTGATCGGTGCAGTTCAGATGGGCGATCAAAGTGATCCCGAAGCAGCAGTTAACTATATTCAAACCCTACGTGATCGGATTCAATCTAAATATCTACCTGAATGGAACGAAATGCGCCAAGTTCAGCAAGAATTTGCTGATCAGGGATTTGATTTGGTGACGCTTGAGCTAGAAATGGCGATCGAAGATTTGCCACTCACAGGTGAGGTTTCTCAAGAAGCTTGTGAGATCGCCAAACAAACTATGGCTCAATTGCAAGAAATTGGTGCAGAAATAAACTTAGCGGCTACTTGGCATGAATTTTTACAAAAGGGGACTGAACTTTGCGATCGCCTAGATTGTGAAAAATGGCACGCAGAATGGATGCCATTTCTGCAAAAGGTCAAAGAAAGCGCTCGTCAAGGTGGAATTTTTGAAGCTGAACAAGGAGCACTAGCGCCCTCTCTAAGCATAGAATCGAACTTAATTGCTGGGAATGAAGTCCCAGCCTTGACTAATGCATCAGTTTCGCCAACAGCGGACATTCAAATTCCTGTGCCACTCGATCGCCTAGAGCGATCGTCCCAGTATCTAGTGGAAACCTTAATGGCAACCCGTGCTACACAAGGTTTCTATCAATCGGTTTACTCCAATCTATTGCCGTTAGTCTCACTCGCGCAAAATAGTGTTCAATACATTACCCAATTACGCGAAGTTCAAGATGATTATGCATTGCTAGACGCATCAGGGGAGCAAGATGGACTAAAAATTGAGCGCTATCGTCAAGGATATACCGCCATTAACCGCTTACTAGAAATTAGTCTGCGCTTAATTGAATTAGGCTCAGAAACAGGTGAATCGGCAAGGCGCACAGCCGACAGTATCCAAATCCTTGACCGCAGCTTACGCAATCTCCAACAAACCATCGAAGAAAGTCGCCTTGTTCCCTTCTCAACCCTAGCTTTTAGATCGAGAGGGATTTTACGAGATTTAATGACTCGCGTTGGCAAAGTCGTTCAGTTTACGATTATTGGTGAGCAACTGGAACTTGATGCAGGCACACTTCGCAGTTTAGAACCTGTGCTACTACATTTATTGCGTAATTCCTACGATCATGGCATCGAAGATGCGCCCGAACGAGAGAAATTAGGCAAACCGCTACAGGGCAAAATCGAAATGTCTCTAAAACGTCGCGGCAGTATGTTTGATCTTAGTATTCGTGATGATGGTAGGGGCATTGATCCCGATCGCATTAGTCAAATTGCCCAATCCAAAGGATTACCACTGATGGATACTAGCACTCCTGAACGTCTATTGAGCGTACTCTGTCAATCAGGCTTTACCTCTACGACAGTCGTTAGCGATATTTCTGGTCGGGGTGTAGGTATGGATGTGGTGGCAAGCCAAGTCGCACTGATGAATGGGAAGCTCAGCCTCATCTCTCAAATGGGTAAAGGGACAGCTTTTACGATTCAGATTCCCGTACCGCATTTGTTTGTACGCTGTATGCTCTTGCAAGCAGGCGATCGCACCTTTGCAGTTCCCACTTCCGAAATTTACACAACTACCCTCGTTGAGAGTCTGCTCTGGCAAAAGACTGATCGCTCCGATTACACCATTGAAGTACAAGAAGAGAAAGGAAAAGTACCTGCGATCGATCTCTATCAATATTGGCAAGGACAAACTGAAACCCGAACACTCTTACCATCGGCGATCGCCGTGCGGACGAAACAATCAGATAGCGATCGCGGCGTTTGGTTAATTGCCGATACCCTAGCTGGACAGAGTGATCTATTGGTAAATCCAATTCCTGCGCCTCTGGTTGCTCCAATTGGTTTAATCGGGATGAGCTTGATGCCTGACGGGAAGCTGATTCCTGTTATTGATGCACTTTCCTTTGTGGAAGCCTTCTTCTCATCAGGCACTGAACACCTCACAATTTCTAGTTCTCAGTCAACAGCTTCCTTCCTTGATCTATCCAGCGATCGGCAAATTTTAGTCGTAGATGATGCCGCTCTAATGCGTCGCCGCATTGAAAGTGGCTTGTCGCCACAAGGATACGAAATTACAACTTGCGATGATGGTATGGAGGCTTGGCAATGGCTACAACGCCACAGTCAACCTGCTTTGCTAATTACGGATATTGAGATGCCGCGTATGGATGGATTCACGCTGATTGATCGCTGTCGTCAAGCAGGATTAGATATGCCGATTCTGGTGATTTCATCCCGTCTTGCGGAAGAATGGTCACGCGAGACAGCCCGTCTCGGTGCAACTGATTATCTTACCAAAGGTTTTTCAACCTTAGAACTAGTCACTAAAGTTAGCGCTTTAATCGAACTAAAAAGTCTTGTCTAAATCAGTGGACATAAACCCCAAATAAAGAGAGATGGCGCTTTTTTTACTTTGGTACTGTCGCCAACAACTTACAAGCTAAGTCCGATGGACTCGGATATCCCTTACCTCGCCATACTCTAAAACTCCACGGTACTCGCCACTCACCGTAGACCAGATACAGTACAACCAAATGTAGTCCTCTATGAGTCGGGAGGGTAATCTCGTCAGTTCGTTATATCAGCTTATAGAGGGAAGGGAAAGTCTCAACAAACTGCTATAGTCCGTAGACTTTAGATCTATTGGCTCATTTTTTGGACGTATCTAAAACAATGAACTGTAGACTTTTTGTTAAGTAAGTGTGCATAAGCAAGCTTTTATCCTAATATTTCCAACTTCAAACCAATAGGAAAACGACAGAGATGCATACCCGACTCATCATCAATCCCACTTCTGGCCCTGCTGACAAACCTGATCTGTCAACTGAAATTGTCGAAGCTTTGCACAATCAAGGCATCGAAGCTGAACTCTGTACGACCGCTCCCGATGAAGATGGAGAGAGACTTGCGGCTGAGGCTGCTAAAGCAGGTGCTGAGCTTGTAATCGTAGCGGGAGGCGATGGCACAATTGAAGCCGTAGCGAGAGGATTAATGCATACTCAAACTGTGCTAGGCATTATTCCGATGGGAACACGTAATAACATTGCCGCTAGCTTAAATATTCCCAACGATTTATCTCAAGCCATTCAGACTCTGGTAGAGGGAGTGCGGGGTCGGTTTGATATGGGCAAGGCAAACAATCATTACTTTGTGGAAGTGGTAGGCGTGGGGCTAGAAGCGACACTCTTTCCTTGTGGAGATGAAGTCAAAGAAGGAATCAAGAAAAATTATTGGGCTGCTTTTAAAAGTATCTTCTCAGGTATCCAAACTTTTTTACAGTTTAAACAACACCGCTTGGTCTTGCGCCTCGATGGCATACGGATGCGTCGTTTACGCATCTTGCAAGTCAATATCTGCAACAGTCCTCGCTATGGGGTGCAATTTGCCTTAGCGCCTGACGCAAAAATGAATGATGGAAAACTGGATGTAATATATATTGATAACCCCTCCAAATGGGATCATCTGTGTCACTTCTTTAAAGCTATGCGGGGGGAACGCCTTCCCCATGAGCGACTCAATACTCATCGAGCTGCTAAAATTGAGATTAAGAGTTATCCCCCCTTAGAAGTTCATGCAGACGGACAGTATCTAGGAGTTACCCCAATCACTGTTGAAGTTATTCCAGACGCTCTTTTGATTTGTGTACCTACGCCTGAGTTGCTATTAAAGTTCGTTGACGCAAACAATAGTTATGGTTTGACGGAGCAAGCTGATGGTATTTCCACCGATCGCCCATCCATCTCAGTTTAAATGCCACTAATTTGAACTAGTCCGTATAAGCAGGATGCAAGCCATATACCGCCTGCAACCCATCCACTCAGGACATCTGTTGGCCAATGCACGCCAAAATACACTCGACTAAAGCCCACCCCCAAGGTTAAAAACGCAGCTAAGGGAACAGTAAGTCCTAAAGGAATACTTAGAGACTGCGTTAAGATCGCCGCTAATAAACCGTAAAAGGAAATTGCACTCATGGAATGACCGCTGGGATAACTGTAATCCATCGGACGTTTAGAAGAAGCCCATAGATCAGGTCTTTTACGTCGGAAGAAAGACTTGAAAATTCCATTAAGCAACCATGAACCGCTTAGCCCGATCGCTAAAATCAGAGCTGGAACTGCCTCGTCACGATAAATAAGAATTCCTGCGATCGCAATGAGTATAGGAATGGTAATTTCGCCCTGTGCCATCCAAGTTAGAGCCAGCATATATCGGTCTAGGGTTGGATTAGTCCATTCTTTGAGAGTTAACAAGCACAACTCTTCAAAAGGTAGTAACCAATCCCAGAGAAGGAAACGAGCAATGAAAACACCTAGCGCTAAAACGAGCGTGCCTGCTAGCAAACCTGCCAGCAGATAGGGAGTGAAAGCAATGAGTGATTGGAACAACCAGTAAAGACGAGTACTAACCTGCGCCATCGGCAATCTCCTAATACAAGGATTAATGTGATTTAATAAGTATTATAGGCTATTCATTATTTGGGAAATAGGCGGTTATGCTCGCTTAAAATCAACATTTTCATAAATGAGTGATAGTGGAAGATTAAGATCTATGCTAGCTAATTGAACTTCAGGATTGTTAACGGTTAAATCAGAACTATTGATTGTTAGATATTCCCAAACCTCTGTACGATCGCTACGACGATAGAACTCAATACTCGGAGAATCTGAATTGATAAGCATATATTCTTGCAATGAGTCGATCTTTAGATAGTTGCGTAACTTAATCCCGCGATCGCGACTTTCTGTAGCAGGGGATAAGACTTCAGCGATTACGCAAGGATATTTTGTAAAAACTCCCTAGCATAGCAATCGCGAGGATCGCAGTAACAATAGTTATAATTAGGGCTTGCTGAAAAAGGCAGAAACAGTTGCAATCAGTAGTTTTCAAAGGTTGCAAAAGCTAATAGAGTGCAAGGAAAAAGCCCAAAAGCAAGAAAAACCCTTGCATCAATAAAATTTTATGTGCCGAAGTTCCGCAAAAGGAAAACTATCATTCGAGAACTTCTATCTTCCATTTAGTGGAAAACTATCAGGAGAGAATCGATGGGTAAAGTTAGCGAAACTAATCCCATGGGAAAGTTTTGAGAGTGAATATGCCGAACAATTCAGCGCAGGAGAAGGAGCACCAGCCAAGAGCTTTCGGATGGCACTGGGAGCACTAATCATCAAAAAGATGCCACTGTCACACCAGTCGATATTCGCTATCCCACTGACATCAACCTATTGAATCAAGCAAGAGCACAAACTGATAAGATCATTGATGCTCTTTACGAACAAGTGAAAGCACAGTTTCCAAAGAAACCCCGCACCTATCGTCTTCAAGCAAGGACAGTCTATCTAACCATCACCAAACAACGTCAACCCAACCGTAAAAAGCTACGCAAAGCAATTCGGCAGCAATTGGGATATGTGCGTCGCAATCTCGGTCATATTGAGTCTTTGGTATCCGCAGGTGTATTACTGTCAGAGTTGAGTAACTGGAGTTTAGACTAAAAAAGGAAAAAAAGGCAGAGTAAAAGAGATACAAACTGCCTAAAGTAGATAAAAAAGAAAGACATATCTACAGCCATGATTATTGATAAACTACAGGACTTTCGTCAACAGGTATATGGATTTTTAGGGAATGGACGAGATGCAATATTTGACCTAATGGATGCAGTATTGACTAGTCCAAGCGTGAAATCATTTGCGGAATTATCATTATCAGCAGTGTATCGACGGAAATGGTCAAGTCTGTATGAATCGTTAAAAGATAACCGACCAAGAAGAGGAAGACTCAGACGACTGTGTGTCGAACAAATACCCAAAGATATAAGACCACTACTAGCAGGAGACCATACAGGATGGGGAAGACCCCATGCCAAAACCCTAAAAGACAGGAGTTTTGTGCATCAACCAAATTTGGTTGAAGGCAACAAACCCATCATGCTAGGTCATGACTACAGCACCTTGGGATGGATACCAGAGATGACAGGGAGTTGGGCAATCCCTTTATGTCATGAGCGAATCAGTAGTTTTGAGACAGCAGCGCAAAGAGCCGCTTTTCAACTAAGGCAAGTATGTCGAGATTTGTCCGTAAGACCGATCGCTACTTATGACAGCGAGTATGGCAGTGCTGCCTTTGTCAATTTGACAGATGATATACCAGCAGACTTATTGCTGCGTCTACGTCCGAATCGATGCTTATACAAAGCCCCTGAAGCCTATAGTGGCTGTGGTCGTCCTCGTAAACATGGTCATAAATTCCAACTTGCCAATGCTGATAGTTGGGGCAAAACACAGTCAGAGTGTACTCTAGAGGATGAGCAACTCGGACAGGTGCAAATCCAGCAATGGTCTAACTAAGGGACTTGCGAGGAAATAAGATACCAATCAATTAGGAACAATGGTTATATCCCATTTGGGTAAAGTATCAGAACGTTGCCAAAATGGAAAATACTGTTTCAAGTCTTCTGGTAGAAGT
>NZ_NDHW01000128.1 GCF_002251945.1 Pseudanabaena sp. SR411
GACGACTCTATCTACAGTACGGGCTTGGTGTCCCTAGGGGCAGAACGAGTTTATCTCTGCTTTTGCTTTTTCGGATTGTAGTAAAGATTTTATCCTTTACTTTTCTTCCTAGATACAAGTGGGTTCAGTACTGAGAATATACCAATACTCTTGACTGGTAGATTCCCAAGCAGCCGCGATATGCACATCAGTAAGGGACTTGGACTTAGTTTTGTGGACTTTAACATTGTGAATCAACTTGGCTTCGCCGAGACCGAGATGCAATTGGTTGACAGTCTGCCAACCATTCTTGGGATGGTGTATCCAGAAATTACCCTTAATCCGTATCCGACATTGCCATTTTAATTCCCGCACATAGCGTACTAATTCTGGATTGGCAAATCCTCGGTCGGCTAATAAAATTACTTTGACATTGACGGGTAAAAGTTTCGATGCTCGTTTGAGCATGTATTGACTCCCAAATTTTATTAGTTCATTATAGATACATGAGGCGTTTTGGGTCATTTGTCCTATGCTCCTTTTTCTCTCCTTTTTCTTCAAAAAACAGCATACGCCTCTTTTTTACTCAAATTCAATCTCTGTATACTTTCTCGCTACTTCTCTTACCTCTTTTGTCAGTCAATCAGATGCGTCCCTGCGGGGCGTACTCTCTCAAACCATTTAATCTCACAAATAAAATAGGATTGCTATATTAGTTAATGCAAGTTTTAGAAATCAAAAGACAAATGGCGGCGCAAAGCGCCGCCATTTGTCTATAATTTTACGCTTAATGTCAAACGAATAGAACCTTTGGCTGTCGATGGCAAGACAACATTTTGTAGCGATCGCTTGATCATCTCCACAAGATTTTTGTCTTTCACTGTCGAAGCGACATCATCCAGTACAAACCTTGTCAATCTGCCATTCTGAATGGGAATCTCTAAAACTACAGTGCCTCTGACCCCAGCAGGAACATTGATTGACTGCAATTGTTGAGCGATCGCTTGTTGAGCAGCAACAACATCCATATCCACAAGCCCTGTGATACTCACCACTTGAATTTGGGAGACAGGAGCTTGTTTACTTACCTTCGATGCTTCGCTAGGAGTATTTTCACTGTCAACATCTGTTCTGAGTCTAGTATTAAGCTGATCCTTGCCAGTAATAACTGTTCCTTGCAATCTTCCAGAAGTGATAAAAGATTGACGTGGTAAAGCTGAAGGACTTGGAGCCGCAGGCTTGAGGGTTCGATTATCAGCCATCTCTCCTGAAGTCATGCCAAAATCGACACCTTGAGGCATCTCTACTGGAACTTGGACTGTCATCTTGCTGCCATCAGGATTAACGCGCACTTCATCACTTACGGCGACAAAGGCTGTGTATTGTGATAGCAAGCGATAGTTAAGCGCAGTTTGAGTGACTGCATCCACTAGAGATTTGACTTCACCGCCAAACATTTGATTCATCAAATCTTTAATGCGAGCGCGTCCCCATAACTGGGCTATACCGAGATTGCTATTGACACCATCAAAATTCACGTCTAGGGTTTGCTCGTAGCGTTCACCACCTGCGGCGATGCCTGTGATTTTGAGCTTGCCATTAGCGCGATCGCCTTTTTTACCAAATAGAACCAGCGGCTGCTCCGCAAATAAATCAGGAGCATTACTAGGATAGATTTCGGGAGCCGCACCATCACCTTCCCATTTCACTTGAATATTTGTAAGAACAGGATTATTAATCTGACGGAAGAACTTCTCGGCAACTTCTTGAGTTGGCTCATCTTGACGTACTACTCGCACTGTACCGCGTCCCATTTCCGCAACGCGCTCTAGCAAGTAACGATTGACAGAACTACCAACGCCAAAACTATAGAGACGGTTGCCAGGCTTGAGATTTTTCTGCACAGCGGCGATCACTTCATTGTCATTGCCAATGTATCCATCCGTAATCAAGACCACGCTGCGAATCCTTCCATCCGAAGCAGTTGGGAATTTCGTCACCGCATTGATGCCATTCATGAGTTCTGTACCACCGTTCGCATTGACTTGATCGATGTAGTTCATCGCTTTCTGGCGATTGGTGGCGTTGTTCTGTAAAGGATAGCTAGAAAGCTGACGGGTGGTATTAGAGAAATCTATAATTGTAAATGTGTCGTTAGGATTCAATCCATTGATAAAACGGCGCATCAGTTCCCGTGATTTGATAATCGGATCACCCGATTGAGAACCTGATGTATCCATCAAAAATACGACATCCTTCGGCACGATTTGGTCGGAGCGATAGGCGATCGCAGGGATTAAATAGGTAGCAAAGTGTGAGCCTTGATCGGTATTCGTAGTCAAAATCGTGGGTTCGGTGCGATCGCCACTGACTTTGTAACGCACAATCAAGTCTTTATTGGGAATATTGTCCCCAGTTGCTAGTTTTAGTTGGATAGTTTCGCCGTTGTTCTGGACATCAATACGATGGGAAGTAGAATAAAGATTGCGAATGGGAACACCTGCATCAATTTGCAGACTGACAGTAATATCATTACCCGATCGCGTTTCAGGGCGGAGTACGGGAGGATTAATCCGTGAAGCATCGGGAACTTGGATTGTATTGCCCTTGGGATCGATCGCTTGTCCAGGAATATAGCGAGGACCTACCACCATTGGAAATACAAATTCATAATCACCCTGCTCAAATTTCAAGCTTTCGGTATAGCGAATCGTCACCTTGATTTGTTCACCAGGTTTAATATTTGCCAAAGATTGCGTGAAGATATTATCGCGTTCTTGTTCTAGTAAACCTGCGGTGCGTCCTTCTTTTCTAGCCCGATCATAGATTTCTTTAGCTTCTTCTCGTTTTTTGATTTCACCTTTAATTACGCGATCTCCGATCTTAATTTCCATATCATCAACAGCCGCTTGATCGGGCAATGGAAATACATAGATTGCTTCTAGTGGTTTGTCATAGGGATTCTGAAAAGTTTGGGTGACTTCCACTCGCGAAATGTTGCCTGATATTTGCCCTTTCACGTCGGTATTGGTCAGGGTAAAAGCTTGTTGTTGGCGATCAGACGTTTGGACATACAGCCCACCGACGGGACGATCTTTGGTTGATTCAGTGCTAGAACTGCGATCGCTAACTGGTTCGATAGTGCCTGATGTGACCATGGCGCTAGTGATTGGTTGAGGTTTGGTGATAGGACTAGATTGAGCTAAGGTGCGATGGGCGATCGCCCCCACAAGGATCATCGCAGCAGGTAAGGCGATATAAATAGGTTTAATCGATTTCATAGTAATTACGCTCCTCATAGCCTGCTGCATCCTTTGATTAATGGATTGGGCAAGCTGTTAATATTTCCTAAACTTAAGTCTCTCACCAAGACCAAGAGCTAACTTACCAGTTGCAATTTTGGTAACAAAAAAAGTAGAGAATGCACTTCGCGCATCCTCTACTTTTTTCATTATGCCTAGCTACTTACAGCAATTATTGATCAAACGAACTAAAGATTTTTTAAAAGTGTTGCCTCACAACACTTTTAAAAAATGGTATTACACTACTTCCTAATGTTATTGCTAGATATAAGGAGCCATCCCCCCGTGGTTGCCCTGTAACACTAGTAGCAGGAATTCATCATTTGAGTTCCACGTAACATCAATTTATAAAGCTAGTTAGCCGTTCAGAACTTCGATCGCCGCTTTCACACCAGCACCATAAGTGAAGTTGGTGTAGCCAAGTGCCGAAATCGATGCTTCGAGAGCCGCGATCGCAGTGAGAATATCGCGATCTCCGACAAAGCCAAGATGTCCAATACGGAATATCTTGCCATTGAGGTGATCTTGACCACCAGCCATGACAATATCGAACTTCTTCTTAATCGTGGCGCGAATCTTTTCTGCGTCTAGCCCTTCAGGAGGAACCACCGAGGTAATCGAAGCACTCGCGGCATCATCAGGAGCCAATAAGCCTAGATTAAGAGCCTTGACTGCTGCCCTAGTCGCTTCACGATGACGCAAGTGACGCGCAAAGATATTTTCTAAACCTTCACGTTGCATTATTTCTAGTGAAGCTTGCAACGCCATCACCATATTCACGGAAGTAGTGAAAGGAGTGGAATTTTTTGCCGCATCTTTACGAGCTTTGCCCAAATCGAGATAGAACCTAGGTAGATTCGCAGTTTTATAAGCTTCCCATGCCTTAGGACTAACTGCCACAAATCCCAATCCTGGGGGGATCATGTAGCCTTTTTGAGAACCAGAACCGACGACATCTAAGCCCAATTCATCAATGGGAACATTCATCGCTCCTAAGCTGGTGACTGCATCAACGATGATCAAAGCCTTTTCATGGGCTTTGACGTGGCGATTAATCGCTACTAAATCGTTAAGAACACCCGTCGAGGTTTCGCTATGGGTAATAATTACCGCTTTGATTTCCTTATTGGTATCAGCCTCTAACTTTACTCGGAAATCTTCGGGATCAAGGGCTTTACCCCATTCCGCTTTGATTACTTCAGCATTGACACCATAGGCTTGACAGACTTCGACCCAACGTTCGCCAAACTTGCCATTATCACCAACAAGGACGCGATCGCCTTTGCTGAGGAAATTAATGATGCCCGCTTCCATCGCACCCGTACCGCTTACGGTGAGAATTAATACATCATTAGTTGTTTGGTGTAGCCACTTGAGCTTGGCGGTCACATCTGCCATGACCTTGCTAAAATCGCCGCTACGGTGTCCGATGGGAGCTTTTGCCAGAGCCAACAGCGCCTGTTCAGGCACAGGTGTTGGACCTGGGATCATTAACATCAACTTGTCTTCCATGAGTCGAAATCTTGAATATTTGGTTAAATACTAGATCTAGTATTCTATAGCAGTAGATGGACAAATAAATTACCCAGATTCATAAGGTTGAGTCCCAGTGGGACTCAACCTTATGAATCTGGGTAATTACATAATCTAAGGAACAGGCACAACATCTAGTAAACGCTGAATGAGCTTCTGGGGAGAGCGCCTTCCTGCCACCATAATCCGATGCCCTAAAACATAGGGGGCAAGGAACTTCACGTCATCAGGCAAGACATAATCAGACTTGCGATCGCGATCCAGCATTTGCTGAATAAAAGCATAGCTCTGCACTGATCTCAACAAAGCTGTAGTACCTCTAGGACTCACACCAAGGGTAATTTCTTCATCATTACGAGTCGCACGGACAATATTCACAATGTATTGACTAGTCGCATCACTAACAGGTACTTGAGAACAGAGTTGCCGAATCTCTAGTACTTCTTCAGGAGTGATACATGCTTCTAATTGAGCCGAACCAATTTTCCCAATTTGCATCCGTTTCAGCATTTCTAGCTCTTCCGTTTCATTGGGATAGCCAATACTAAAGGATAAGGCAAAGCGATCAAGTTGCGCTTCTGGTAATGGGAAAGTACCTTGATATTCAATGGGGTTTTGAGTAGCGATCGCAAAGAATGGTGAGGGGACTTTCCGTGATATGCCATCAACGGTGACTTGGCTCTCTTCCATTACTTCGAGCAATGCTGATTGGGTACGTGGTGTCGCCCGATTAATTTCATCAGCAAGTAACACATTCGCAAATACGGGCCCTGGCAAAAACTGAAATTCACCTTTTTGGGGATTCCAAATATTTGTACCTGTAATGTCGGTGGGTAGTAGATCAGGGGTACATTGCACACGCTGAAATTTACCAGAAATAGAGGCTGCTAGAGATTTGGCGAGTAGAGTCTTGCCCACCCCCGGCACATCTTCAAGTAAGGCGTGACCACCTGAAAATAGTGCTACTAAGACCAGTTGAATGGCTTCATCTTTGCCAACGATCGCCTTCGCCAGATTATCAACTAACTGTTGTACTTTAAGTTGCTTTTCCATTTTCCCCATCAAGCTTGTGAAGATCGAGTTTTGCAATACTTTTCATACTAACTTATTGCGGTTCGCTTACCCATGAAAGCATTTTAATCAAGAACGCGCGGCTTCGCCGCGCCATAAAAATTGGTTCTTGGCGTTACTGCTAAGCAGTAGAGGCAATTCATGAATTGCCTCTACTGCTTTCATGGGTTGAGATCTGCTAAAATCAACAGCGTGAGGACTCAGGAGTTACATGGCTGGATATACGCTGATTTTAGCGATTTTGATCTTAGGAGGCATAATCGCGACGCTAGGCGATCGCATCGGCACTAAGGTTGGAAAGGCACGGCTTAGCATATTCAAATTGAGACCGCGTGACACCGCCACAGTCGTGACGATCGCCACAGGGGGAATGATCTCTGCATCCACCTTAGGGATTTTATTATTGCTAAGTGGTCAGCTAAGGGATGGATTATTTCGTCTTGAAAGTATTCGCTCAGAATTAGCTAGCAGTCAAGAACAGAAGCAAAAAGTCGAAACTGAGCTAAATGCTGCGAAAACTGAACAGGAAAAAGCACAACAACGTCTAGGGCAGATTAATCAATCCTTAGTCCAAGCTTTGCGAAAGCAGTCAGAGACTCAAGCTTTGTTGCAGTCAGTAGAGAGCAAATTTGAAGAAGCTAATGAACAACTGCAAAAAGCCTCACAGCAGGAAGCCGATCTGCGAGATCGCATCCAAAGTTTAAGTGCTGAGCAAGAAAGTCTCCAAGCCGAAAGTAATCAACTGCGGGATGAAAAAGAGCGAATTTCTACTGAGTTAGCCAGTATTTCTCGCGATCGGGAAACGCTCAAACAAAGGGTTGATGAATCAGAGCAACGCTTAGCAGAAATTGAAAAACAACGGGTAGCCCTTGGCGCAGAAGTTGCTTCCCTCGAATCGGCTCGTGAGCAATTGCTCATTAGCCTTGAGGCTCTACGCAAAGGTAACGTGGCTATTTTCGCGGATCAAATTTTATCGATCGGAGTTGTGCGCCCAAATCTGAGCCAATCTGAGTTACGTCAAGCCAGCTCCCAACTATTGCAACAAGCCGAGCGCAATGCCCGTGAACTGTTAGATTTTCTCCCCGATCAATCTCCCAAAGAACCTGTCATCAAAATTACGGAAGCACAAATCGAAGGGTTGCTAGATCGGATTAAAGACGGACAAAGCTATGTGATCCGTATCCTCTCCGCAGGTAACTTTCTTAAACGCGAGACCAGAATTGCGATCGCTGCCGATGTCACCCTAAACCGCCAAATATTTGCCCCAGGTGCGGAAATTGCTTCCTTACAATTTACCCCTGACCTATCACCACAGGCTCTTGCATCGAGAATTGAGCAACTTTTTTTGCTAGTCAGTTTTCGCGCTCGCCGTGAGGGGGTACTAGCTAATCCACTTACAGGGAAAGTTGGTAATTTTCCTCCTGAGGCTTTAACCGAGCTTTTTAAAGTAGTGAGTGAACTTAAAGCTCCCTATGAAATTCGGGCTTTAGCCAAGGAAGCAATTTTCCCCGCTAGTTCTCTGATCTTAGAGCTAGTAATTCGTCAAAATGGTGTTGAAATTGGACGATTTAGTTAAAATCCAGAAAGCTTGAGGTAGCGATTTGCGCCGCCTCAAGCTTTCTGGGTTTAATAAGTGGCAGCGCTTCGCGCCGCCACTTATCGGTTGGGGTTTGATTTGCATTATCTATCTCTTGCACTGCTAGGCGAAAGCGATAAAATATATCTATGGCAAAAATATCTCTGTGCGATCGCTGTAATTTTTACTCTCACAGCCAATTTTTGGTTTGTGCAGTACATCCTTACGGGCCAGAGTGGGGAATTTGCTCAGATTTTGCCTCGGCGGAGTTATGGGAACTCGATGATCCCCACAGCTATGATCCTGATATGGAATCAGAATGTGGCTGGCATCCCATCTTTACAGGGAAATGTCCAGAATGCCGCACTCCTTTTTCGCGAATGCGGATACCACCTGAGCAATGGCGTTGCAAATGCTGTGGCTGGGAAGATGATCTGTAATTAGTATTTGCGGCGCAAATACTAATTACTCCTTGCGATCGCTCCAGATATCACGACCTTTAACGTTAGCAATGGTAGTCAATACCGCCGCTGCCGCCGCCATAATATCGCGTTCCTCACCACCGAGATATAAACGCCCAAAGCTACCTACCGCAACAATTTCCAGAATATTAATGGAGGCAGCTTTTTCAGCCTCATTCGCCGCAAGAGCCGCATAGGCGGCAGGCTCTACTTCCATAATGTATAGAGTTTGCCCCGACAGCAACATTTGACCACGCCGAAAGCGATTAATTAGCTGGGTTTGATGCGCGTCTACATTACGAATAATTTGACTAGATAACAATCTTGGCTTAATCCGATCCTCTTCAGTTACGCCCAACATCTCCAAAATGGCTCGACCTGCGGCTTGGGTTTCGCCTTGACTTGCCGCATGAATTTCCAATAATCCATACAAGCGTTCAACAATTTGTACACCTGGACGGACTGATGTTGATTTCAGCGCCACATCGGTAATGCGATTAATTTCAATACCTGGGGAAATTTCGATCCAGAGGGAGGTGTCACCTGGTAATGGCAAAAATCCTTGTGCGATCGTTCCTAAGTAAGCAGCGTGTTGTTTCTGTAAGTTGTCTAAATAAACGTAGCTGCGTAAATCGATACCCAAAAATTTTTTCTCCCACGAGGCTTTGACTGGGTTTTACTAGCTGTTTAAATCAAGAAATTAGTTAGCTACCCAACATGTAATTTTATAGCAATAGCAACAAAAAAGAGAGAGGACGCGGAGCGTCCTTTCTCTTTTTTGTTGCTAGGAGATTAAGCGCCTTGTTTAAAGAATGCTATAAACCAGCTTGAGCTTTAGCCACTACTTGACCATCTTTAAACTCAATGATGGCATTGCTACCTTGAGGATTTTTCCAAGAATAAACCTGTCCAATACTATTGTTAGAATTATTCTCAGCAATGACCTGACCAGATTTACCAAAAATTTTTTCCACCTGCTCAATGGTCATCCCTTTTTGAATGCGATTAAACTTTTCCAAAGTCACCACTTCTGGCTCTTGCTGATTTGGAGTCGAGGCGATCGCCTCAACTGACGGAGAAGCAGTAGCTTTAGTAGATGGGGTAGTGACGACAGATGGTTCACTAGTCTGATTAGGGGTGGTTTTAGTTGTAGATGCTGTATTTTTTACTAAATTATTTTCAGCAGGTGAGTCAGAAACTGGTGTAGAAGGACTTGAATCAACTACTACCCTAGAGGTGATTGCCCTGACAGATGCGCCAATTCCTAAACCTAACAAGACAATCGATAGACCAACTAATACCAACTGCCAATAATTACCAATTGATTGTGATTTTTGCTGATTAGGATTGGTAATTGCAAGTGATGAACTAGTTACCCTCTTAGAATGAGACTGCTCTAGCTCAGAAGCTAGCAAATGATTTTTAGTCTGATTATGGGTTGGAGCAATTTTTGAGATTGCTTGTTGTAATACAGAATTTTTAGAAAGTTTTGGCTCTGGCGCTCTAGTTTCAGGCGATCGCTTACTAGCCAACTCTGGTTCTAAGTCAGGGATTGCGCTCGATGATGATTTTGGCTGGTCTAGCATAAATTGCTCCGTCCATAGTAGGCGCTGCTCATGCATATCTTGATCATTGCGCCAACAATGAATTTTAAATTTAGCTACTGATTCTACATGCAAATTTTGAAGTTTGCCATGGACTAATGTCAGCAATTTTTCTTTGTCAATGGCAGAATCTGTCCGAATTTGTAGCTCTAAGCTACTATCGACAATTTCCACCGCCACATCGAGCTTCTCAATGTCAAGGGGCTGTAATTCCTGACAAATAATTTCGGCGATCGCCTTGGGATCTCGTTTATGGGCAAGTTCAGCAATCGAAAGCATACTTGACTAATCGTCCTAGGCTAAATAGTGAGTAGCTGTATAACTACTCTTGGCTATCTTGATTTCAATACATTACACTTGCCGATTAAAAGCTGCGATCGGCTAAATTGCGTGATTGTACCAAATATTCATTATATAGGTTATTCTCAAAAATTCGAGTAGGGCGCAAAGCAACCCTCTCAACTTTTTGAGAATAATCCTCAGACCTCAAACATTCCATGTGTTTCTCGACACATACAACTTAATAAATTTCGGTCTTGTGCATCACAAATGAGATAAATCCTGATAGGGTTAATTTGGAAACTGTAACTCAAATTTTTTGTAACCCACAGAATTCATGAAAGTACTGGTAATTGGTGGCGACGGTTATTGCGGATGGGCGACAGCTTTACATCTTGCCAATAAGGGATATGAAGTTGGAGTATTAGATAGCCTAGTTCGCCGACATTGGGATAATGAGTTAGGTGTTGCAACTCTCACACCGATCGCCTCTATTCAAGAGCGGATATATAAATGGCAAGCTGTTTCAGGTCAGAAAATTGATTTATTTATAGGCGACATCACTAACTACGCATTTTTACAGAGTACATTCCGTAGTTTTGAACCTGATGCGCTAGTGCATTTTGGAGAACAGCGTTCAGCCCCATTCTCCATGATTGATCGCGAACATGCAGTCCTAACTCAAGTCAATAACGTTGTTGGTACGCTCAATTTACTGTATGCCATCAAAGAGCATAACCCTGACTGCCACCTAGTCAAACTTGGCACAATGGGCGAGTATGGCACTCCCAATATTGATATTGAAGAAGGTTACATCACGATCGAGCATAACGGTCGCAAAGACACCCTGCCTTATCCCAAGCAACCTGGCAGTTTCTACCATCTCAGCAAGGTTCACGATAGCCATAACATCCACTTTGCCTGTAAGACATGGGGATTAAGAGCAACTGATCTGAACCAAGGCGTAGTCTATGGTGTACTTACTGAAGAAACTGGCACTGATGAGTTACTGATTAATCGTCTCGATTATGATGGTGTATTTGGTACAGCCCTCAACCGTTTTTGCATCCAAGCGGCGATCGGACATCCTTTGACGGTCTATGGTAAGGGTGGACAAACCCGTAGTTTTCTAGATATTCGCGATACAGTGCGCTGTATTGAACTAGCGATCGCGACACCTGCGGAAGCTGGCAAAATGCGTGTATTTAACCAATTTACTGAGCTTTTCTCAATTCGCGATCTTGCCTTTATGGTACAGAAAGCTGGGCAAACTCTGGGAATCAAAGTCGAAGTGCAAAATATCGACAATCCTCGTGTTGAGCTAGAAGAGCATTATTTCAACGCCAAAAACACCAATCTTCTCGATCTTGGCTTGCAACCTCACTTCCTATCAGATGCGCTAATCGACTCACTGCTCAACTTTGCGATCAAATATCGCGATCGCATTGACCAAAAGCAAATTTTGCCAAAAGTAAAATGGCGAGCCTAATATAGCTGTCGTCAATAAAGGAAAGTAGCGGCGCTACTTTCCTTTTGGGTTTAGTCCCTGCGGTAGAAGCCGTAAATTAAGAAAAGAGGTATCTTCAGTTACATAACAAAGTAATTGTCAAGCCCTTCTTACCGAACCTACCATGACATCTTCTACAAAAACTTTGCGCGTTTTGGTGGTGGATGACCACGAACTGACCCGATGTACTTTACAGCTAGCACTTTCATTACAGTCTTGTATTGGTGTTGTTGAAGTTGCAACTAATGGCAAAGAAGCGATCTCCAAAGTACAAAACCATGAGCCTGATGTTGTGGTCATGGACTTACATATGCCTGTAATGGATGGTTGGACAGCTTCCAACGCCATTAAAACTAAATATCCTCACATTAAAATTGTTGCCTATTCAGCCGCCGATGGTGGCAAAGCTCAAGCTCTTTCCAATGGCGCAAATATCGACGCTTTTTGTGAAAAAGGAGCTTGTACTCGTAGTTTGCTAGAAGCAATCAAAAGTGTTTCCTAAACCAATAAAAAAGAGTCGGCGCAAAGCGCCGACTCTTTTTTATTGGGCTGTTTTGCTTGGGGCTAATAACTTTGCCGCAATAACCCCACCAATAAAACCAAACAAATGCCCCTCCCATGAGATATAAGCTCTTGTTGGCAATACCCCCCAGATCATGCCTCCATAACCAATAGCGATCGCGATCGAAATAGCGATCGCCACAAAGCTCTTTTCAAAGTAGCCGCGAAATAATAGATAGCCAAAATAGCCAAAAATTATACCACTCGCCCCAATATGCACAGAGCAAGGTCTACCAACCATCCAAGTTCCTAAACCACCTACCAATGCTGACATTACAGATACAAAATAAAAATCTTTAATGTTTCGCAACATCACAAACCACCCCAGAACAATGAACGGGACGGTATTTGCTAAAACGTGATAAAAGCCTCCATGCAAAAATGGAGCAAACAAAATACCTCGTAAGCCAATAAAGCTATGCGGCACAATTCCTAGGGCATTAAGTCCTCGACGCAAGCCGCAGCCAGTGGAAAGTAATAGGATATTCTCAAAAATTACTTCATTTAAGATGACGATAATCCAAAAAGTCGCTACTAAAGCCGCCAAGATTTTAACTTGAGTTTTTAACTCTCCACCAATAGATTGCAGATTTTGCTTCACGATTTTTACCCAAAGTCATAAGTTGATTGCATCCTTGATAGCCTAAATCATAGCAATCCTGACCAAGATGCTTTACAGCTATAGCCTAACGCATTCTACGGATGGTAATAAATTCATAAATCTAAGGCTTCTCAATAATTCGGATATTTACATATTGATCGTTTTTCATTTTTTCTTTGATCCGTTTTTCAATTTCCTGTTCTTGCTTCTTTTGGGAATCATTGAGAGCCTGAGCAATCCATAAACAGTAGCCAAGAATAAAAACACCAAAAAATTCCATATAAATTCCATATAAATTTATGGAAATGGATATTACAGTAGTTGAATTTTATTAGTCAAGTAATTAGCTATAAAAATATTAGAACTTAACATTTAGCAATCAGAAACAACTCAAAGCTAGGGATATTTCAAAGTAAAGTATTTAACTGTATGGCTTTCAGTGTTTAATCAAGCTGGCGATCGCGATCTATTTAGCAATGGAAATTGATCGAATTTTGATACTTTCATTACATTTTATTTTAATGACAAGCCTTTTGTATGTTATGTTGTTACATGGCACAAGAGTGCCGTATCAATTTGATTAATCGCAGGTAGCACGTAATCAATAGCTCCAATTTAAGCTAACAAGTAGCAAACAAGTTTTTTAAACAAGTTTTTTGTAGCGGCTGCTCTAGTCACCTGCTGAAGATTTTATAGCGTAGAGGTTTTCTATTATCATGTCCATTCGCCTTTATGTTGGCAACTTGCCAGCAGAATTAGATCGCCAAGCTCTAGAAAAAATTTTCAATGAATCAGGTGATTCAGTATCTTTGAAAGTTATAACCGATCGCAAAACAGGCAAATGCCGTGGTTTTGGTTTTGTGACTGTTGGCTCTGATGAAGTTGCTGACATCGTCATTGAAAAGTTTAATGGTTATGACTTCAATGGTGCTGTATTGAAGCTAGAAAAAGCTTTGCCCCGTACTAAAGGCAAAGCCGAAGATGGTTCTGATTTAGAAGAAGGTGCTGATGACTCATCTGAGTCAAAGAGCGAGTCTTCAGTAACAAGTACAGTTGATGCTCCAATTAAAGCAGCAGCAAAACGCAAAAAACGGAATAACAACAATAAGAAGACGACTGGCAGCACATCTAGCTCTAGTAGCTCTTCTGAAGCACATCAGCCTGATCCCCGTTGGGCTTCAGACCTAGAGCGTTTGAAGCAGCAGCTTCTAGAAGCTCAGGGTGCAGCTAAATAGATTTAATAATAAGCTTCGCTAAGCGAGGCTTTATAAAAAAAAGAGAGTCGGCGCTTTGCACCGACTCTCTTTTTTTACACCAATTAGCAAAAGTGTGACGACACTTTTGCTAATTGAAAATTAAACTCAGTAGAGGTTTGCAAAACACAAAACGGCTACGCCGTTTTGTGTTTTGGTGCTACTAGGCTGGTTGCTTGGGATAGTATGAGCGTTCGTCTGTTAATGGTGGACGTAGCCAAAATCTGAGGGTGTAAAATACTAATTCTTTAACTTCCGTCCATACTCGTTCAGACTTTACAAAAGCTTCCGCATTAAACAAAAAATATTGTGGCTTAAGGCGAAATTGTTTGCCTATCGGCCAAGGGCATTGTTCTCCAAGATTACTATGGCTATCGGAGGGATAACTAGTAGTTGTCAGAGAAGCATTAAGATCTTGATTTCTAAAAGATAAAAAAGCACGAGTTGCTTCAGTAGGAGAAGTAATCAGTAAAATTCTGCGACTATTACGAGTATCCTCGGCGATTAACTTGTTTGTTTCCATAAATTTGATCAATTTACTAATTTCATCGCCACTACTTCGGATTGTCCGACCTGATGGCTCAATAATCACAAAAGGACGAATGAAAGAAATATTTGGGAAACTAGTCAAGGCGCTACACATTTGATCAGCTTCAGTGAGATCGACTTCAGGAATACCTTCGCTAGGACTAGCAGGATTAGTAAAGTAGCCTTCATAGCGGGGGTCATAGCGCAATCCAACGTTGGGTATGCCTGCACGACTGGCAATCTGATCTCTGACATTTTCTTTAGTGCGCGTTGGAGGAGATGGGGGTGATGTCAGGCATGGATATCCTTTAGTGGATGGATAAGATGTGCGTCTACCACCACTTAAGATGATATATGGCTTTTTTTGCATATCAGCCTCGTTCCATAATCTGATCGCTTCTTGGAGACGCGGTTCATAGGGAGGATTTTCGGCAAGCACAACAATAAGATCGTAGACTCCACGTCTAAAATCCAGCAGTTCTTGTTCTGTCAAATTGCGAACTGGGCGACGGTAAGATTGCTCGATCGCATTGGCTCCTTGCTGTTCTAAATAACAGGTAAATAGTTCTGAGGTGGCGTTATTTGTGGCGATCGCAAAAATCAGTAAAACTATTAATATTTCCTTTCTAACTGTGGCAACTTTTTCCGAAGCGCCTTTATTATCAACCTTATCGCCACTTTTAATATTGAGAGTTTTAAGACGCAGCCAGTAGTTGAAGAATAGCAATAGCAACAAAATCCCAACTAGCGTAAATGGGAAAGTGAGGAAATCAACAACAATTCTGGGGATCGGTTCTTCAACAAATCTGAAGTTCGCAAAAATAATTGCAATTAATGCTGTAAATATGACTAATCCAAAAAGACGAAACCAGTCCTTGGGAATTGCCCTAAACAGAATTACGAAAATTGGGATTGCAATAATCCAAATCAGAATATTGGTTAATAGATCAAACACTACCCCTCCAAAATTCTTTACTATTGCTTGTGAAGCAAAAAATCAAGAGAGAATAGAGCGCATAGCGCTCTATTCTCTCTTGATTTTTACTTGTGTCCCATGCATCATGACGGCTATTAAAATGTGTCAGTGCAATATGCTAGTCAATAGGGTTGCATCTGTAAAGGGTTTTGTCAGGTTTTATCCGACTTTTTATGACAAGCCTATAAATTTAGCATTGGTGTAGCGATAATAAACCCAAGAAGAGAGTTACGGCGCTTCGCGCCGTAACTCTCTTCTTGGGTTTGGCTACCGTTATACTTTGCTATGGCTCTAAATTTATAGGTTTTAATAAGAGAGCTATATATTTTTTATATAACGATATGTCTGCTAAAGAAGAGTTACGTTTACCCAGTTGGTTGCGCCCACAAATTGGCAAAGCTAGTGAAATATCTGAAGTTCAGCAAATTATTAAGCAGCGCGGGATTCATACCATTTGCGAAGAGGGGCGTTGTCCAAATCGGGCTGAATGCTATGCCCAAAAGACGGCTACTTTTTTATTAATGGGACCAACCTGTACTCGTGCTTGTGGATTTTGCCAAGTTGATAAGGGACATAAGCCAAGTCAACTTGATCCTGATGAGGCGAAGAAAGTGGCGGAGGCAGTAAATTTGTTGGGATTGGATTATGTGGTGCTGACTTCAGTGGCGCGGGATGATTTGGCGGATCAGGGGGCTAGCTGTTTTGTAGATACGATGCAAGAGATTCGCCGATCGCGTCCCAATGTCAAAATCGAAGTACTAACTCCAGATTTTCGGGGCGATCGCCGTTGCATTGAGACGGTAGCTTTGGCTGAGCCTGTGTGCTACAACCACAATATCGAGACAGTAAGACGTTTACAGGGTAAAGTGCGACGGGGGGCGAAGTACGAGCGATCGTTATCGGTTTTAGAAATCGTGAAGGAGATTAATCCGCGCATTATTACCAAATCAGGGCTAATGGTGGGGCATGGCGAAACGGTGGAAGAGTTAACGGAGACGATGCAAGACTTGGATGCGATTGGTTGCAGTTCACTAACGATTGGCCAGTATTTGCGTCCGTCTCTTGAGCATTTGCCTGTGCTGAAATATTGGACACCTGAGGAGTTTGATGAGTTAGGGGCGATCGCTAAACAAATTGGGTTTGCCCATGTGCGATCGGGCGCTTTAGTACGCAGTTCCTATCATGCCAGCCAAATTGTATAAAAAAGCTCCCTAAGGGAGCTTTTTTATAGTAAGCAAAAAAAAGCGGGTCATGGCAACGTCAGTAAATCCATTTCCCGCTAACTCTTGTTCAATGAAACAATTGAGACGCATGTATAACTTCCCACGAAGCGAAAAGGGTTTTCATCAGCTAAAGCGCTTATTTGAAATGCTTTCTATATAAGCATTTTGGCTTGATCCAGAATTTTCAATATTGCTAGCGCTAAACGACCTGCTTGGTCGAACCACTTGCGGGACAACCTAGCGCTTGACCATTTCAGACCACAGTTTAAGGGGTCAACGCACGAAAAGGAAAAATTTA
>NZ_NDHW01000129.1 GCF_002251945.1 Pseudanabaena sp. SR411
CTAATACCTAATCCTAAATATTCTCCTTTTCATTCTCTTGGATTTGCTCAGTTCTCCATTCTCTGGGTTGCTTCTTCCTGCTCTTTTTCTGATTTTCTTAATCAACTTAGTCTAGACTCCAGTGCCTTAACGCAATGCAAAGTATCCAAAACTTAACTCAATGCAAATTACCTGTGGGCTAAGATCCGCTAAAACAAGTTGCATAAGTTACATTTTGTTCCTCGACCCATCGCGAAACCCAAAGAACATGAATCGACTTGATCAATCGACTGGAAAAGTAAGGAGGTCGAAATGCAACGATTATTGATTAAAAGCCCAGTCGCAGTGGCTGCCTTCTGGATTGCTGTTTATCTGGCGATCGCCCTGCTGCCTCTTTTTGTCTTACTCTTATACCCTCCCGCTTTGACTGGACGCGGCTTTTGGACGGAGTTTTCAGTTGCACTGGGGTTTGTGGGGTTGGCAATGTTAGCTCTTCAGTTTGCTATCACCGCCCGAATCAATCGGATTGAGGCATCTTACGGGGTTGATATCATCCTGCAATTCCATCGCTATATATCTCTAGTGGCTTTCGCCCTGATCCTGATTCATCCTTTGATTCTCTTTATTAATCAACCCGAAACGTTAAAGTTACTGAATATATTTGAGGCTCCGTGGCGAGCCAAATTTGCTGTGATTGGCACTCTAGCACTGATAATACTGGTTGTGACCTCAATTTGGCGGCAGCGCCTCAACATTCCCTATGAGCTATGGCGTACGAGTCACGGTATTCTGGCAGTGGTAGCGGTGACCTTGGGTTTAGCCCATGGTCTGGGAGTCAGCTATTATCTGGGACTGTTCTGGAAACATCTGTTGTGGAGTGCGATCGCCCTAAGCGCTTTATGGTTGCTGATTTATGTCCGCCTCGTCAAACCTTGGATAATGACCAAACGCCCCTACTTCGTAGAAGAGGTCATTCCTCAGAGGGGAAACGTGTGGACTCTAGCTATTCGTCCGAAAGGACATAAGGGATTTCGATTTCAACCTGGACAGTTTGCTTGGATCACCCTCGACATTTCGCCCTTTCGGATGCGCGAACATCCCTTTTCCATGTCTTCGAGTGGCGACCACCCTGAACGTTTGGAATTTACCATCAAAGCTCTAGGAGACTTTACTCAAACCATTAAGGATATTAAGTTAGGGACAAAGGCTTATCTTGATGGTCCTTACGGTGTGTTTACAAGCGATCGCTACTGGGATGCTGCTGGATTTGTACTCATTGCAGGTGGGATAGGCATCACCCCAATGATGAGTATGCTGGTTACTGCCATTGAGAGGAGAGATGATCGACCGTACTTACTCATTTATGCCAACAAAAGCTGGGAAGATATGACTTTCCGCGAGGAATTAGATGGTCTCATTGACTCCATAGATCTCATGATCATTTATGTGTTGCGTCAGCCTTCCGAAGACTGGACAGGCGAAACTGGCTATGTCGATAAAGCCCTGTTACAAAAATACATTCCTATTCATCGTGGTAGCCGACAATATTTTGTCTGTGCTGCTCCAGTTATGATGGAGCAAGTTGAAGAAGCGCTTCATGATTTAGAAGTGCCTATAACCAATATCCAAATGGAACACTTCAATCTAGTTTAGTTCTTAACTATGGACAGCTTATGCGATACGTCATTATGATTCAAATCGTTGGTATTATGGCTTTGATTTTACTTGGATCTGCCGCAATGTTTGCGTGGTTGCAAAATCGATCTTTCCAAGAACCTCCAGAGCTAGAAAAGACTTCTTTATTAAGTAATTGATTTCACCTATCAAATATATAACTGTCTACGAAGTTGAATACAGAGCTTTGCGCTGACTTAAAACCCAGAAAGGTTTTTGAGTGTCAATAATTGTTTGCTTTTGCGATCGCCTAGAAATCACGACTCACAGTAATAGCGATCCCTGTGCTGTTTGGTAAAAATCTATGAGAAAGTCAGAGTAATCTTTCGCCAATTTGCTTGAGATTAACAGCATAGCCGCCTGTGACTAGATAGACAGCATCAGCGATCGCACCAATTTTGCGAATGAAACCATCAAGGCGATCGCCTTGAATTTACGACTCACAGTAATAGCGATCGCCTTTGATTTAATGAACATTGAAATGGATTCTATAGATAATCAAGAATCGAATCAGCAACGCGGTTAATCGCTCCTTTCTCTCCCAAACTTTCCCTTACTCTGATATATCCATCGAGCATAGTTTGCCTTGCTTGAGGATTGATTAATAGTTCTAAAGCAGATTCCGCGATCGCTTCTGGAATCGCTGAATCTTGGACAAACTCAGGCACGACTGATTCCATATTGACCAAATTTACTGGCGAAATAAATGGTAATTTTAGCTTGATAATATTGCGGGCAATCCAAGCCGTAATCGCACTGACACGATATAAAATTACCTGTGGCACATTGAGAAGAGCCGTCTCTAGATTGACTGTTCCAGATTTGCTCAGTACCAAGTCAGCAGCACTAATCGCAATTTGTGACTGAGCCGAAATAATCGTAGCTTTGATGTCGTATTCTTTAAGCAACTTCTCAACTTCGGGGCGATAGCGCTCTAGGGATAGCGGCAACCAAAATTTGACATGAGGTAACTTGTTTTGGATGATCTTCGCTGCTTTGAGAATAATTGGCATCACCGATCGCAGTTCTTGAGTTCGAGAAGCGGGAAGTAAAGTTACCACCAAGTCATCAGCGGCAATGCCAAGTTGTTTACGAGATTCAACGCGATCGGGAATCTTTGCCATCAGATCTACAAAAGGATGTCCGACCCATTGCACATTTGTGCCTTGCTTCTCGTAATAAACTGCTTCTTGAGGGAAAATCGCTAATAACTTATCGGTAAAAGCGGCGATCGCCTTAGTATTTTTGTCATTAAAAGACCACACCCATTCTTGAGGTGCGATGTAATAGATGACAGGAATCTTTAAAGTACGCTTGGCATAATAGCCAATGCCTTGATTAGGCATCATGTAATCAATTAACACCGCTACATCGGGAGGAGAAGTCTTCAACCATTTTTTTGCATCTCGCTGCACCTTAAGTGTTGGCAAAATATAGGGCAGGGCTTCAACTGCGCCAATGGAACCAATACCAACTGTATTGCCGAGGATTCTCGCTCCTGTTGCGGCCATGCGATCGCCACCAAGCCCGACGATCTCTAATTCGATATTTCTAAGGACGGCTCGCTCACGTAGAGCTTCAATCAAAATTGCCCCATGCCAGTCGCCTGAAACTTCCCCTGTACTGATAAACACACGGCGTTTGATCTTAATTTCTGAACTAGATTCCATACTTAAGTTGTAAGAGCAGGTTGTGCCATAGAGTTCGACTGAAACCGATTTTAGAGTTTTCTGTGCCTACGGCACAGAAAACTCTAAAATCAGTTTTAAATGATAATTATTTGAATTGCGTACTAAATGCAATATATGGCATTACCTTATGGTACACTCGTAAAGGTCAAAAATTTGGACTAGAAAGAAGTGCCTAAGCTCAAAACTCGTAAATCTGCCGCCAAGCGATTCAAGGTGACGGGTAGCGGCAAGTTTGCTCGCCGCCACGCTGGTCGCAACCACCTACTAGAGCATAAGCCTACTGTTCGTAAGAGCAGATTGGGTCAGATGGCTATAGTTGATGAGACTGATAATGACAGAGTAAGCGCAATGATGCCTTACGCCTAAGAGCTTTTTACAGGGTGCTTTGCATCCTGTAAAAAAATTAAATAAAAAACAAATCACGATAATAACGAAGCCATGACGAGAGTAAAACGCGGTAACGTAGCTAGAAAGCGCCGCAACAAAGTACTAAAATTAGCCAAGGGCTTTCGCGGATCGCACTCTAAGCTGTTCCGCACTGCTAACCAGCAGGTAATGAAAGCTCTGCGTAATGCTTACCGCGATCGCCGCAAGAAGAAGCGCGATTTCCGTAGCCTCTGGATTACCCGCATTAATGCTGCGGCTCGCCAACAAGGTTTGAGCTATAGCAAGTTCGCAGGACTGCTCAAGAAAGCAAATATCGACATCAATCGTAAGATGCTTTCTCAAATTGCCATTCTCGATCCCCAAGCATTTACGGCGATCGTCGAAAAAGCAAAAGCTGTCGTATAAACCAAAAAAATAAAAAAGCGGCGCATCGCGCCGCTTTTTTATTTGGTTTTGGAGATTTTTCAGGAGGTTATGTGAGAAAAGCTCAAAGTAATACTTTTGCCGTAACAACGCTCGCCATGATCGCTTTATTTACTGGCGGAAATTATCTCAAGGTGATTCAGCCCGATCATTTGGCGATCGCTGCTGAAACCAACTCAGCCATTACCCCAGACATAAATACTCTGGATAAAATTAAAAAACGTGGCAAGTTAGTTATTGGGGTCAAAGATAATTTGTATCCCTTAGGATTTCGCGATCGCAGTGGTAACTTAGCAGGACTAGAAATTGATATTGCGCGTGAGTTAGCCAAAGAGCTAGATTTCCCCGTTGAATTAGTGCCACTAAAAAATCGCGATCGCCTTTCCGCATTACAAACCAATCAAATTGATTTAGCGATCGCCCAAATTACAGTGACCAATAATCGTTCGCGGCTGATAGATTTTTCATTGCCCTATTACACCGATAGCACTATTGCCATCGCTAAGCGCGGCACAACTTTTCAAGAACTAAGCCAACCTTCAGCGATTGGGGTACTCAAAAATTCGGCAGCGATCGCGGTGATTCAATCGCAATTCCCCAAGGCGGCGATCATTGGCGCTAATTCTTATCAAGACGGTTTAAATGCATTGCAATTGGGCAAAGTCAAAGCTTTTGTGGGCGATCGCACTAGCCTCACCCAATTGCTTAGAGAGCATCCTGATTTTGCAATCATTGGGCAACCCCTTGCCGTGCATAGTTTAGCGATCGCTTTGCCACGAGGGTTGCAACATTTAGATTTACGCGATCGGGTATTTGATATTGTTGAAAAATGGCGTAAAAATGGCTGGCTCAAAGAACGAGCAAATTTTTGGGGCTTATAAAAAAAGAGAGTGCTTTGCACTCTCTTTTTTTATTTAGTTACGAGCGCCTGTATAGCCAGACTCATTCGCTAACTCATCTAAACTTCGTTCACCAGAAAGTAACTTGCCATTAATCTCCCAAGTGGGAAATCCCTTAATTCCTTTTTGTTGACATAGGGCAGTTTGTGGATTGACACCTTTAGCATCACACTCAACATAGGGAATTAACTTCTGGGCTTCACCAAACTTTCTCTTTTGATTTTCACAATGTGAACACCAAAAAGCACCATACATTTTCGCATTGGTTGCAGTTAAGTGCTGAGCCAAACGCCCTGCAAACGAGTTACTCTGAGCCGCGAGTTTGCCTTGGCTAGCGTAAACACCAAGAGTTGCGGTAAGAGTGACGATCGCCACGATCGCACCTGTAAAGAAAAGATTGCCAACATCTTTCCAAGCATAGCCAAATACCGTGAGCAACCAAATTGTGGTCATGGTGGCGGCTGAGGAAATGCAATAGAGACAGACCTGCGGCTGTCCGCCGATACTGCCCGAGGCAAGTAGATACATCAGGTATCCACTAAACACAAATGTTGCCGAAGAAACCATGAACATCAAGAAGTTGGCTAATTCCTTGAGTTGCGCTTGCGCCTTGGGATCATCTTTTTTTAATATCAATGGCAGTCCTGCCAAAAGTCCTAAGGTGAGATAGCCTAAAGCGCCAAAAATCGTTAGTGGGATTCCAAAAATCTTGGCATACTCACTGCTCAGAACCAAATCACAGCCACTGCCTTGGACATCACAAAGGGCGACTTTTTGACCAAAGAAGTGAGTTACGGTCAAATAAGTTGTAAGGGAAAAGCCAAATAGAGTCAAAGCGACGATCGCAGGGCGCGACCACCGATGCAACCAAGGCTCAGAGCGTTTTCTTGTAGCTGTTCCTGACAATTTTTTACCTACCTGTTAATAGATTTATAATACCAATTCACAAAAGTGTCGTCACACTTTTGTGAATTAAAAACAAAACCCAGTAGGGGTTTTCTAAACACAAAATAGAGTAGCCATATTATGTTTTTGGTACAACTAGAGGTGCGATGCACCGTTAGTTTTTATTTTATCCAATCGATACTGGAGGCGATCGCAATATTTCCTGTTCAGCAATATGCTTATTTTTTTTATTGGCAATATCTAACCGTACCGCATCGACAAAACGACTGACTCGAATTGGATCGATCGCCTGTTGAATCTGACCATTACGCTTTAACGAGCTAGAGACAATCACACCATCAGCATATTCCATCAACTGCGGTACGTTATCCCATGTTGCACCAGATCCCACAAATAGGGGCGTATTACCACAAGCAAGTTTTGCTTCCTTGAGATCCTCTGATGTTGGTGCATGTCCTGTCGCCCATCCCGACAAAATTACGGCATCAGCAAGTCCACGATGGACAGTATCGTGAACTGCGGCAGCAATCTGCGGAACTGAAATAGGCTGAGCGTGCTTTACCAAAACATCAGCAAAGATTTTTACATCTGAGCCTAGTTCACGGCGATAACGGAGGAGCTTGTATGCATCCCCTTCGATAATGCCTTGATCCGTTGCCATTACGCCCATGAGGACATTGACGCGAATAAACTTTGCACCGACACAGGAAGCGATCGCTAAGGCACTATGACCATCATTCCGTAACACATTAATGCCAACGGGAATGCCAACCATCTGCTTGACACGATGCACAATCAGACTCATGGAACTGACCACCGCAGGATCAACACGATCTTTGGTAAACGGAGCATCAAAAAAATTCTCTACGATAATTCCATGCACTCCGCCTGCGGCAAGTGCAGTTGCTTCCTGTTCGGCTCGATCAATAACCTCTTTAAGGCTGCTCCCCCAACGCGGCGAAGTAGGCAACGGCAAAAGATGAATGACCCCGATTACGGGTTTTGGTGTATCAAATAAACTACTTAAATCCACATGCGTGACGCTTATAAAAAACTTGAGTAAAAAATTGGGGTAAAAAGCTTCGTTACTAGCTTTTAATTTAACTCGATCATGAGTGCATAATTTTATCGTGAATTCGATCCCGCCATTCCAATTTCTAGCAATCAACCCATAAAGTAGAGAGGGCGCGAATTTCTCTGTCTACCCTTACAAGTTTATTAACCAAGTTTATTAACTATGATTAACAATCCTCAACCTACCAATATTTTCACAGATATTTTAATTCTGTCGAATGGACCTGGGGAGTTAACAACATGGGTATATCCTTTTCTCAAGGCTTTGGAAATCGAGCAGCAGCGATCGCCTGAAATCCTAGCGAAAATCCGCATCTCGATCTCCCTCTCACCTTGCCAGAACGCCAGTGGAAGGGAGGTACAACTCGCCCAAAGCTTTCCTAATGTCGAGCGGGTATTGCCACAGGAGCAGTTCTTTGATTTTTTGCTATGGGGCCGAACCCCTAACTGGGAATGGGCGAAACAAGGGATTGTGATTTTTCTGGGTGGGGATCAATTTTTTGCGGTAGCGATCGCCAAGCGTCTAGGTTACAAAACTTTAATCTATGCAGAATGGGAGGCAAGATGGTATCGCTGGGCTGATTTATTCGCTGTGCGTAATCAAGCGATCGCCGACAAGATCCCAGCAGAATTTCGTCAAAAAACAACAGTAATCGGAGATTTGATGGTTGATCGGGTAGAAACAAAGTTACTAAGTGAGTCTGGCTCTACCTTGCGAATTTGCTTTATGCCGGGTTCCAAAGGACATAAATTACAGATCGGTGTGCCTCTAGTGGTGGCGATCGCCGATATCCTCAAGCAAAAGCGTCCTGAACTGGAATTAGTAATTGCCCTAGCCCCAACAACTACCCCAGAGACTCTAGCTCAGTATGCTCAAAATAGTTTTCCTACAGCCGATAGTAAAGCGGCAACTGCAACTTTGATCGATGAGAATTTGGTAACCGCCAAAGGCACAGTCATTAAGATGCATCGCGAATTCCCAGCTCATGATCTCATCCAAAGCAGTCAACTTTGTATCACGACCGTTGGGGCAAATACCGCCGAGCTAGCAGCACTCAATCAACCCATGATTGTCCTATTACCCACTAATTTTGTAGATATGAAGGTGGGATGGGACGGAATTTTAGGTTTACTTGCTACTGCCCCTGTGTTCGGTAAATTTCTCAGGGTTTTAATTAATTCCATCCTGATAGCCCAAATTCAAAAAAAAGGTCAATTATTAGCTTGGCCGAATATTTGGGCAGGTGCAGCGATCGTGCCAGAACTTTTGGGGGATTTGACTCCAACCCAAGTTGCCACGGAAATCTTGTTTTATCTTGATCACCCCGATGAACTAGATAAAATGCGCGATCGTCTAAAACAAGTATGTGGACAAGTAGGAGCAGCTACAAAGCTGGCGGAAATGGTGATAAAAACTCTTTGAAAAAATGAAGTGCCGCACTTCAGGAATAAAAAAGCCTCGCAATGCGAGGCTTTTTTTAGGGTTTTAGCTAACTGCGACAGTAGGCGGATAACAAACGTTAGTGCCACCTAGCCCGCAGTATCCACCTGGATTCTTGGCAAGATACTGCTGATGGTAGCCCTCAGCATAATAAAACTCATCTGCATCACGAATTTCTGTCGTAATGCCCTGCTTCATCCCTGAAGCTTTGAGTGCATCCTGATATACCTCGCGTGATTCCTCAGCAAGTTTGCGTTGGACATCGTTGTACACATAAATACCTGAACGATACTGTGTACCCTTATCATTGCCCTGCTGCATTCCTTGGGTAGGGTTATGGGATTCCCAAAAAACTTTGAGCAAATCACCATAACTAATCACCTTGGGATCGTACACAACTAGTACAACTTCATTGTGTCCTGTCATGCCCGAACAAACTTCCTCGTAGGTTGGGTTAGGAGTTAGTCCTGCGGCATAACCCACAGCCGTTACATAGATTCCCTTTTGTTGCCAAAACTTACGCTCTGCTCCCCAAAAACAGCCTAAGCCAAAAACAGCCGTTTCCATACCTTCGGGAAAAGGTGGCTTCAGTGCGTTCCCATTTACAAAATGGTGAGACGCTGTAGGAATTGCCGAAGTTCTTCCTGGAAGTGCTTCAGGTTTAGTTGGAAGTGTTAACTTTTTGCCAAGTCCAAATAACATATATGTATTTATCTCACTAAAAATTTGGGGCTTTAGCCCCTAGTCTAATTCATAGATTTAGTGGTTTTAGGATTGACCGCTAAATACAAGAAAACGGTCAAACTTAAAATCCAGTGAATCATCATAAACAGTCAGGTTCTCAGGCTTACAGCGCTTTATTGTAATACCAAGCCCCTTAGAACCTTCTGCTTCCAAATCTTCGATATAACCGACCTTGGCAGATTCAGCCTCAGCCTCGCTCGTAAAAGGACCAAAGTAATAAGTGCAATGAGGTGAATCGGTAACAATTTCGATCCACACAGCCAAACCAAATGTTTCGAGAATTGATGTGAAAATGTTCTTAAACAAATTACCACCCATGATTTTACATAGCTAAAGTGAATGGTTTTAGTCAGTGATAAAGACTTAGATTTAAGACTTTTCCTATATCTTTAATGTAACTCAAAAAATAGGAAAGCCTTTTATCTACATCTTTTCTTCCATAAGTTTATATAACTTAAAACATGGTGTTAAGACAAATTGTTCAGGTTTAACGTATTCACCCAACGTTGTCTGAAAATCTCATACAGAGCCATTCCTGTGGCAACTGACGCATTCAAGCTTTCCACTTTTCCATCTAAAGGTATAGAAACGAGAAAGTCACAGTTTTTTTGAACGGAGAGACTCAATCCTTCATCTTCTGATCCAATCACCAAAGCGATCGCCCCTGAGAATTTGGCTTTGTGAATAGGTTCGCTTGTCCCTGCCATGGTTCCATAAACCCAGAAACCCGCTTCCTTGATTTTTTCAAGGGCGCGATTGAGATTAACAACACGAGCGACGGGCAAAATTTCTAACGTACCTGCGGCGACTTTGGCAACGGTAGCCGTAATTCCTGCTGCACGACGCTGGGGAATTACTAAGGCTTGCGCTCCGAGAGCAGCAGTACTGCGGATAATTGCTCCCAAATTATGGGGATCAGTGATACCGTCTGCGATCACAATGACAGGATTAGCCGATTTTTCTTTAGCTTTGATAATCAACTCATCAAGATCAGCATATTCGTATGCAGAAACTTGAACGGCGATACCTTGGTGTCTACCATTGTCTGTAATGCGATCCAGTCTTGTATTATCGACTTCATCGACGACTGCTCCCGCAGCCTTAGCTTCGTCAATCAGTGGTAAAAAATCTGGTGCATAACGCAATCTTGCCGTTACCCAAACTCGATTAATGCTGCGATCGCTTTGTAATACTGCTTCAACAGCGTGGCGACCATACACAATGTCAGGATTTTCAGGATTATGAACGGGTGGCACAATTCCTAGTTCACCATCGGGATCAACATTGCGCGAGACGGGTGGCAAAGAGCGGCGCTCAAAGTTGGGAACTTTGTGATCGCCGAAGTTGCGATCACGGTCAAATTTGCGATCACCAAAGTTACGATCAGGGCGATCGCCGAAATTACGATCGCTGCCACGATCAGAACGTTCAGTGCGATCGCTACGTTCAAACTTTTTATCGCCGAACTTTTTATCGCCGAACTTCTTGTCACCAAACTTTTTATCGCCAAATTTCTTCTCGGCGAATTTGTCGCCAAACTTTTTGCCGATGGGCTTGTCAAACTTGCGCTCAAATCTCGGTTCAGATGATGAGTCACTGCGCTTTTCAAAGGGCTTATCAAAATTCTTCTCAGGACGACGATCTGCGTATTTGTCTGATTTACCAGCGTATCCTGAATATTTAGAAGAGTCAGATCGGCTGTCGGAACGCTTGTCAAAATTTCTATCTGTGTTTCTATCTGACGACTTGTAAGGCTTATCAGATTTATAAGGTTTGTCAAAGGATCTCGCAGGTTTTTCTGGACGGCTATCGGAACGACTGTCAGAGCGTTTGTCGCTATATTTGCCCGTGCTGCGATCAGATCGGCTGTCAGAGCGATTATCAGATCGCTTATCAGAATATTTATCAAAGGACTTCTCGGAGCGTTTCTCGTAACTCCTCTCTCCGTCTCGGTCAGAATTCTTGTCGGATTTAGATTTTAGTCTGGGTTGCGTTGTCATGGCGGCGCTGGGTTGTCGATGTGGCTAAGTAGCTGTGTGAAAATTTGGTCAAGGCGATCGCGATCGGTTAAGTAAAGATAACCAATCAAAGCTTCAAATCCTGTGGCATTTTGGTAAATCTTGGGATCAACTTTACGTGGTGTAGATCCAGCAGCATTGCGTCCACGTCTTACTAGAGCGGACTCAAAGTCTGTGAGATCGATTTTTTCGAGAAGTCTTGCTTGTTGCTCGGCTCTTACTTGACTAACTACGAGTTGGTGATACTGTTTTGCGGTGCGTGGCGGGAGTAAATAATGCAACCGCATTTGCATTTCATAAACAGCATCTCCAATATAGGCGAGAGCCGAGGCTGGAATCTCAGCAATATTGTTAACTGTTGGACTAAGAGACATTACGAAAGAATGCCATTACAGAATAATTAGGTTAATTAGTTTGTATGTAGAGAAAATGTTTAGACAATCAACATTTGCATTTATTTCAGACAAGTATGGGCAGACGGAGCCTGCCCATACTTGTTTATAAATTTTATCTCATTCACATCATACAGCAGTTTTCTATCAAAAGAACCACAAGAAATTTTCAAGAGCGTTGTGAAACAATGTTCTTGAAAATTTCTTGATTCAGTTTTGAGCGCAAGGCGCTGTAATTTAGTTTTGACTAAATTATGACCATATCAAAGCCAGTAGAGTTATTAATCTCATGTCAAAGCAAAACTCAAGTTTGGAAAATTTACCCCGCTTAATTTTTCTGAAAATTTAATGTAAAGTCTGGCTCAAGTGATTAGCTGATTTAAACCTAAGTTATTAGGTTGAATTTTTAGATTAATTGATCGTGAGAGCAATTGACTTTGATTAACTTTTTTTAGTCTGGTCAAGCTTGGCTAGAGCTTCATCAATTGATGTTTGTAGTGATAGGAACTGATCTAGTCGAACCAATTTGACAGTTTGGGTGACTCTAGCGTTGGTAATAATCTGGAGTGTGCCACTCAAAGTTTGAGTTTTTTTTGCCATTTGCACTAAAACCCCAAGTCCAGAGCTATCGACAAAATCAATGGTTGACAGATCTAGTATCACGTTGGTAGGACCATCTTCGACGCATTTGCCAATGACCTTTTTAAAGGCTGGCTCAGAAAAAGCGTCTAGAAGACCTGTGAGGCGGATCAATTGATAGGTGTCCTTGACTTCGCGGCTGCCTCGTAAACTCACAGTCAGGGTTAGCGGTTCAGGAATAATGACCTCCAAGCGGTGCGAACGTACCTTAATTTGCGGATATATTGTATTTGCTTTCTCCACACTTGTCCAGAAAATTGTTAAATTACCCTATCGTTAGCATTAGCTAGTTTGGTTTTATAATTGGGACTCTGCCCAATAACCCATCAGCTTGTTTATGTCATCGATCGCCCAAATTCGTCAAACCTTAATTAATAAAGAGCGATCAGCAACCGAAATTGCTCAAGAGTTTTTAGATCGCATTGATCGGTTAGAGACAAAATTACATAGTTTTGTGACTGTTACGCCCGAAGTGGCGATCGCCCAAGCAAAAGTCATCGATGCCGCGATCGCCGCAGGAGAAAATTTACCAGCATTAGCAGGTATTCCCCTAGGCATGAAAGACAATATGTGTGTCAAGGGGATGCCCACTACTTGCGGCTCCAATATGCTGAAAAATTTTGTCCCACCCTACGAAGCGACAATTACGGCAAAATTGCGATCGGCTGGGGCTGTCATGGTCGGCAAAACCAACCTTGATGAGTTTGCGATGGGTAGTTCTACCGAAAACTCAGCGATCGCGCTCACAGCTAATCCTTGGAATACGGATTATGTGCCTGGTGGCTCATCGGGTGGCTCAGCAGCAGCCGTCTCTAGTGGTGAATGTGTAATTGCTACGGGTTCAGATACGGGTGGCTCAATTCGTCAACCTGCTTCCTATTGTGGTGTCGTTGGATTAAAGCCTACCTATGGACTAGTTTCCAGATTTGGGCTAGTTGCTTTTGCTTCATCATTGGATCAAATAGGACCCTTTGCCAACTCTGTTGAAGATGCAGCTATATTTTTAGGAGCGATCGCAGGTTACGATCCTAAGGATTCCACTAGCATTAACATCGAAGTCCCTGACTACGCGGCTTTACTAACCCCAGATTTAACTCAGTCCCTCAAGGGTAAAAAAATTGGTGTAATCACCGAAACCTTTGGCGAAGGTTTAGATAGTGAAGTGGAAGTTGCGGTCAGAAAAGCGATCGCTCATTTTGAGACTATGGGTGCAGAAGTCTATGAAATATCCTGTCCTCGTTTTCGCTATGGACTGCCCACTTATTACATCATTGCGCCTTCAGAAGCTTCAGCCAATCTTGCTCGATATGATGGCGTAAAGTATGGCTTCCGTGATCAGGAGGCTGAGAACTTGCTGAGTATGTATGAAAATACTCGTGAACAAGGCTTTGGTGCGGAAGTAAAACGGCGGATTATGATTGGGACATATGTTCTATCGGCTGGTTATTATGACGCTTATTATCTCAAAGCGCAAAAAGTCAGAACTCTGATCGTTCAAGATTTCCAAAAAGCTTTTGAGCAAGTTGATGTTTTAGTTTGTCCAACCGCACCTACTACTGCTTTTAAGGCAGGTAGTAAAACGGAAGATCCACTGGGAATGTATCTCTCTGATTTGATGACGATTCCTGTGAATTTGGCGGGGCTTCCAGGGATTAGTATCCCCTGTGGCTTTGATTCTAAAGGACTACCAATTGGCTTGCAAATGATCTCTAATGTCTTAAGAGAAGATGTGTTATTGCAAGTTGCCTACGGCTACGAGCAGTCAACGGAATGGCACAAGTGCCAGCCCTCTTTATAAACAACAAAAGCCTTGCTAAGCAAGGCTTTTGTTAATCAAAAATAAGCGGCACGAAGTGCCGCTTATTTTTTAGATGATGGTGTTATCTGGAATTACAGCATTTTTGACGACGACGACAATGCCATTACAGATGCAATAGCCTTGTTCTTCACGATTTACATCTTGAACTCGATCCTTGTTGATAATTTGCACGTTTTTGCCAATGCGAGCATTTTTATCGATGATTGCGTGGCGAATGATCGTATTTTCGCCAATGCCCATTGGCACTCTGCTGTTTTCGAGATCTGAGGCACGATCCTCTTCAGGTTGATAAAAATCACAACCCATCAGTAGTGTGTCTTCAATTGTGCAATTGGCTTCAATATGCATCCGAATCCCAACAACTGAGTTAGTAATTGTGGATTGGTTGAGGATACATCCTTCGCCAATAATTGAATCCTTGACTTTACTATCATGCACTTTGCTAGGGGGCAAGTAACGAGCGCGAGTGTAGATTGGTTTTTTGGTTTCGTAGAAATTAAAACCAGTGGCAGGATGGCGAGTTAGTTCAAGATTTGCTTGATAGAAAGACTCAATGGTTCCAATGTCTTCCCAATATCCCTTGTAAAGATAAGCCTGAACATTCAAATTGTGAATTGCATCAGGAATAATTTCTTTGCCAAAATCCGTGTGTTCAGGATTCTCGCTGAGCAGCTTTAACATAGCCTGCTTGTTAAATACATAGATTCCCATTGAAGCGATGAAAGGGTTCGCGATCGCGGAAGCTTGATCCAATCCGAGTTTTGTGGTGTCAACACGCATTCCCTCTAGAGCTTCACCTTTAGGCTTTTCTAGGAAGTTAATTACTTTACCAGTACTATCAGTTTTAAGTAAGCCAAAGGCTGAGGCTTTTTTCTGATCCACAGGTAATACTGATAAGGTAATATCTGCCCCAGTTTCGCGGTGATGTTGGACGAATTTTTCGTAGTCCATGTTGTATAGATGATCGCCAGAAAGGATCAAATATTCACTGACATCCCAAGACTCTAACAGCCATGCATAACGACGAACAGCGTCAGCAGTACCTTGAAACCAGTCTGGACTATCGGGGGTCTGCTGCGCGGCAAGAATTTCCACAAAGCCATCAGAATAGGATGCAGGTCGATAGGCTTGATTGACATGTCGATTAAGTGATGCGGAGTTAAACTGCGTCAGGATATAGATTTTTTCAATGCCTGAGTTGATACAGTTACTTACAGGAATGTCGATCAATCGATATTTGCCTGCTACGGGGACTGCGGGTTTAGCACGGGTCTTAGTGAGGGGATATAGTCGGCTTCCCTGTCCGCCGCCCAGAATGATAGCCAGTACGTTTTTCATAAATTATTCGGATTATCTTGGCTTTTTTATGTGCATATTTTTTCTGAATGCAAACATTGTCTATCTTTGCGGGGATCGTTGCAAGTAATGTAAGAACACAAACTTAAGAAGTGAGTGGCGGCACGAAGTGCCGCCACTCACTTCTTAAGTTTTCTAGGAACAATATGATCAATAAATATGTCTGGCAGGTTAAGGTTAAGCCTATGCGATTAGGGAGATTTTATGATGCTTGTCAAGACAACGCTGGCTAATTCATGTTTCACTTTACTGAGCTTGGGCGCGATCGCCTTTTCTGCCATCTCTTCACCACAGGCAGCTAGAGCCTCAGCACAACCGAGTTTAGACAGCCTTGTACAACAAGCTGCTTCCAAAGATCAAGCAACTTCCCAACAGGCGATCGCTAAGTTACGCGAATTTAAAAATGAGGGTGTAGATGCATTTTGGAATGCCTATCAAAAGGATTTGCCGAATAATCCACAATTACGGACAACTTTAGACGCAATTTGCCAGCAAAAGGACTGTGATGCCTCAAAGTTGTATTGGTACAAAGATTTAGAAGCGGCTAAGACTGCATCAAAAGAAACGGGTAAGCCGATTTTGTCTTTGCGTTTGTTGGGAAACCTTAATGATGAGCTAAGTTGTGCTAACAGTCGATTCTTCCGCACGGCGCTTTATCCTAATGCGGCAGTGTCGCAACTGCTGCGCGATCGCTTTATTTTGCACTGGCAGTCAGAGCGTCCTGTGCCTAAGGTGACGATTGATTTTGGGGATGGTCGCAAGCTAGAGCAAACTCTCACTGGCAATAGCATTCACTATGTTCTGGATAGTGAAGGTCGTCCAGTTGATGCGATTCCTGGGCTATATAGTCCTCAAGCTTTTATCGAGAATCTCAAGGACGCTGAGAGAGCAGTAAGCTCAGTTAGTAATCTTAATGGTGATTTAAACCTGAGACGAGAAGTTCTGATTAAATATCATCGCGATCGCTACGCTAAGTTAGAAAAAAACTGGCGCTCAGATCTCACTCGGTTGCGCTTACCAACACAACCATTACTGCCATTGGCTGTTACCGAACCCCAAGTTAGTGCAATATTGGCAAGTCGCTTAACCGTAGGAAAAATGATGGTTGAAATGCCAACGTTAAGCCGTACTACTGGTGAGACTCTGACTGAAGTTACGCCACCTTCCCCATTTGCCAAGCTCAGTGATGCTAATTGGGCAAGATTAGCAAGGCTTTACCAGAATCGTGTCTATCTCGATCAAGGTAGTCTGAATGTTATGCAGCGTAAACTATCACCAAGTGCCTCTATGTCCACAGTGGTGAGCGGCTTTGAACGGGCGATCGCGCAGGATACTGTTCGCAATGAGTATGTATTTCACGCGCAGATTCATAATTGGTTTGCCAATGGTGAATTTCTAAATAGTGATACTGCTACTTTAACGGCTCTCAATCGTCGTGTTTACGACGAACTCTTTCTCACCCCTGCCAGTGATCCTTGGCTAGGATTAGTAAATGAAAATGTTTATACAGGGCTTAGTAAAGTAAATTAACGTGATTACAGAATATAGCAGTACAAAAGATAGCTAGGACAAATCAAAAACCAAAAGATGAGTGGCGGCGCTTCGCGCCGCCACTCATCTTTTGGTTTTTATGTTCTAAGCAAAACTGACATTGCTATAAGCTCCAAAATTTTAAAATCAAAGAAGTAAAAGCCTCGCAAAGCGAGGCTTTTACTTCTTTGCTCCTAGAGAGAGTTTGCGCTGTGAACCCTTTCTAGGAGCCAGTTTGAAATTAACCCAAACTGGGGTTAAATTAATGTAGTCAACACGAAGTGTTGACTACATTAATTTGGGGATGTTTATGGCAAATCGAAATATTCGCGATCGCATTCAGCGTTTTAATCTCAGCCAACCACGAGATCCTGAATTGCTTAAGGACAAATATGCGGCGATGCGTGCAGACAAAGAAAATCCCTTTGTCTTTTTTCGAGCTACCTGTCATCTGTTTTATGAAGACTTGCCAATTAAATCTTGGTTAAAAAAAGCGCCTCTGGTCTGGATTTGTGGAGATCTTCATGTTGAAAATTTTGGCAATTACAAAGCGGATAATCGCCATGTTTATTTTGATGTCAATGATTTTGATGAAGCCGTACTAGCACCATGTACTTGGGAAATTGTGCGGTTATTGACCAGTATTTTTGTAGCTTCAGAAACCTTTGCCGTTAAGCCATCAGTTGCCGAAAGTCTCTGTCAGCAATTTCTCAATGCTTACACTCAGGCGATCGCTGAGGGCAAAGCCTATTGGATGGGTGCAGATATGGCTCCTCCAGTGATTGAAGCGATGCTTTGTCGCAAAACTCACGTCCAGCGTAAGGAACTTCTTGATGAGCGTACAGTTTTAGATAAGGATAAACAAAGGCGATCGCTAAAAATTGACAACAAAAAAGCAAAACCAATTTCTGAGCAACAAAGGAAGAAGGTAACCAAATTTATAGAATCCTTTGCATCTCAACAACCTAATCCTCAATTTTTCAAATTATTAGATGTTTCTCAACGTATTGCAGGCAAAGGAAGTTTGGGGATTGAACGCTATGTTTTGCTGGTAGAAGGTAAAGGCTCACCCGATGGTAATTATCTGCTCGATCTTAAAAAATCTCTTCCTTCTTCGCTGAATCCCTATGTGATTTGGGAACAACCAAAGTGGTCGAGTGAAGCTGATCGCATTGTTTCCATTCAGAAGCGATTTCAGGCTATGCCAACTGCTTTTTTGCATTCTGTGACTATTGGTAAAGATTCTTTTGTATTGCGAGAACTTCAGTCTACACAAAGTCCTACTGATCATTTGAAAATCGAGAAATGGGATGATAAGTTGTCAAAATCTGAGCAGTTAATGCAGTCTGTAGGGCAGATTGTGGCTTGGTCACATTTGCGAACTAGTGGACGACAAGGCTCAGCGATCGCCGATCAGTTAATTGATTTTGCGAGTAAAACAAAGTGGAAAACAGAACTGATGGAATATGCTAAGGTGTATAGCCAGCAAGTACATCAAGACTGGAAAGAATTTTGCAAATAAACGTTTAGGCAAGTCTAGAGTATGCGAGTTAAGATTGAGAACGAAGTTCTATTTATTCATCGAGATGATGTACCAAAGTACAACAAACAAGGTTCTATCGTCCGTAATAGTTACTTTTGGGCATTGAGATCGATCGCAGGTCGGGCTAACTCTCGATATGACTGGGAATTTGAATCGGAAGTATGGATTGCGTTGCAGAGAATGTTAATCTCTTTTGCGGAGTCAGGATATTTGCCCACCCGTGAAACTCAGTTAGAATTTGCACCTGAAGCAGATGAAATCCCCCAATTATTACGACTAGTTTCCACAGTTACTATTGATGAATAGAACCAAAACCAAGAAATTGTTTAAAAGTGTTGCGAAGCAACACTTTTAAACAATTTCTTGGTTTTGAGTGCAAAGCGCTTTACTAGTAGAGGCAATTCATGAATTGCCTCTACTTTTCGCATAAGTTTTGCTTAAACCCAAAAGATGAAGTGGTGGCGCTTCGCGCCACCACTTCATCTTTTGGGTTTTGATTTTCTTGCATTGCTATAAAACTGATAGATTGAGTGTTAAAAGCTCTAAAAATCAATAAAATCCCATGAAACTTGCCTTTATTATTGATCCGATCGCGAAACTCGATCCCGCCCATGACACTAGCATTGCTCTGATGGAAGCATCTTGTCGCAAGGGGTATGAAGTATTTATCACTAATATGAATACGCTCAGTGTCAAGGATGGCAAGGCTTGGGCTTTTTTACAACCTACTAAAATTTATCCTGTGCCACTAGTTGATGGTAAATGGCAAGTCCCAAATCCTTGGTATGAAGTTGCCGAGGGCAAATTTCAACCATTAGAAGCTATGCAATTTGTGTGGATGCGTCCCGATCCACCCGTCACCACAGAATATCTCTATGCCACCTATATTCTCGATTATGTGGATGCTAGCAAAACTACAGTTCTTAACTCTCCCCAAGGCATTCGTGCTGCTAACGAGAAAATGTACGCACTGCAATTTACCAAGGCAATTCCCAAAACAATTGTGACGGCTGATAAAGGGACAATTCGTGACTTTGTGGCGGCTGAGGGCAAGGCAGTGATGAAACCTCTCGGAGGCAAGGGTGGCGAGGGGATTTTGTTTTTGGAAGTAGGCGATCGCAATCTCAACTCCCTTATCGAAATCAGCACTAATATCGGCAAAACCCCTGTAATGGTGCAGGAATATCTGCCTGATGCACAAAAGGGTGACAAGCGGATTATTTTGCTAGATGGAGAACCAATTGGCGCAGTTAATCGCGTTCCCCAAACAGGAGAATTTCGTGGCAATATGGCAGCAGGGGGCAGTGCAGTTCAGGTCAATATTACCGATCGCGAACGGGAAATATGCACTCAACTTGCACCGACTCTAAAGCGTGATGGCTTAATGTTTGTGGGTATCGATGTTATCGGCGGCTACCTAACCGAAGTCAATGTTACCAGTCCAACAGGTGTGCGCGAAATTGATCGCCTTGATGGTGTGTCACTAGGCGATCGGGTAATGGATTGGTTAGCAACTAAAACCGATAGTTAGTAGCACGGCAAAGCCGCACCACTAACTATCGATTTTAGCGCCGCAGGTACTGAAAACTATGTGGCAGATCTTGACTAGGTTAGAATTGAGTTAGAACATCTATAGCAATTCTTTGAGAAATAGCCTTTTTGTCTATGAAGTTTTTTAGCCCAGAATTTATGAAAAAAGTTAAAACTCACGTCAAAGTCTGGACGCGATCGCTCGTCGTAATTTCCTTAGTTGCGATGACTATATTTGGCAATGCCCACGAAGCCTTTGCAAAGCGCTCAGGTGGTCGAATTGGCGGAAGCTCCTTCAAATCTGCCCCAAGTCGTTCGGCTCCATCAAATTCAGGATATAGCGGCAGCAACACCTACTATGGTGGCGGCGGTGGTGGATTCTTCTTCCTGCCCATGTTTTTTGGTGGTGGCGGCGGCGGACTGTTTACGATTCTATTATTGGTAATCGTTGCAGGCGCAATCATGCAAGCATTTCGCGGTAATGGTGATGGCGAAGGCATTACTGGCATGGGTAGCAAAGTTAGTGTTGCCAAAATCCAAGTTGGTCTACTCTCCTCCGCTCGATCGCTGCAACAAGAGTTAACCCGTCTCGCGCTTGAGTCGGACACCTCATCATCGGAAGGCTTAGCCACGGTCACCCGTGAAACAGCTATCTCTTTAATGCGTCATCCTGAATATTGGGTTTATGTAAGTAGCGCTAACGAAAATACCAAGTTTGCCCTTGCTGAACAAAAATTTAATAGTTTGGTGATGTCTGAGCGCAGCAAACTCAATGCCGAAGTCTTGAGCAATGTCGGTGGTCGGGTACTGCAAGGCAAAACTGCGGCAGCATTGCCTAGTGAAGGTAGTAGTGGGCTGGAAGATCCTAGCGAATATATTGTGGTGACACTTTTACTTGCTGTTGCTGGTGAAACTCTAAGTAAATTACCAACTTTGCGTTCTTCCGCAGATTTACAATCGGCACTATCTGTAATTGGCTCTGTGCCTACGGATAACCTGTTAGCTGTCGAAGTGTTATGGGAACCCCAATCTGAGGACTATACCCTCACTAACGATGAAGTTCTAACGATCTATCCCGATCTAGTCAGAATCTAGATA
>NZ_NDHW01000130.1 GCF_002251945.1 Pseudanabaena sp. SR411
ATTAGGAGATATCACTAATCAGCTAGAGCAGTTTTTTGAATCCAGTCAATTTCTCTCAAAAATACAATTACGAAAAACACTGGATTTTATCTTTTCATTAATTCACTGATCTTATAGCGGGAAGGGAGTAGGCTCAGCTAACAGCCTTCAACGTCGTCAAGTTTCTCAAGCGTTGTTAAGATTGGCAACACAAATGGATGCAGCTAACACACACCGATCAACTGCAAGATGGGAGGAGTGGTTTGGCGATGAGTAATTCGAGTCATCCTCTGCTTGATCAACTGAAAACAATGAGTCGGAGAGCCAACCAGATGGCGACAATGCATAGCAAACTCCGAGATGACTATGCTGGGTGGAATTCAGCCACAAATATTTTCTTGCTGATTTTCTCAGCTTGTTTACTCTCAATTGCCTTCATTTCCGATGATTTCTTGCAACGTACTACAAATATTTCACCTGATACCTTTAAGTGGATTAATGGCATTACCGCTACAGCGAATTTCTCGGTAAGTCTCGTACTCCTTGCTTGGCAGCCTGCTGAAAAGGCTGCGGCTCATGCTCAGGCAGTAAATCACTACGCAAAGATAAGATATGAGATTAAGCGCCTAGAAGCTAAGTCAAACCAGCTAACTGAAGATGACGTTACTACATTAGAGGAGTCTTACTTTAACACTCGCGATCTACCTGGAATATCAGAGAAGCAATTTCTGCCTCTGAAACAATGGCATTTGCTTAAAGTATCTCTAAGCAAGGAGCTTGATGCTAATCCATATCTTCCTTTATGGTTTCTTCGATTGAAGATGTTGAAAAGTAATAAAAAGCCACCCACTCAACCTTAAGATTAGTGAGGTAGTTGTACTGGGGCATCAATTTTCTAGTTTCATATTTTCTGCCAACATATTGCAAAATAAAGTCCCTTGCTCAATTGCATCATCCAAAGCAACGTGACTATGTGGAGTAGGATCAATCCAACGTTTCGGCATATTTCGTTTGTTAGCTTGTGAATATTCTGTCTTAAGCATCGCCATTGCGTAAGTTCTTATATCTACTGCTGAATGTGAAAATGGGCTTTCACCACTAAATCGGATTAGATACCAGTACACAAATAGAAAGTCAAACCCAGCAGGGTAAGCTACAAATATCGGACTTCCAGGCAATGACTTTAGCCAAGTTAGATAGTCTTGCATAGCTTTTAAAGGTTCTTGAGGATCTACTTGAGTTGCTTGCCAAGCATCAGGTTGGCTTTGCCACCATTCCATTGTCTTAGGATCAGGCTTCCCTTCTAGAAGAGGTTTAAGGTTGATGGCGAAAGTTCCAACCAGAGTTTTATCTTTCAGGTAAGCAGCAGATGCAAGGCTAAGCATTGAGTTCGGTCCAGGGATGGGACCATCAGTTTCAACATCGGTACTGACATAAACTTCAGTCATAATCCTTTAGACAAATAGTTAAGCTTCTTCTTAATTATGATCTATTTGTCAACGTCATTGAGATTGTCAATCTTGAAATTAATGAAATGTAATTCACCTTATTTTATTTGAACGAAAGTAAATAGGGGTATGGCAACGATTCGTGTCTGAGAAGGATACATCTCTGAAACCCTCTCGTTATGGTCGTTTTAGAGACAATTTTTCCAATTTTCTAGATTTTGCCTGAACAGAATGGAGATTTTTGGGTCTTTTTGGGGATTTGCTCATAGTTTCCAGAGGCAGAGTACAACCCGTACTCTATCACTGGAAAATGTGGGTTCATTCAGCTTATCCCTAGTTTAGGGTTGCTATATTTTTTTCAAATCGTTAACAGTTGTGCTTCAATAGGATGTTGAATGAGGGAAAAAATTTCTACATTTGTTTTCGTGGCGAGGGCGCTCGGACTTTAGTAATAATCAGCAATTGTATAATAATCGTTCTCAGTTATTCCAACCTCTCCGCCGCTTTCAAGAAAGCCCGTTTCGCCGCAATCTTATTCTTACGATTGGCATAACGCCTAAAACTCCTGACATCCCGATGCCTAGTTAACTCCATCGCCAAAGAAGGATCTAACTCATACTTCACAATCAAATTCGTTGCAAACGTATGCCGACCCCGATGGGAATGCAAATCAATCCCAGTCTTATCCGCCAAATCATCCACCACATGACGAATTCCCCAATAGGTCAACCGCCTTCCCTGACTGCGATTAGAACAAGACACAAACAAAGCACTATCAGGCGATATCTCTCCTTCTTGCTCCCTCCTCCAATCCAAATAAGCATCCAAATCCTGCATGCCCAACTTCGTCAAAGGTACTTCCCCCTTACTATCCCACTTCGCCTCCTTAATCACCAATTCCCCATTCCAATAATCCTCAACATTCAAACGACAAACCTCCTCTGCTCTCAATCCATGCAACAAAATCGAAAACAACGCCCGATCGCGCAACATCACCTTACCTAACGAGATCGCCTCATAAATCCGCAACACCTCCACATCTTCCAAATCCTTAGCCACAGGGTCAGGCAGTCGCTCCTGCTGAATGCCAATCGTCGGATCGGCAACCACATATTCCGACAGCAACATCCATCGATAAAAAGACTTCAGAGTCCGAAGCACCCGATTGACCGAACTCAATGCCAACTCACGCTCCTTCAGCAAAAAAGTTTTAAACTGCGTTACTTTGCGCCGACTCACATCCACCCAAGCCAGATCGCACCAATCCATAAATGTCCGTAAGTCTCTGGAGTTTAGACTAAAAAAGGTAAGAAAGGCAGAGTAAAAGAGATACAAACTGCCTAAAGTAGATAAAAAAGAAAGACATATCTACAGCCATGATTATTGACAAACTACAGGAAT
>NZ_NDHW01000131.1 GCF_002251945.1 Pseudanabaena sp. SR411
CTCAAACCCAAACCAAGAATATTTTTGAAAGCGTTGCTTTGCAACGCTTTCAAAAATATTCTGTGGTTCGTTTGATCGGTAATTGCTGTAAATAACACATAAAAGTACGGGCGAGTTTAGTTGATAATTTGACCATACATCGCAGGGTTATCAGTAAAACCCGCCCCTACAGCCAATGTAAAAAATGCGATCAGTGCAGTTTCCTAAAAATAAAATTACCGTCCTTGAGTTAGCGCAGTTTCTGCACGATCAAACTCTTGTAATAGGCGATCGCGAACCTTTGCAGGTATTGCACGCTTGATCGAGCCGTTGTAATATCCTGCCAGCGTATTCAATGCGGTCAGCATCGTTGTATAGGAGTACAAACCACTCTTTTCGCGATCAGCACGATAACGGGATACATAGGCATTGATTTTATATCTTGCCGATGTTTTGACCGCAGCACGGGTTTCAGCATCTTCTGGGAGATTAATCGCTTCTCGCAACGTTTTGATCGTATCGGTTGTATCAGCGATGTAATTACCTGTCAAACCTGCATTGACAAGCGTCTGTATTTCTTTTGTTGATAACGTTTCACCCTTTTTAGCAAACAGAGCCGCATTTGCTGCGGGTGTAAAACCGCTAAGTACCACTAGGGCAGCTAATGTAAAAGCGATCGCCGAACGACATAAGCCTTGTAAAGCACCTTTTAAAACTTTTAAAGACTTAAATAAAGACTCGTATTTTGCCTTCATATTTATAAAAATACATATTTGTTGTCCCTTTAATCTTATGGCTTTTCGGGCAACCTCCCCTAGTATCCAAAGGAGGGGATCGCAATGTTATGAAATCATGACATTGCGATCCCCTATTAAATTTGCCAAGGCGATCGCCACAACAATGACAGGTATTTGGTTTTAGCTAAGTATTTGTACTAAAAATCCTTAATAAACTTGTCTAAACCAATAGAAGATAACCCTTTCAGCCATTGACCTTCTCCGAAAATTTGGCAGAATGTACTTAGCTACAGACCGAAACCTCAGTTCAGTGCAACTGAGGCAGCAATCATTAAAAGCAGTTGGAGGTTAATTGTATGGCGAGGGAACGTCCTCCCCTAGAAGAAATGACCTTGCGTCAGCTTCGCAAAGTAGCAGCAGAGCTAGAGATTTCTCGTTACAGTCGAATGCGAAAATCTCAGCTCCTAGCTGATATTCAAACTATTCTTACGGCTCAAGGTGCAGCCTCAATCCAAGCAGATAGTAGTAACTCGGAGACACAAGAAATCGTGGAAGCATCAAAGTTTAATGTGGGTAGTGAAGAAACAGAAGAAAACCTAGAATCGCTTGCTGCCATTGATCAAAGTATTGGTGATTTACCAAGTGGTTATGGCGAAAGTCGGATCGTTCTATTACCTCGTGATCCCCAATGGGCTTACGTGTATTGGGATGTGCCTAATTCTCAAAAGGAAGAATTACGTCGTCAAGGTGGACAGCAGTTGGCTTTACGTTTATATGATGCCACCGATGTTAATTTGGATTACCAAACTCCCAATAACTTACAGGAATACAACAGCGATGAACTTGCTCGCGAATGGTACTTACCAATTCCGATTAGCGATCGCGACTATGTAGCCGAGCTTGGCTACCGTTGTGCTGATGGTCGTTGGTTAGTCTTGACCCGTTCCAAAGTAGTTCACGTTCCTCCAGTATTCCCATCGGAATGGGTAGAGGACAACTTCATTACTGTACCTTGGGATCAAACTCTAAAAGGTCAAACCTTCTTCACTCTGGTTCCTCCAGCCAAGAAGGCTGCTCCTGCTCCCGAAGAAACAGCTACTACCAGCAACGATACTTCCTACGACGAAATCTTCAATATAGCCCGTGAAGCTGAAGTTCAGAGAATCTCTGGCTCTCTCTATGGCTCTATGCAGCATGAGTCGGGAATTGGTATGGCTCCTGAGTCCCTCAGTTCCTACGTCTTCCCCTCTGGTGCAGGTTTATTTGCAGGGGCAGCAGGGGCAATCAGTGCTAGCGGCATTAACTACTCTGGCATTGGTATGTCTAGCTATAGTTTCTTCTCTAGCGAAGCTCCAATTCGTCCTCGCCAATTCTGGTTAGTTGCTGATGCTGAATTGATTGTCTATGGCGCAACTGAGCCTGATGCTTCCGTCACCATTGGTGGTCGTCCGATTAAGCTCAATGCTGACGGCACATTCCGATTCCATACTTCTTTCCAAGATGGTATCCAAGACTATCCCATCTTTGCGGTTGCTGCGGATGGCGAACAAAATCGTGCCATTCACATGAAGTTCGAGCGTCAAACCCTTGAGCGCCGCACTAACACCAAAGAGGAAGCTATTCCTGAATGGATTAGTTAAAGTTACACATAAAACAAAAAAGCCCCGCAATGCGGGGCTTTTTTGTTTTATGTCGATCTCTTGAGCGTCACGGCAAAAGTACTTCCCTTCCCTACTTGACTAATCACATGAATACTACCTTCCATTTTCTGCACCAATTCATTAGCGATCGCCAGTCCTAAACCCGTGCCAGAAATATCGCCATCCGCTTGCCTGCCGCGAAAACTGCGCTCAAATAGCCGTGGTAAATCAGCATCAGGAATTCCCACACCTGTATCTTGAACATAGATATAAACTGTATCAGGCTTCACATCTGCACCCAGCAGCACATAGCCACGTTCAGGGGTGTACTTAAGCGCATTCTCCACCAAATTACCGATCGCTTCTCTTAGCCCTGATTCATTACCTAATACTTTAGGTAAATGAGATGGAATATTAGATAGAAACTGAATATTGCGATCTTGAGCGATCGCACTAGCAAAATTAGCGATCGCCTCCAAAATTCCGTTTAGATCTACAGGTGCAAGCTCTATAGTTGCCGCAGGTAATAAGGCTTTTTCTTGTTCGGCTTGCGGTAGTAGCAATGGCGCAGGACGATCAGCTTCACTAAGTAGATCCTGAATATGCTGAGTTTCGCGTAAAATCCCCGTGACAAATTTTTGATTAGGATCTGACTCAACGATGCGCCGTGATAAAAGTTGAGCAAAAGTACGAATCGCAGTCAGGGGATTGCGAAGTTGATGTAATAAAGAAGCAAAAAAATTGCTTTGCTCTTCATAGTTGCGCTGTTGATTAGCCACTAACCATTGATTGCGGCGATCTAAAGCACAGGCGATCGCTAAAGTATTGGCAATTTGTTGAATTTGCGATTGTTCATATTCCTGCCAGTCGCGATCATCTCTTCCTGTCATCAAAAAACCTAAAATAGCCTCCTCATAAATCAATGGCAGTACAAAGCGACGTTGTTTGACTAAACCACCACTTCCCATCGATAACATTGGCAAAGTTTCAGGAAAAGCTTCTGGCAGAGCCATCAAACTATCTTCAGGAAATACGGCAACCTCAATTAGATTAGTTGGCATCCCATCCGCCACATTTTCGGTGATATAGATAGCACTAGCAACTGCACCCAAACTTTGGGTCAGTAATATAATTTGCGATCGGGCTAGGGCTACTAAATCGGGACTGGCGGCAAGCATGAATAGAAATTGGTAATTGAGGGGCGTAAATCTTAGTATATAGCGATCGCTAAATCAGAAAATCAAGATCAAGTTTTGGATGGCTGTGCTTTTCTAGAAATGTTACTATTTTCAGCAATCTAATGAATGTGCTGCAACATTCCAACCTCTATGAAGAAATCATCATTAGCTGCTATCACCAGCCCTGCATTATTGGCTTCTTTTTTGCTGTCAGCCTATCCTGCACAGGCAAACACGAACCAAAGCATCAACACTAATCAAGATGGTGATCCTTACATATCATCAGTTGTAATTACTAAAAATAATGACATTAATGAGTCTAAACGTCAGTCTGGTGATGATCGCACTAATATCTTAACCAGCGATCGCGTAGGTGATCGCGCAATTAGTGAGCGAGGCTGTGACTGCATGGGATGTCGTCAAGCTGTTCTGTCACTATTCTCCAAGTAACAAAAAAGAGGTATTTAACACCTCTTTTTTGTTACTGAGCTTTAAGAACTGCGATCGCGATGAACGTTTGAGGGGTGCGCTTCAGTTAAACTAAAGGAAGCCATTTTATAAAAAACAAGTATATATGCGGTTAAGTGATGTTACCCACCCTAACCAATTGCATGGTCTGACGATCTCGCAATTGGAGTCTATAGCAAAGGAAATTCGGCAAAAACATTTAGAAACGATCGCTGCCACAGGTGGACACCTAGGACCTGGACTAGGCGTGGTCGAACTAACTCTCGCTTTATATCAAACCCTCGATTTAGATCGCGATAAAGTTGTGTGGGATGTGGGGCATCAAGCCTATCCCCACAAACTGATTACAGGTCGTTATAAAAATTTCCATACCTTGCGCCAAAAGGATGGTATCGCAGGCTATCTCAACCGTCGCGAAAGTGAATTTGATCATTTTGGTGCAGGACATGCTTCGACCAGTATTTCGGCAGCACTGGGTATGGCGATCGCCCGTGATTTGCAAGGCGAAAATTATAAAACTGTGGCAATCATTGGTGACGGCTCCTTAACAGGCGGGATGGCTCTCGAAGCAATCAACCATGCAGGACATCTTCCCAAAACTAATTTATTAGTTGTCCTCAATGACAATGAAATGTCAATTTCGGCAAATGTCGGCGCAATTCCTAAGTACCTGAATAAAATGCGCCTTAGCCCACCGATGAAATTCATCACCAACAATCTAGAGGGCCAGATCCGCAATATTCCCTTTGTTGGCGAACAGATTAGCCCTGAGATTGAGCGCATCAAGGACAATCTAAAGATTGTAACGATGGTTCAAAATAAAGTCGGAGCCGTATTTGAAGAACTTGGCTTTACTTACATTGGTCCCGTTGATGGTCACAATCTCAAGGAACTGATCGACACCTTTAAGATGGCGCATACACTAACTGGCCCCGTCATGGTTCACGTTAGCACCACTAAGGGCAAGGGTTACAGCTATGCTGAAGCCGATCGCGTTGGCTATCATGCCCAAAATTCCTTTGACCTCGCCACAGGCAAAGCAAAGCCATCGACCTCTAGTAAGCCAAAGCCTCCTAGCTATTCCAAGGTGTTTGCGGATACGCTGATTAAACTTGCCGAGCATGATAAGCGCATCGTTGCCATTACCGCCGCCATGTCCACAGGTACAGGTTTAGACAAATTCCAAGCCGCATTACCCAATCAATTTATTGATGTTGGTATTGCCGAGCAACATGCGATCACCGTTGCCGCAGGTATGGCTTGCGAAGGAATGCGTCCTGTTGCTGCGATCTATTCCACCTTCTTGCAACGCGGATTTGATCAGATCATCCATGATGTCTGTATCCAGAATTTGCCAGTCTTCTTCTGTCTCGATCGCGCAGGTATCGTTGGTGCTGATGGTCCTACCCACCAAGGTATGTACGACATCGCTTATCTTCGCTGCATTCCTAACATGGTGCTGATGGCTCCTAAGGATGAAGCCGAAATGCAGAACATGATCGTCACTGGTTTAACTCACAATGGAGCCAGTGCCATGCGTTATCCTCGCGGTAACGGTGTAGGCGCACCATTGCAAGATGAGGACATCGAGCCATTGTCAATTGGTAAAGCTGAAGTCTTGCGCGAAGGTAAGGATGTTTTGTTACTCGCCTATGGCTCAATGGTCTATCCTTCGCTACAGGTTGCGGAACTCCTCAACGAGCATGGTATTAGCGCCACGGTCGTTAACGCCAGATTTGCCAAACCACTAGATACGGAGCTAATTCTGCCGCTTGCCAAAAAAATTGGTAAGGTCGTCACCCTTGAAGAAGGTTGCTTGATGGGCGGTTTTGGTAGTGCTGTCTTGGAAGCTATGAATGATGCGAATGTGCTAGCTCCTGTTTACCGTATCGGAGTTCCCGATATTCTCGTTGAACATGCCTCACCAGAGCAATCATTTAATTCTCTTGGTCTATCCAGTGGTCAAATCTGCGATCGCATTCTTAACCAATTTGCATTTAATAAACAAACTGTAATTAGTCAGTAACCAAAAAAGGCGGCGCACAATGCGCCGCCTTTTTTGGGTCTAGCGAGTAGCTAAAAAGTATACCGAAGAGCGCTCTACAGGATTGAGATTGTGGTCTAGAAAAACGACATCGCTAAAACCAATACGGGTTAGTAAAATCTTAATTTCTTCAGGCGTGTAATAACGTATCCTCATCATGGTTAGTTCAGAATAAGGGCGCTCTGACTGTACTTTCCAAGTGCCTTCCATCCATGCATCAAGTTCATGTGAGCGAGTCAAGTCTGGAAACTGGATTAATGCCCTGCCATTTGGTTTGAGGATACGATAAAATTCATGGAAGAATGTTACAGCATGTACCTTCTCAATATGCTGAATACATTCAATTGAATAAACAAAAGTTAATGACTGATCAGTAATGTTCTTTAGATCTAGTCCTGAACTCCTAACATATGAAACATTTTTGACATCACGATTGAGTTCTTCCGCAACTCTGATGATTGCTTGACTGACATCTACGCCAACCGCACGTTTGCAAAACTTACCCACTGCACCAACAATCAAGCCATGTCCACAACCAAATTCTAGTACCTCGTCATCAGGTTTGATCAGTTTTGCTAAAACATCATTAGCGATCTCAGCACGAGAAAGACGAAGTTGGGAGAGCAACTCTTCGTATTCTCCTGGAAGAAAATAGAACTTATTTTTGGGGTAAAGATAGTGAGGAGAACTGCTGAGAAATTTTTTGGTTAAAAATGCACGGGTTGAATTCCCTCCTATTTTCCACATTAAGTCAATCAATCCATTCCATCTTAGATAATCGTAATCCCCTTTTTCTGCTTTTAATGGTTTGAATAGAAGATTATATAAGCTAGTAATAAACTTGATTGAACGTAATTTTTTTACATTGATTAGCTGCATACTTCTGAATCCTGTACCTTAAAAACTATGGAGAAGTAGTGGAAATTTTAGAGTGATTGTACCAGAGCTAATCTCAATTTTTGGGTTTATTACAATTTTCAGAAAAACAAAATTAGAACTATGGCAAGTTTTTCTTAGGACATAAAACCAGAAGCGAGTTGCGGCGCAACTTGCTTCTGGGGATTTGGTTTGCTATAGAATTCTTAGGCGATCGCGCTTTGCGCTGAATTAAAACCCAGAGAAATTTATAAAAGCTTGGCTTCACGGATATTTCATAAATTCCTCTGGGCTACTCAAAACCTCAACGGGATGTAGCGACTAAAAATGTCAATACTAATTTCGACCTCGTTCTATTTTTACTTGTTCTTTTGTCTCAGGATGCCAAATACTGAAGTATAACCATGTAGGAATGTCGTGCCTCCTACAGGACCAATTTCACCAGAGCAGAAAAATCCGCCAAAGGGAATTAAGCCAAGATGCTTTTGCAGAATCTCCGAGTCAAAGTTTGGTTTGTCATATAGTCTCTCTCCACGTCCCATACAAGAGAACATTAAAGCTGCTGTAGGAGAAATATTAGGAGCCGCCAAACTCAACTGGTTGGTGTAATTGATTAAAGCTTCCTCTAAATCTTCAGCCGAGGCTTTGCCATCCCGTAAATGTAGTTGGATTCTCTGCCCAGGACGCATCCTGTCGCCCACAGCGATCGCCCCAGATCGGGGATCAACACCAATAATATTGCGAATCAAGAAATCGCCCTGTGATGGGTTTGCTTTAAACTCATTCATCACCACACCAATAAATAGCGAATGCTGAGCGAGTTCGCGATCGCTAGGGTTTAAGTCGCCCACTGTATCTTGCAATAAGCTCAAAGGTGGTTTTCCTTCCAAGCCCAAAATTAAATTACGTTCGCATTCAGACACTTGCAAAATTTTGCCAATGGGTCGGCAACCCTGTGCAACCACAGGATCGATCGTCACATCACCCCACAAGGCTACGCCTAACAGCCCCGTGCGGTAAAGTTTATATTTGCCTTCTTCGTGGAAGCAAAACAAGGCATTTGCACCCATACCACCACTGCTAGCCAATCCCCCAACTTTAACCGCATTGGGATAGGCAAAATCTAGCCCTTGAATTAAGTCATTAATCGGAAATGAGAACGGATCACCAACCAACACAAAGCTAGGTGAAACTACGGGGTCAACATCCGTTAACTTTTCCCAACGATCAGGTGGACTATCAAGATCTGGCAACTGATTATCATCAAGGTGAAATACTTTCGCCTCAGCATTAGGTAAGTGACCTACAAGTAAGGCGATCGCAGGTTTATCTTCAAACTCCTGACCATTGCCTACAATTCCCCCACCAGAGCAGCCAATTAATTTTCGGATCGGCAATTTTTCCGCTAGCAATGGTAACAAACGCGGATAGTCACTAGCAAAAGCAGTGGAAACAAACAAGAAGCCCAAGTCAAGCGATCGATCGCCAAGTAAAGCAAATATTTGCTGTGACAGATCCTGCACCGCAGCTTCCAAAGATATTTTTGTCGAAAGACTAGTAACCCACTTCATAGACCTAGCCCTACATCAACTTTACTTCCAGACATTTCTTTATAAATTGCTTGAAAGGGTTTTAAGTGAACCCTAATTTTTAATCTTTAATATTTGAGCTTTTTTTGTGCTTAATATTTAAGCATAGTATCTAAGCTTACCTTGGAGCGACCTAATTCCGACATTTTCTATAGTCTGCATCAGCAATTCTCATTATAAAGATCGGTTTTTTGAAAGCCCGCCGTAGGTGGGCTTTCAAAAAACCGATTT